>NZ_JAQIFT010000016.1:0-395209 GCF_027857615.1 Holtiella tumoricola
AATTTTTATTGATTACTTCTCTTGCTCCTTTTTGTCTTAGCTCTATTCTCTTCTTTATGCTTATAAACGAATAGGTAAATTGCGTTCTGCTAAGTAGGTTTTTAACTCTTTAATGGGTAATTCTTTAAAATGGAATAAAGAGGCTGCCAATGCTGCATCTGCTCTTCCTATGGTAAAAGCATCATAGAAATGTTCTTTATTCCCTGCGCCTCCAGAAGCAATAACAGGTATACCTACACTTTCACTAATACGTCTTGTAAGTTCTAAGTCATATCCTGCCTTTGTACCATCACAGTCCATACTTGTAAGTAGAATTTCTCCTGCCCCGTAGTCTTCCATCTGTTTTGCCCACACAATGGCATCTAGACCTGTATGGGTTCTTCCACCATGTATATAGACTTCAAAGCCTGTTCCATCTAATTTGCACTTTGCATCAATAGCTACAACAATGCACTGGCTTCCAAAGCGTTCAGCCCCTTTTGAAACAAGGATAGGGTCTTTCACTGCCTGTGAATTGATTGAAATCTTATCTGCACCTGCATTTAAAAGATTACGAATATCTTCTAAGTTTCTAATGCCACCTCCAACTGTAAGAGGAATAAAGACTTCACTTGCTGTTTTTTCCACTACATCTAGCATAATATTTCTCTCATCTGAAGAAGCTGTAATATCCAAAAAGACGATTTCATCTGCGCCTTCTTCGCTATAAGCTTTGGCTACTTGTACGGGATCACCAGCATCAATCAAATTGACAAAATTAACTCCTTTTACAACACGACCACCTGTTACGTCTAGGCAAGGTATAATACGCTTACTGAGCATTGTACTTTCCTCCTTCTGGCTGTTGCTTTTCAAATAAACCAACAGCTTCCTTAAGGTCGATTGCCCCAAGATAAAGTGCTTTACCTATAATAGCCCCTTCTACACCAGCTTCTTCTACTGCCTGTAAATCTGCCAATGTCGCAACCCCACCAGAAGCTACAATCCTAAGTCCAGTTGCTTCAACCAGTCGTTTGGTCTCCTCTACATTTGGGCCTTGCATCATACCGTCTTTTGCAATATCTGTATAGATAATCGTCTTTACCCCTAACTTTTTAAGCGCTAAGCAAAAATCTACTGCACTAATATCCGTCACTTCAAGCCAACCTTCTATGGCGACACGGCCCTCTTTGGCATCTACACCTACAACGATTTTGTCACTTCCAAAACGGTTAATGGCTTCTTTGACCAAAGCCTTATCCCTTACTGCTGCACTGCCTAATATAATACGATCTACACCTAAGGCTAACTTTTCTTCTATTTGAGAAAGGGTACGAATTCCGCCCCCTAGTTCTACTGGGATATCTACTGCTTCAATAATACTTTTGATGGCCGCTTCATTGATACTTCTACCTTCTTTTGCCCCATCTAAATCTACTAAATGTATGTAACTTCCACCTTCTTTTTCCCACCTTTTTGCCATTTCACTAGGTGTATCTTCAAATACTGTCACTGCATTGTAATCACCTTGTACAAGCCTTACACACTTGCCATCCTTTAAATCAATCGCTGGATAGAGTCTCATTTTTTCCCTCCCTTACTTGGTTTCATGCTTGATCATCTCATACTCAAACTATAAGCTTGCAAAATTCTTCAACATCTGTAAGCCTACCGTACTACTCTTTTCTGGGTGAAATTGTGCCCCATAAATATTATCTTTTTGTACAGCCACCCCAAACCGCTTGCCATAGGTAGTGTAGGCACTGATCATTCCCTCTGCGCCCTCCATATGATAGGAATGTACAAAATAGGCATAACTGTTATTGGGCACGCCTTCAAATATAGGTTCTTGCTTCACAATCTCCAATGTATTCCATCCCATATGGGGTACTTTCAAAGGTACTTCTAACTTCACAATATCTCCTGGTATGTAGCCTAATCCTTTATAGCTTCCATTTTCATAGCTGTTTTCAAATAAAAGTTGCATACCTAAGCAAATCCCTAAGAAGGGTTTGCCTGAATAGGCACTTTCATCAATCACTTCTCTTAGTCCTGAAGCATTAATGGTATGAATAGCATCTTTAAAAGCACCCACACCTGGCAAAATCACCTTCTCACTTTGACCAATGACTTTAGGATCCGCTGTAATGATAGACTCAACCTCTATACTTTGAAGTGCTTTATGGACATTTTTTAAATTTCCCATTCCATAATCAATAATTGCGATCATCTTACACCTCCAACATGCCTTTTGTAGAAAGTACACCTTGAATGCGAGGATTATAGCCAACAGCCTGTGCCAATGCTTTTGCAAATGCCTTACACATACCCTCTATGATATGATGGTCATTCTTGCCTCTTAAGATCTGGATGTGCAAATTCATTCCTGCCCGCACAGCTACTGCACGGAAGAATTCTTCCACCATTTGGGTTTCAAAGCTTCCTACACGCTCACTTGTAAACGGTGTATCTATATCTAAATAAGGTCTTCCTGATAAGTCTAGAGCACATAAGATCAAGGCTTCATCCATAGGTACAATACGGTCCCCATAGCGTTCAATCCCAGTCTTGTCACCTAATGCAGCTTTTATGGCTTGCCCCAGTACGATCCCTGTATCTTCAATAGTATGATGCCCATCTATATAAAGGTCACCCTTTACTTTAACTTCTAAGTTCATAAAGCTATGTTTACCTATATGTGTCAGCATATGGTCAAAGAAACCTATACCTGTTTCAATATCTACTTTTCCCTCTCCATCTAGATCGAGAGCAATATAAACTTGGGTCTCTGCTGTTTTTCGTTCTATTGTACTTTTGCGCATTTACATCTCCCCTTTAACTTTTGACTTTAAATCTCGCTTCACCTGCTCCATTTGTTCTTTAGTACCTATTGAAATACGGTAATAACGTTTTCCGTTATATTGAAAACGCTTCACATAGATAGAGGCTTCACGTAAATAGTCGTCCAGTGGCCATTTAGAATCTACCCATAAGAAATTGGTAGCAGAAGGATAAACTGTACATCCTAAGCTTTCTAAATAACTTTTAAAGTCCTCCCGACTTTCTACAATACTTTTTATTAACGGCATAATGTGTCCATGGTGGTTTGCTACCCAAGTTGCAATCTCTTCAGAAAAGCAATTTAAGTTATAAGGTGGCTTTACCTTACCGATCATCTGAATCACTTCTGGCGCTGCAAGGGCATAGCCTACACGGCTCCCTGCTAATCCATAAGCTTTTGAAAAGGTGCGTAATACAATCACTTGAGGGTAATCTTTTAACAACTGAATGCCACTCTCTTCTGTAAATTCCATATAGGCTTCATCAATGACTAGGAAGCCTATTTCAAGCTTTGCTAACCTTTTAATAGCCTCTAATGCCATCTTAGAACCTGTTGGATTGTTTGGATTACAAATAAAGGTAAGCTTCGGTTTATGTGCAAGGATTGCTTCTTCCAATGTCTCCACATTATAAGAAAAATCCTCATTTAAGGGCACTTCTATCACTTCTCCATGATTAACGTTTGCACTCAACTTATACATGCTAAAAGAAGGCGTAGGTACTACAATACATTCCCCAACTTCTAAAGTACTACGCATTAAACAATCTATGACTTGGTCTGACCCTACTCCACATAAGACCCAATCGGCTTCTACGTCATAGAGCTTGCCTATTGCTTCACGTAACTTGGTACTATCTGTATCTGGATAATAATTAATAGGCATGGTTTGTGCCCACTCACTCATATGCGCTCTTAACGCTTCTAAAACAGGATAGGTATTTTCATTAGCATCTAGCTTAATGCCTTCTATAATATACGGTGCATGGTAAGGCACCATCTCTCTCACACTTTTTCTAAATAGCTGCTCCATCTCATCTCCCCCTTATTGATTCTCTTTACGTACTTTAACAGATAGGGCATGGGCATATAAGCTTTCACTTTCTGCAAAATCAATGACTTGATCTGCCAAAGCATAAAATGATTCTGGTGTAAAAGATAATACACTGCTTCTTTTTACGTAGTCTTCTACACCTAATGGTGAGAAGAATCTTGCCGTACCACTTGTTGGTAACACATGATTAGGGCCTGCCATATAATCGCCTAAAGGCTCAGGTGTATAGTGTCCTAAAAAGACTGCACCAGCATTTTTAATTTTGCCTAGCCATTCAAAAGGTGTAGCGACTGCTAACTCTAAATGCTCTGGCGCTATATCATTGGCCGTTTCACAGGCTTTCTCTAAGTTTTCTTCTATTAAAATAACACTATAATTTTTAAGGGATTTCTTTAAAATCTCTTGGCGTGGTAATTGATTATAAAGGCGCCCTACTTCTTCTTGTACTTTTAACGCTAAAGCACGAGATGGTGTAATCAATACACTAGAAGCTAGTTCATCATGTTCTGCTTGAGATAATAAATCGGCTGCCACATAGGTTGGATTGGCACTTTCATCAGCAATGATCAATATTTCACTCGGCCCTGCTATAGAGTCAATACTTACATACCCATACACTTCCCTTTTTGCAAGTGCTACATAGATATTGCCTGGTCCTACAATCTTATCCACTTTAGGTATGGTCTCTGTTCCAAAGGCTAAGGCTGCCACTGCCTGTGCCCCACCTATTGTATAAAGTTCATCCACACCTGCTAAGTATGCTGCTGCCAGTACATTTTGTGGCACTTTTCCATCTTTACAAACAGCTTTAGAAATAGGCGTTACCATGACTATTTTTTCTACACCAGCTACCTTTGCAGGTACAATATTCATGAGTACAGAAGAAGGATAAGCTGCTTTACCTCCTGGCACATATACCCCAACACTAGAAAGTGGGATGACACGTTGCCCTAAAATTTCTCCATTAGGTTTCACATCCATCCAAGTATTTTGTTTTTGTTTTTCATGGAAGGCACGAATACGTTCATAAGAGAGTACCATGGCTTTTTTTAGATTGTCTGGAAGTTCTTCATAAGCCTTTTTCATCTCTTCATTGCTAATTTGTACGTTCTCTGCAGTTACATTGGCATTATCCCATTGATGGGTATAATTAAAAAGCGCTGCATCTCCTGTATGCCTTACATTCTCTACAATTTCTTTAACACCTAAAGCAAACTTACTTGTATCAAGATTACCTCGCTCTTCTAATATATTAAAAAACATTTTCTTTTCCGCTGGTTTTTCAATCATACGAATCATTTGATTCCCCCCTATTCCTATCTATTTATCAATCATTTGATTGTTCTAAAACCTTTCTAAGCTGTTTTAAAAGATGATCCACTTCTTCATGCTTCACTTTCATGCTAGCGGTATTGACAATCACCCTGGCAGATAGCGGCATAATCTCTTGTAAGACGACCAGACCATTTTCTTTTAAAGTGGCACCACTTTCTACAATATCAACGATTACATCAGATAAGCCTACAATAGGCCCTAATTCTACTGAGCCATTCAGCTTAATAATCTCTACACTTCTGTTTTGGCTTTCAAAATATTCCTTAGCTATAAGTGGATACTTGGTTGCAACACGTATAGTCTGACCAGACTCTAATAAAGCCTTTTTATGAGGCTCACCTGCAACAGTCATTTTGCAGCAACCAAACTGAAGGTCTAATACCTCATAAACATTTCGATTTTCTTCTACGATCGTATCTTTTCCTACAATTCCAATATCTGCAGCACCATAGTCTACATAGGTGGGTACATCTTGTGCCTTAGAAAGGAAAAATTGATACCTGGCATCATCACTGGTAAATAATAATTTACGACTTTTATCTTCCATCTCTTTACAAGTAATGCCTAATTCTTTCAATATCTCCATGGTCGTCTTAGCTAATCGCCCTTTAGCTAATGCAAAAGTAATGGTATGCATACTACTCCCCCTCTTCTTGAAGTGATGTGAGTGCTACTGTCTGCACCGTTCTACCTGCTAAGTCATATACATCTACTTCTTTTTCATTTTTAAAATGAAGTACGCCTCCTATTTCAGCTGCAATGGCATAGTCTAAGGCCTCTTCTAACCCCTTTGCTACACTTTGTTCTACAACTAGCCCCTCTTGCCTAAACTGAGTTGCTATTTGCTTCATAATCTTTCTTGTTTCAGGTTCACAAATCATCAATGTCTTTGCAGGCAATGTAGGTTGCTTATTGCTTTTTACTTTCTGCAAGACTGCATAAATATTAAGTCCAAATCCTACTGCTGGTACATCTACCCCAAAATAAGCCAGAAGTTTATCATAACGCCCACCTTCTATGACAGCTTCACCAATGCCTTCTGTATAACCTTGAAACATCATTCCTGTGTAGTAACTTGCATAGGACAATATACTAAAGTCAAACAAAATATATTCAGCTTTATTATCTTCTACTAAGGCTTTATAAATGTTTTCAAGTTCTTCTAATGTATGTAAGGTTGCTTGAGAGAAAGGCTGAGCTTTCACTTTTTCTAAAAGTTCTATACCACCTACTTGTTGCATCAGCTTACTAATGACATCAATTAAAGCTTCTGTGGCTTGTGTATCTCTTAAAATATTTTGTACTTTTACAGCATCTTTTTTATCAATGGCTTCATAGATATTGGCTTGTTGTGCTTTCGTTGCACCTATATCCTTTAGGAGACATTCTAAAAACTTTGCACTGCCTAAATGAATGGTGAAATCCTCTATACCTACTGCTTCCATGGCTTCTATGGCAAGATTAATTACTTCTACATCTGCTTCTATACTAGATGCACCAATAAGTTCAATCCCTGCTTGCGTAAATTCATGTACCTTACCTTGATATCGCTCTGGATATCTAAAACTATTGCTTACATATTGATAACGTTGTGGCATAGGTCTATTACTATTTTGAGTGGCTACAACACGGGCAATAGAACGCGTCATATCACTTCTCAGGGCAACAATTTCTCCTTGTTTATTCATCCATTTGTAGAGTTTTGGATTTTGGTAAGACTCATCTCCTAAGGTAAATACATCTAAGTATTCAAAAGTAGGTGTCTCAATCAAGTTATAGCTATAACTTGTAAATAACTTTCTCGTTTTATCTTCTATTTGTTGCTTCAAATAAGACTCTTCCCATAAATAATCTCTCACACCTTCTGGTATATGTAATACATAATTTTTCATTTACGCCCCCCGCTTCACTACTCTAAAGTGATAATGTAATAAATAAATTATAATAACTATTTGCTCAAAAATCAATAATTGTTTGTTTTTTTCTAAATAATATCCATTGTAACTTATATTTTCTACTTTACACAATAGCGCTAAATCTATTTTCTACGCATATTCTATAGCTTATCCACATATTATTTGATAAAATAGAACTATCTAGAAGGAGGGACTTATATGGCGATTATTAGACCTGAGAAGAAAGCTGAATATGAAATGGTTCATACCATTCATCAATCTGCTTTCAAAAGAGACATCGAGGCACAACTGGTAGATAGACTCCGTAAAACGAACTATTATCACTCTGAGCTTTCATTAGTTATCGAAGAAGATAATGACCTCTTAGGCCATCTACTCTTTACACGTGTTGTAATTAAAGACGGCAATAAAACATTTCCTGCTTTAGCATTAGCCCCTGTAGGTATTAAAGCAGATTACCAAGGAAAAAAATTAGGTACTCAACTTGTAGAAGAAGGCCTAAAAAAAGCGAAATATTTAGGTCACAAACTTGTTATTGTCTTAGGTGACCCTAAATTCTATACACGTTTTGGATTTGAAAGTGCAGCAAACTTCGAGATTACACCACCTGCTGGTTTTCCAGAAGAAGCTTTTCTTGTTGCTAAACTATGCCCTGAAGAAATTGATATTAAGGGACAAGTTCTATATCCTGTACAATTTAATATGACACTTAAATAATAAAAGGTGCTCACATAGATGAGCACCTTTTATTTTTATATTATTTGCCTGTTCCTGTTCCACCACTAGCTTCGGCACCTGTACTGCCTTCTGCATTTCCACTGTTTTCTGCATTATTTGGGCTACCATCTCCACCATTATCATAGGTAGGCGCATTTTCACCTGTTGTTTCGGTACCATTATTGTCACTTTTTTGATTAGTGTTGGCTTCTCCTGTAGTACCTTGATCATCTGTAGTTGTTGTTGGATCACCATTGCCATAGTTATTAGCACTTACTTCACCATTAAAGTATTGTTTGAAGCCTTGATCTGCCATGGCAATAAATTCCTCTGATGTTTGAGTTGCACCTGTTACAACATCTACAGCCATTGGATTTTGAACTGCGATTAAATTTTGACGAAGAGCTTCCATTGCTTCTTTGCCACTTACCCCAGTTTTTTCTTTCATGCCAGAGTTATACTCATCATCATCAGACTTTTTAGCACCACTATCATCTACATAGTCAAAATAGATTTCTGTTAATGTATCACCAGAGAAAGTGAGACGCATATGTGGGAACCAACCATATTGGTCTTGTTGTCCTTCAATCTCTACAACTTGTCCATTTTGAGCTGCCTCTTGTTTTGCCTCATCTTTATTACAACCTGTAAGCATAACAGTTATGCTCATTCCAACTAACATGAGCATAGTCATAAACTTCTTCATTTTTGTAACCTCCTAAAATAATTTGAATAAATAGTTTTTCTATAACCGTTAGTGTGCCACCATCTAAACTATTTATGCATATTTTGGCAACTAATTTGTTTACACTTTTTTATTTCCAACTCACTCCTTCTATATAAATTATCTAATAATTATTTTTTTAACAATTTTAATTTGACAATGATACACAAGAGGATTAACATAATAGTGTAGAATTTTTCTCAAAATACTTACAGCGAGGTGTATTACGGTGTACATTATTTATTTTCTTATCTGTTTAGGTGCATCTGTTTTAGGTGCAATTAGTGGTATTGGAGGAGGCGTAATCATCAAGCCTGTTATGGATGCTATTGGAACATTAAATGTTTCAACAATTAGCTTCTTATCTGGCTGTACTGTCCTAGCAATGACAACGATGACGCTTTATCGTAATCGAAATTCAGAAGTTAAAATTGATAAAAAGAAAGGAACCTATTTAGCCGTTGGAGCTGCTCTAGGTGGACTACTTGGAAAACAAATTTTCGATACAGTCAAAACCTTAAGTGGTAATCCTAATATGGCTGGTTCTGTTCAATCTTTTGTTTTAGCCTTAGTAACTATAGGTGTATTAATCTTTACACTTAAAAAGGCTAAGATTCGTCCTATTAAAGTAGAAAGTTCTGTTGTATCTCTTATTATTGGATTTGCACTTGGTACACTTTCTGCATTCTTAGGTATCGGTGGTGGGCCAATTAACTTAGCTGTTCTTTACCTATTCTTCGGTATGGACTCTAAAACAGCCGCTCTTAACTCTATTTATATTATATTCTTCTCACAAGGTATGAGCGTCATCCAAACCTTATTTAAAGGTGTTCCTGAATTTGAATGGCCAGTATTCTTTATGATGATTCTTGGTGGTATTCTTGGTGGAACAGTTGGTCCTATTATTTCAAAAAAACTCTCACTTAAAGGTGTAGACAAAATTTACATATGCATGGTTATTGGAATTATCCTAATCAGCATTTATAATGGTATTCACTACTTAGGTATTATCTAAATAAATTTCATATATTTTACTTGACAATAGAAGGGAACTGATCTTATGAGTATTTGCGCAAAATGTCCTACAAGAGGATGCTTAGAAAAAAATCCAGAAAAAATGCCTAAAAAATTATGCCCAAGCCGTAATGAAGATCTTCAAGAAAAAGCAAAATCTTTACATACTGGAGATGATTTAACTATTGCATTACAATCTGCATTAGTTGAATCAGAAGGTAATACAAATTGGACTCGCGTTGAAGAAACAATCCAATTTGCTAAAAAATGTGGTTTTAAACGTATTGGTCTTGCATTCTGTACAGGTTTACACGAAGAAGCAAAAACCTTTGTTAAAATTTTAGAACACCATGATTTAGAAGTTGTATCTGTAGTATGTAAAAACGGTGCCATTCTTAAAGGTTTCTTAGGTATTGAACAACCTGAAAAAGAAACTTACGTAAAAAATGATATTATGTGTAATCCTATTGGGCAAGCACTTCTCTTAAATGAAGCTGAAACAGACCTTAATATTTTATTTGGTCTTTGCGTAGGTCATGATACACTTTTCATCAAACACTCAGAAGCACCATGCACAGTATTTGCTGTAAAAGACCGTGTCCTTTGTCATAATCCACTTGGTGCTATTTATCAAGCAGATGGATACTACAAGAAAAAACTTTTTAAATAATTAACTTTATAACATAAATGAAAAAGAGCAGATTTTACTTTACCTAAGTAAATCTGCTCTTTTCATTTATTCCTCTACTACTTTGTTAAATCATTAAACATCTTAATGCCGTCATCTTTAACTTCACCATTTAAGATGAGTAAACCTACATAAGGTCCATTAACAATGACTTCTGCTTGTTGTGCTGCTTCAACCTCATCTGGGTAGAAAGCATTACCAACTTTGTCTTCTAATAACTTTTCCATGTTAGCAACTACATTTTGAACTTGGTCAGGTTTTGCTTTTGCAACAACAATAAGGCCTGGTCCTGGGCTAATACCTGTTTCTGCAATGGCATAATCTTCTACAAGACCTAAATCAATACGATATCTTTCTTGTGCACCTACTTCATCTATTTCCATAGGCATACGTACAAAACCTTGTTCAACCATTTGTGAAACAATCTCACCTGAGGTTATAGTTGGTACTACTTCTGGTGCTGTGCCACCACCGCAGCCAGCTAGCATACTCATACATAGTATAAGAGTTACAATTAACATGATAGATTTTTTCATCTTTGTGACCTCCTCATATTTCTTCTTATGATTCTTGCCACTTTCAATTTAATTATACGTTTTAGTCACCTTCAATTTGCAATACATTCCAACGTACAAGTAAGGTTACACCAAATACTAATACTGCTGCACCATAAATAATCCAATCAATGTGTACTGCAAAGTTTTCAATAAGCCCACCAAATAGAATTTGTCCTAAAGGAATACAAAGGGTTGCAAAGGCCGAACCAAAGGCTAAAACCTTACCTAGTAATGTGCTTTCTGCCTCTTGATAAAGGTAAGCAGCACTCAGTACATTGGCAATACCTAATACGCCCATAATGACCATGCCAAAGAGTATAAATAGCATCACACTAGTTACATTAGATCCTCTACCTGATTGGAATAGACTTATAGATATCCCCATCACAAACATAGAAATTGACGTTAAATACAGTAATCTATGTACACGTTTAATATGGAAATATAGTGGTTTCCATGTAATGATTACCCCACCCAGAATCATCCCTAAAGCAATCATTCCTTCTGCCATACCATATACTTCTGAAGATAGACCAAAAGTTACTTTGATGAGATAAGGTGCTGCTACACTAAATACAGGAACTAAAAAGAGATTATAAAATCCTGAAAAAAGTAACATACGAAAAATAATAGGATTTTTATCTTTTAAATAGATATAACTTTCTTTCATATCTCCTACAAACACTTGTAAGAAGGAATCTTGCTTTGCTCTTTTTGTTTGAGGAAGGTCTAAGAATACTTCCATAAGTGCAGAGCATAGGAAACTTAACATATTGATTACAATTACACCCTTTATGCCTAACCACCCATAAAGCATACCCGCTAAAATAGGTCCTAAGAAATTACTAAGGGATGCTACTTGCTGAATAATTGCATTGGCCTTTACTAAATGGCTTTCTGCAACAAGAATGGGAATACACGTATTGACAACAGGCTGATAAATAGTGGATATTGTGGATAAAAGTACCATAACAACAGCTACAATACCTACTTGGTCATTGCCTTGTAAAACAATGATCAAATACCCCAGTAACAAGATACTACTAGCTACATCTAAAAAGACCATGAGCTTTTTCTTATTCCCTCTATCTGCTAAAATCCCTGCAATAGGCGAAATAAGAACAATAGGGATCATAGAAACAGCAAGGATCGATGCAAATAAACTTGCTGAACCTGTTAAATCAAGTAAATATAAAGATAGGGCAAATCGCTGAATGGAACTTCCAAACAAAGAGATAATTTGTCCTAGTACAAGGATATTAAAATTCTTATGATACAATTTATTGGTCATATGCGCCTCCCTTCTTTTAATGTGTTTTACCAATATTAAAATCTACACATATTGGATACTGTTTCGTTTCGTCTAGCTGTAATTTTGCTTGAATGCCATAAAGTGTAAAGAGGTTCTCTTCTGTAATGACATCTAAGGGTTTACCTCGAAAAACCACTTCTCCTTTTTTCATTCCAATCAGATAATCTGCAAATTTAGTGGCATTGTTTAACTCATGTAAGACCATTACAATGGTACGGTTTTGCTCTTTATTTAATTTCTGTAATAGCAAGAGTATTTCTAACTGATGTGCCATATCAAGATAAGTTGTTGGTTCATCTAACACGAGAATTTCTGTTTCTTGTGCTAATGCCATAGCAATCCAAGCACGTTGTCTTTGACCACCTGATAAACTATCTACAGGACGTTCGGCAAACTCACTCATGCCAGTCACCTCCATGGCCCAGTTCACTTTCTCTATATCTTCTTGTTTTAGCCCACCTAAAGCACTCTGATAAGGAAATCTTCCATAAGAAACAAGTTCTTTCACTAAAAGACCTGAAGGGACAACGGGGCTTTGAGGTAATACAGCCATTTTCTGTGCAATTTCTTTAGGTGCTTGTGCTTTAATACTGGCACCATTTAAGTAGATTTCTCCTTTTTTAGGGGTAATAATACGTGCAATGGTCTTGAGTAATGTAGATTTACCACATCCATTAGAGCCAATAATCATGGTTATTTTACCTTTAGGAATCTCTATATTCATATTTTTTATAATATACTTTTGTTCATAGGCTACATCTAGGTCTGTTACTTTTATTGCTTCCATCTGTCCCTCCAACTTTTTATTCTTTCATCATTAAATAAATGAAATAAGGTACACCAATAATAGAGATGGTAATACCAACAGGTATCTCTATTGGTGAAAATACATTTCTTGAAATTGAATCTGCTAAAATAATAATAATACAACTTACTAGAGCTGCTAGTGGTATTTGTCTCCTATGCACTGGACCACCTAATCGTCTTGCAATATGTGGCCCAAGTAACCCTAAAAAGGCAATGTTTCCTGCAACAGATGTTGCAAGTGCAGCCAGTGCAATGGCATAGAAAAATAATGTTTTTCTTTCCTTCTCTACTTTTACCCCCAGGCCAATGGCAATTTCATCTCCTAAGTCAAGTACATCTAAAATTTTCGCCTTCCAAATCACTAACCCTAAGAATATCAATACAAGTGGTGTAATGAGGAAGAAGAACTTCCAACTACTCCCCCATAAGCTCCCACTAATCCAAGTGAGTACTTGGTTGTAATCTCCTTTAGACATATTCAGTTGATATAAAGAAATCACTGCATTGATCCCAACATTCACACCGATCCCTGTTAGAATAAGCCTTGTTGGTGATACACCTTTTTTATAGCTTAAGCGGTAAATCAAACCACCACTAAGTAAAGCACCTATAATAGCTACAATAGGCATCATAAATAATGCCATGTCTCCCATTTTGTCATAGTAACTTGTCTGCCCATAAGAAATGAGAAAGACTACAGCTAAGGCTGCCCCTGCATTAATCCCTATCATCCCAGGTTCTGCAAGCTCATTTCTCGTCACACTTTGCAAAATACATCCTGCTGTTGAAAGACAACAAGCAACGATCATGGCAACTATAATACGTGGTAAGCGAATATCAAAAATAGTTACTTCTTGAAGGGGTGTTCCGTCTCCCATTAATGTTTTTACGATATCTGGAAACGCTATCGTATTGCTTCCCCAGCTCACCGCTAAGAAAAAGACAGCTACCAAAAGAAGACTTGTGATGATACTTACGATTATTAAACGTTTTTTCATGGTTAACTCTCCTTTCTCACCATCCATATAAAGAGTGGCACACCCACCAATGAAGTAAATAGTCCGATTGGTGTTTCATAAGGTTGATTGACAAGCCTTGCTAGTACGTCTGCCCAAATAACTAAAGTTGCACCACATAAAAAGGAAACTGGCATAATAACACGGTAATCTTGTCCTGTAATTTTTCTTACAATATGTGGCACGATTAAACCTACAAAAGCAATATTTCCTGCTACTGCTACACAAACGGCACACATTGGAATGATGAGTAGTAAGGTATACATACGAATTTTAACTGGATTTTCGCCAAGTCCTATACATACATCTTCGCCTAAATTGACAATGTTGATCTTAGGTGCTAGGAATAAGGCCATTAAAGTTGTAATCCCACCAACACCTACTACTAACTTTACACTCTCCCAAGTTGTTGCACGAAATCCACCTGAAATCCAAAAAGCTAGATTTTGTGATTTATTTGTAAGTAATGCAATCACCGTTGCCATTGAAATAAAGAAAGTACTAAGAGCAGTACCTGCTAATAATAGTCTTGAGATATTCATATTCCTAGCATTTTTCATACTAAAGCCAAGGACTAGAAGTCCACTAACTAATGCGCCAAGAAAAGCCGCTACTGTATTCCCAAGTAAACCATAGAGCGATGAACTGGCGCCTACTAAAGCGATAGCAAAAGTAGCCCCTTGAGTAATACCCATAAGTGAAGGTTCAGCTACTGGGTTTCTTGTTACTCCTTGCATCATTGCCCCCGTAATCCCAAGAATACCGCCTACAAAGGCGGTACTAATCACTCTTGGTATACGAACATCTCGGACTAATTGCATATCTAAAATATCTTCATAGTGAAAGATACTATCCCATACTGTTTGTAAAGGAATATTCTTTGCGCCTGCACAAATTGCAATAACTAGCCCTATTACTGCAACGATGCTACATCCACTAACAAGAAAAGCTGTTTTCTTATTCATGCATGCTTTGAAGTAATGCTTCTACTTCTTCTACGAACGCTAATCTTCCAATTGGGCTATAACCTTGATTGAAATATGGACTTGCTGGTAATGTTACAACATTTCCGTTTTTCACAGCTTCTGTTCCGTTCCAGATACTACTTGCAGTTAACGCTACCAAGTCTTCTTCTGTTGCAATGGCAAAGATATAATCTGAATCGATTTGTGCTAATCCTTCAAAAGTTACAACTGGTAAACTAATATTTTCTTGTTGTGGCATACCTACTGGTTTCGCTAATCCCATATCATCATATAAGATTGTTCCCAGCCCTGCACCATCAAAGATAAATAAACTGCCACCACTTGCTAAGAAAGATAAGTAACTGCTTTCTTCACCATATGTTGTTCTAATTGTTTGACCGACTGCTTCAGCTTTTGCTAAGTAATCATTAATCCATGCAGTTGCTTTTTCTTCTTCACCAAATATTTGAGCCACATGCATAAAATCTTCTTTCCAATCCATTTGTTTCATTTCCACCATCACAACTGGTGCAACCTTTGATAATTGATCATACATTTTTTCTTGTACAGTTGAAATTACAATAAGGTCTGGATTAAGTGCAATAATAGCTTCTACATCCATTTCAGCTAACATACTGTATCCTAAGATTTTAGCATGTCCAAGAACATTTTCTAAGTAGCTTGGGAATTTTGTATAATCATAGCCATCACTATTTGCTGTACCAATCACTTCATAGCCTAAAAGTGATAAAATATCACTGGCACCACTAATATCTACAATACGTTCTGGTTGTACTGGAATTTCTACTTTACCCTTTATATCTGTTACAACGCGTGTTGCTTTTTCTTCTGGTGCTTGATTGGTATCTTGTTCATTACTTGTATTACCACTTGCACATCCTACAAGAGCAAGGGCTAATATAAATAAACTCATTAATAATAAAATAGATTTTTTCATTTTCTTCTCCTTATCTTTCTCATAAGTTCTATACAACTTCCTTTAGTTAGTCTTTACTAACTACTGAAATGAATTATACATAGCCTTCCACTTTTTACACAAGCTTTTCACCTTTTTTCATTATTTTGTCATCTTATAAGCTTATTTTATAGCTTGTTTTCTTATAAAAAATCTTTTATACTTCTTTTATATTTTTAAACACGGAGAAAATACTATGCATCCAATTGTTCAGTCATCAAAAGTCTTTCGTGAGACTCTATTAAAGAAACTTTCTTTTGTTCCTCATAAACATGATCACTGCATCCTTTATAAAGATCCAAACCATCCTGAAAATGGCTATTTTCTATTTTATGAACGTCCAGGTTATTATTCTTTTGGCATTGCCGATTATACCATTCCCCATGCCTTCAAGCTTATTTTTGATAATCCAGAGCATCTGATACGTTTTGGGAGTGTATACCAAGGTGCTACCAACTTCAAATTAGAAAATCAACCTGTTTCTTCCTTTACGCCTTCCTCCTTTTTTGTTATGGAAAAAGGCATTAAAGGACAACAGATATGGACAAAAGGACAACATTTCCATGGGGCAGAATTTACCATACACGAGACTTACTTTACAGAGGTTCTAGAAAAGCAGCTTCATACGTCTTTTAGTTTTGATAAGTTTAACGAAAACTTCACTTACCGTTATCTCCCTCTTGATATCATGTCGCTCTTAAAAAAAATGCATGCATTAGCCAATCAGAATGCCCTGAGCCTCATTTTATTAGAAAGTTATCTTTTACAGTGTATTGCTATTCTCATAGATACCGTAAATCAATCTCCTGATAACGCTTTTACTAAGCAGCTTCATTATGGCAAAGTAAAAATTGGAACTAATAAATATCTACATTTAAGTAGTGAAGATATTAGGTCCATTCAAAAGGCACATGCGATTCTTACGGAAAATATTCAATCGCCGCCAACTATTGAGCACTTAAGCGAACTTGTTCTCCTTAATACTCAAAAATTAAAAGCTGGATTTAGCTACTATTATCATTTACCTATTGGCCAATTTATTACCTCTACACGTATGTCTTTGACTGCCAATTTACTCTGTACAACAGATGAAAGTATTTCTGAAATTGCTAAGCAGGTAGGGTATCCCTATACAAGTAATTTTATTAAAATGTTTAAGCAAACTTATCATTGTACGCCCCTTGAATATCGCCATAATAGTAGAAATTTGAAACATCTTTGTAGTCATGATATACTAGCTTTAACAAATAATAAATGATACATTAAATAAATATAAAAGAGGTTACTTATGGGTATAAATGAATCAGCAGAAAATTACTTAGAAACTATTTTCATGTTAAGCAAAAAGCTTCCTGTTGTTCGTGCCGTTGATATAGCTAATGAATTAGGCTTCAAAAAATCTAGCGTGAGTACTGCTATGAAAAATCTTCGTGAAAATCAACATATTACAGTAACCGATGCAGGTTATATTTCTTTAACCGAATCCGGTACTGCCATTGCTGAGATGATTTATGAAAGACATGAAGTCTTATCCTATTGGCTTCAACACCTGGGTGTGGAAGAACATATTGCATTAGAAGATGCATGTAAAATTGAGCATGTCATCAGTAAAGAGAGCTTTGAAGCAATTAAAAAAAGTATTAAATAGAACTTCATTAATCTTTTATTAGACTAAAAGAGGTGCCTCACTAGTTACTGACTAGTGAGGCACCTCTTTTTATTTTACTCTACTATTTATTTTTTTCATAAATTAAGTACAGCCCTTTAAGTGTTAATAGACCATCATATTCGTCTATAACATCTGTACCATCTTTAATAATTTTTGCAAGGCCACCCGTTGCAATAATCTTCATATCAGGGCAACCCATTTCTTCTTTAACTTTCTTTACGATATATTCCACTTGACCAATATAACCATAAACAAGGCCTGCTTGCATACTAGAGATTGTATTTTTACAATCTAATATACTCTTTGGTCTTCTAATCTCCATATCTGGTAGCTGTGCAGCACGTTGCCACATAGCATCTGCACTAATTCTAATACCGGGAGTGATTAGTCCACCAATAAACTCACCTTTTTCATTCACAATATCATAAGTTGTAGATGTGCCAAAGTCAATAGCCATACAAGGTGCACCATAGAGTTCATAAGCTGCTACACAGTTAACAATACGATCTGCCCCTACAGCTTTTGGGTTATCTGTTCGAATAGGAATACCTGTTTTTAATCCTGGTCCTACTATAAGTGGTGTTTTCTTAATATATTTCTTAATGCTATTGGTTAAAGAATACATAATGTTCGGTACCACTGAAGAAATAATAGCTGCTTCAATCTCCTCTATATCTATTCCCTTATTTCTTAACATCTCCACCATTGTAATACCATACTCATCAGAGGTACGCGGTATTTGGGTTGTCATTCTAAAACTTACGACTAACTCCATACCTTTCATAACACCCATCACAATATTTGTATTACCTATATCTATTGTTAATAACATTGCTTTCCCTCTTCCTTATATTCCGTCCCTTTAGTTAAAATAGTTTTTAACTTGATCCAGTATAATGTCACCTAATTCGCTTTTTGTCATTTGTGGACATGTAATCATTTCACCATTTGCTTTAATAATGGTTGCAATATTCGTATCTCCTTTGAAGCCTGCACCAGCTTGTGCAATATTATTAGCTACAATAAAGTCTAAATGCTTCTTCTCTATTTTGGCTTTAGCATAGTCAATAATATTTTCTGTTTCCGCTGCAAACCCAACCAATACTTGATGTGTTTTCTTTTCACCTAAGCTTTTTAAAATATCTGGGTTTGGTACAAGATTCAACATTAATGTATTGCCATTTTTTTTGATTTTATGATTACTTTCTTGTTCTGGTCTATAGTCTGCTACTGCTGCTGTCTTAATAACTGCATCTGCCCATTCAAAATGTTCATGTACAGCGTCATACATCTGTCTCGCACTTTTTACATCGACACGCTTAACACCAGCTGGACATTCAAGATGAGTAGGTCCTGAGACAAGAATAACTTCAGCCCCTCTTTTGACTGCATCTTCTGCTATACTATATCCCATCTTACCAGATGAATGGTTTGTAATATAGCGCATTGGATCAATGGCCTCAACGGTTGGTCCTGCTGTGATGAGTATATGCTTACCTAAAAGGTCTTTTTCTTTTTCAAGTGTTTTTGTTACATAGTCTACAATGGTATCTGGTGTAGGTAGTTTTCCACTGCCTACATCGCCACATGCAAGCCATCCTGCCTCTGGTTCTATAAATAAATAGCCTTTAGATTTAAGGTAGGCTATATTTTCTTGGACTATTGGATTCTCATACATTGCGGTATTCATAGCTGGTGCAATCACTACAGGACATCTTGCTGCCATCACTGTTGTTGAAAGCATATCATCTGCTATACCATTTGCAATCTTTCCTATAATATTAGCTGTAGCTGGTGCAATAAGCATTAAGTCTGTGCGTTTTGCTAATGCAATATGCTCAACTTCCCATTTATGTGGTCTCGCAAAAGTATCCGTTACCACATAGTTATTTGTAAGAGTCTCAAAAGAAAGTGGATTGACAAATTCACAAGCATTTTCTGTCATAATCGTATTCATTTCATACCCTAATTTTCTAAGCTTACTTGCTACATCTAATACTTTATAAACAGCTATACCACCTGTAACGCCTATTAAAACATGTTTTTTCATGATTGATTTACCTCTAGTATAGTTTTTCTCTAAAGATACTCTTTAGTACTTTACATACAGTAGCTACAATAATGGCTGCAACTATGGCCTCAGGAATCCCATTCATTCCTACAATCCCCATAATCACACCAAATAAGGCTTCAAAAGCTACTTCTTTAGCAGCAGCGTATTGTTGACCAAAGAATAGATAAATGCCACCCATTACTAGTATTGTATTGGTTAATGAGCCTACAACGCCTGCTACTATATAAGCTAAAACATTACCTTTATTCATTTTACTTACCCACTTATAACTATAGAAAGCTGTAATCCCAATAAGGGTACGTGGTACAAGTGCAATTACTAAACTCCATATATTGCCTTCGGAACCTGCTATTGTAATAAATGGTGAAAAGACAAATGAAGTAAGTGCTGGAGTCATTGTATTAATAATAACTGACATAATCCCAAAAGCTAGACCTAAAATAGCGCCTCCTACTGGTCCTAAGAATATAGCACCAATAATAACTGGGATATGTACGGTTGTTGCCTTAGTAAATCCTAAGGGTACAAATCCTAATGGTGTAAATGCTAGCAAAATTTCAATGGCTAACAATACCCCAAGTAATGTTAAGAACTTCGTATTTTTTAAACTTTTCATATTAACCTCCTGCTATCGCTCTTCTTCATAAAAGATGCAATGCTTATTTTAACATTTTAGATTATAGCACAAGTTAAAAAAAGCGTATAGTATTATTGTTTTCAATTAGACACTTGTTATACGCTATTTCTAAATGGAGTATTTTATTGCTCACATATGAGAAAAAAGGACGCCCTTATGGACGTCCACTTTTACAAATTGATTTATTCTTGTAAAGCAGCTCTAAGTTCTGCTAAGTTTTTAAATCCGTATTGATTCATATAAGCAATGAATTCGTTTTTAATGTCTACTGGTGCTGTTGGGTTAATAAGTGCTGCTGTTCCAATAGAAACGGCATCTGCACCTGCTAAGATGAATTCTGCTACATCTTCACCTGTCATAATCCCACCAAGACCAATGATTGGTACATTGACAGCACGTCTTACTTGGTAAACCATACGTACTGCAACAGGTTTAATGGCTGGGCCTGAGAATCCGCCCATTTTGTTGGCTACAACTGGACGCATACGATGTACATCGATTTTCATCCCAAGTAATGTATTAATAAGAGAAATTGCATCTGCACCTTCTGCTTCTACTGCTTTTGCAATTTCTGTAATATCTGTTACGTTTGGAGAAAGTTTGATAATAAGAGGTTTTTTAGAAACACGTTTCACTTCTCTTACAACACTTCCTGCTAATCCACATTGTACACCAAATCCAATACCGCCTTTTTTAACGTTTGGACAAGAGATATTCACTTCTAATGCGTCTACATCTGTTTCACTAAGCTTTTCTACAACTTCACAGTAATCTTCAATACTACGACCTGCTACGTTTGCAATCACTTTAGTACCAAATTGTTTTGCATATGGAAGTTCGTGCTCGATAAAGTAATCTACTCCTGGATTTTGAAGTCCTACAGCATTGATCATACCACCATAAGTTTCTGCAATACGAGGTGTTGGGTTACCCTCCCATGGTACATTGGCAATCCCTTTTGTAATCATTGCACCAAGTTCACTTAAGTTGTAGAACTCACCGCTTTCACGTGGTGAAAATGTACCTGATGCTGTTGTAATTGGGTTATCTAATATAAGACCTCCACCAAGATTAACACTTAAATCTAATTTACTCATTACCACGCTACCTCGCTTCCTAAAAAGACAGGGCCGTCTTTACAAACTTTCTTTTGTTCATAGCCTACTTCGTTGGCTGCTTTTGTTTTACATACGCAACCTACACAAGCACCATAGCCACATCCCATACGTTCTTCAAGAGAAACTTGTACAGGTTTGCCTTTTGCACCGCAGAAGCCCGCAAGTGCACGAAGCATTGGTTTTGGCCCACAGCTATAATAGTAATCACCTAAGATACCTTCTGATTCCATAAGCTCTACTACATTTCCTTTAAAGCCATGTGCACCACTATCTGTTGCGATATAAACTTTTACACCCAGTTCTTCTAAGCGATCTTGTAAGAAAGGTGCTTCTCTAAAGCCAATCACAGCGATTTTCTCACCTTCTAAATGTTTTGCAAGTTCTACAAGTGGTGGTACACCAATCCCACCGCCTACTAAAACATGTGTGTGAGCCTCAGCTGGTGTAAAGCCATTTCCAAGTGCTGTTGTAAGCTTAATGTCATCCCCTACATTGTAACTTGAAAACTCTAATGTTCCTTTACCTACTACACCATATACAAGTGTAAGTGTTTCTTCTCCAATTTCACAAATACTAATTGGTCTTGGAAGAAGCATGCTTTCTGATTTTGTGTAAAGATTTACAAACTGACCAGGAGCTGCGCTTTTAGCAGCCTCTGGTTGTTTGATGACCATTTTATAAACGTCTTTTTCTATTTGTTCATTAGATAGAACTTGGCCTAATACAACTTTTTTACTCATCTTGTTTGTCTCCCATGTTGAAGATACCAGTTTGTGCAATGGTTAAGTCTCTTGATGCAATGTCTGCCATAGCTGCTAATGTATCAAGTGAAGTTACAATTTGAAGTGAAGACTCGATGGCATGACGTCTGATTTTGAATCCGTCACGTGTTGAATCATTACCTTTTGTAGGTGTGTTAACAAGTAAGTCTACTTCACCACTACGAATGAGGTCTATAATTTCGTTGCTACCTTCTGAAAGTTTGCCTACTTCTCTTACATCCATACCATTTTCACGAAGTTTTTTAGCTGTACCTTCTGTTGCAATGAACTTGTAACCAAGTTTATCGAAGCGTTTAGCAATCTCAATAAATTCATCTTGGTCATATTTTTGAATAGTTGCAAAGATTGTTCCTTGTTTGTTTGGTAGTTTTTTGCCTGCAGCAATGAATCCTTTATAAAGTGCTTCTTCAATTGTACTACCTACACCGAGTACTTCACCTGTTGATTTCATTTCTGGTCCAAGGCTTACTTCTACTCTTGGAAGTTTTTCTGTTGAGAATACTGGTACTTTTACTGCATAGAAGTTTTCTGGTTCTGGGTAAAGGTCTGTGCCATAACCTAAGTCTTCTAATTTATCACCTAACATACAACGTGTTGCAAGGTCGATAATTGGTACACCTGTAACTTTTGAGATATAAGGTACTGTACGGCTTGAACGTGGGTTAACTTCGATGATGTATAAGTCATTTTTGTACTCAATGTACTGAATGTTGATCATACCAAGTACTTCAAGTTCTTTTGCAAGCATACGTGTACATGTAATAATTTTTTCTTTGATTTCATCACAGATATTTACACTTGGGTAAAGTGTTGTACTATCTCCAGAGTGGATACCTGCTCTTTCTAAATGCTCCATAATACCTGGGATTAAGATGTTTTCACCATCACAGATGGCATCAACTTCAATTTCGCGTCCCATTAAGTATCTATCAATAAGTACTGGGTTTTCTGGATCACGATCGAATGCATTTACAAGATATCTTGAAAGTTGTTCTTCTTCGTATGTGATTTCCATACCTTGACCACCAAGTACATATGAAGGACGTACAAGTACTGGGTACTCAAGTTCACGTGCTACTGTTAAACCTTCTTCTACTGACCAAATCGCTTTTCCTTTTGGACGTTTGATTTGAAGTTTTTCTAAGATTTCATCAAACTTCTCACGGTCTTCTGCTGCATCTACTTGTTTTGGTTGTGTTCCAAGTACTGGGATACCCATTTTGTCACAGAACTTAGCAAGTTTGATTGCTGTTTGACCACCAAATTGAAGGATTACACCTTTTGGTTGTTCTTTCATAATGATGTGGTAAGTATCTTCGTCTGTAAGTGGTTCGAAGTAAAGCTTATCTGAAGTGTTAAAGTCTGTACTTACTGTTTCTGGGTTATTGTTTACGATGATTGTTTCAATACCGCGACGTTTAAGCGCTTGTACAGCATGTACTGAACAGTAGTCAAACTCAATCCCTTGACCGATACGGATTGGACCTGATCCCATAACCATTACTTTTTCACGATCTGATACTACAACTTCATCGATTTCATCATATGTTGAGTAGTAGTATGGAGACTCTGCTTCGAATTCCCCACCACATGTATCTACCATTTTGTAAACTGGCATGATGTTCCATTTGATACGTAACTCACGGATGTCATCTTCTGCTACACCAATGAATTCTGCAATGGCTTTATCTGCAAATCCACGACGTTTAAGTTTACGAAGGTATTTTGGTGTAAGATCTTCGTATTCCATTTCTTTAAGGATTTCTTCTTGTTCAACAATCCATTTGAAACGTTTTACGAAGAAGATGTCCATACCTGTAATTTTACATACTTGTTCTTCTCTATAGTGCATACGAAGCATTGCAGCAAGTGCAAAGATTCTTTCATCATCTGCTGTAATGACGCGTTCTTTAAGCTCATCTAATGTACAAGCTTCAAGCTTCTTATGTTCAAAGCTGAATTGACCGATTTCAAGTGAACGAAGACCTTTAAGGAAAGCACTTTCAAAGTTATTTCCGATTGCCATGATTTCACCTGTAGCCATCATTTTTGTACCAAGTGTACGTTTTGCTGTGTAGAATTTATCGAATGGCCATTTTGGAATCTTAACAACACAGTAGTCAAGTGTTGGTTCGAAACATGCATATGTTTTACCTGTTACAGCATTTTTGATTTCATCTAATCCGTATCCAAGAGCAATCTTTGCAGATACACGAGCAATTGGATAACCTGTTGCTTTAGAAGCAAGTGCTGATGAACGGCTTACACGAGGGTTAATCTCAATGATTGCATATTCAAAGCTATCTGGGTGAAGAGCGATTTGTACGTTACAGCCCCCACGGATATCACATGCAGAGATAATATCAAGTGATGCACGACGAAGCATTTGGTATTCTCTATCTGAAAGTGTTTGAGAAGGAGCAACTACGATACTGTCTCCTGTATGGATACCAACTGGGTCTATATTTTCCATGTTACATACTGTAATAACTGTACCATATTGGTCACGCATTACCTCGTACTCAATTTCTTTCCAACCTTTGATACATTTTTCAATAAGTACTTGATTTACACGTGATAAGTGAATCCCACTTGCAGCAATTTCGCGAAGTTCGCTTTCAGTTTCTGCGATACCACCACCTGTACCACCAAGTGTATATGCTGGTCTTACTACTACTGGGTAACCAATCTTTCTAGCAAATGTTACAGCATCTTCTACTGTTTCAACGATTTCACTTTCAATAACTGGTTGGTTGATACGTGCCATTAAATCTCTGAAGAGCTCACGATCTTCACCTTCTTTAATCGCTGAGATTTGTGTACCGATCACACGTACATTATATTTATCTAAAATCCCTTTATCATGAAGCTCTACTGCAAGGTTAAGACCTGTCTGTCCACCTACACCTGCAAGTACGCTATCTGGTCTTTCTTTAGCGATGATTTTTTCTAACATTTCCGCGTTAAGTGGCTCAATGTAGATTTTATCTGCAATTTCTCTATCTGTCATAATAGTTGCTGGGTTAGAGTTAACAAGGACAACTTCAATACCTTCTTCACGGATAGCTTGACACGCTTGTGTTCCTGAATAGTCAAACTCCGCTGCTTGGCCGATTACGATTGGGCCTGATCCGATTACTAATACTTTCTTGATACTTAAGTCTCTTGGCATTATAGTTTTCCTCCTTGCATTACCTTAATAAATTCGTCAAAGATATGTGCTGTGTCTGTTGGTCCTGGACATGCTTCAGGGTGGAATTGAACACTGTAGATGTCAAGATCTTCAAAATACATA
This sequence comes from Holtiella tumoricola, assembly GCF_027857615.1. NCBI lineage: Bacteria > Bacillati > Bacillota > Clostridia > Lachnospirales > Cellulosilyticaceae > Holtiella > Holtiella tumoricola. The sequence continues at coordinate 25,475 of NZ_JAQIFT010000016.1, forward strand.
CCTTCTACTGTATTGTCATTTAAGTTTGTATGTGTAACTTTTGCACCTTCTGGAAGTGTGCTTACATAGTAGTTATGGTTTTGTGATGTAATATAAACACGGTTTGATACGTAGTCTTTAACTGGGTGGTTACAACCATGGTGACCGAATTTAAGTTTTGATGTATCCCCACCAAGTGCTAAAGATAAAAGTTGGTGACCAAGGCAGATTGCTGTAATTGGTTTTTTCCCTACTAACTCTTTAATCATGTTAACAACTGTTGGTACATCTTTTGGATCGGCTGGTCCATTTGATAAGAATACCCCATCTGGATTTGCTGCTAAAACTTCCTCTGCTGTTGCATCGTATGGGAATACTGTAAGTTTACAACCTCTTTCATTAAATGAACGTACAATATTTTGTTTCATACCACAGTCGATCATTGCTACGTGGATGCCTTCGCCTGGGATAGTGTAAACTTCTTTCGTTGTTACTTCTGGAACCGCATGTTGGTTGTTGAAGCTATCTATTTTAAGTTTTACTTGGCTTGGTGTAAGTTCACGTACAGCAATGATTGCACGCATTGTACCGTGCTTTCTAAGTACTTTTGTAAGGGCTCTTGTATCAATGCCTTCAAGACCAATGATTTTTTGCGCTTTTAAATAACCGTCTAATGTAAGTTCACATCTAAAGTTATTTGGGTAATCACATTTTTCTCTTACGATAAAAGCACGCACATGTGCTTTATTTGATTCCATATCCTCAAGGTTGACACCGTAGTTCCCAATAAGTGGGTAGGTCATAACAACCATTTGTCCATAATAAGATGGGTCTGTAAGAATTTCTTGATATCCTGTCATCCCAGTATTGAATACAACCTCACCGATTGTCTCTTTAAGATATCCGAATGCTTTACCTTCGAATACCATTCCATTTTCTAGTATTAATTGTGCTTTCATCTTAACCCATCACTCCTTGTAAATCATTTCTCATTGCAATAACAGCTTGTCTAGAAGCTTTTGCAAAGTCTTTCTCATCAAACGTTTTATCTTTTTGGTATGCTGCGATAATGCCTCTTGAAGAGTTAACGATAATGCCTAGTCCATCTTTATCGAAGAATCCTTTAAGATCCTCAGATGTTCCACCTTGTGCACCATAACCTGGTACTAAGAAGAAGGTATGTGGCATACGTGCTCTAAGTTCTGTTCCTTGTTCTTTATGTGTTGCACCTACTACAGCACCGATACGGCTATAACCCCTATCTCCCATAGTGAGCTCTCCCCATTTGCTTACAAGGTCAGCAGTTCTATCATAAATTGGTGTACCATCTACTAATAAATCTTGAATCTCACTACTACTTGGATTACTTGTTTTAACTAGGATAAATAAGCCTTTGTCATTTTTGTTACATGCATCTATAAAAGGTTCAATACCATCAAATCCCATGTAAGGATTAAGTGTTACTGCATCTTCTTGCCATAAATCAAAGTGTTCATCCTCTACCTCTACACCAGCAATGTGGCCAGCGTATGCAGCTGCAGTTGAAGCAATATCCCCTCTTTTAATATCCCCGATTACGATTAAACCTTTACTTTTTGCATATTCACATGTTTCCATATATGCACGAAGGCCTTCTAAACCGTATTGCTCATACATTGCAATTTGAGGTTTTACAGATGGAATAAGGTCATAGACTTCATCAATAATCATTTTGTTAAATTTGATAAACATTTCTGCTACTGCTTTAGGTGTTTTTCCAAAGCGTTCTAACATCTCTTGTTTAATAAAATTTGGGATCATGCTATATGTTGGGTCTAATCCTACTACAGTTGGGTTTTCTACTGTTTTGATTTTGGTAAGTAATCTATCAATCATGGCTTATCTCCTTTTATATGTGTGAAATCTTTCTTCCTATTATACTACATTTTTCATCTTTTGTGAATTTTTATTCATTTATCTTAATATTTATTATAATCTTGTTTATTTTTCGTAAACTATTCTACCATCTACTATTGTCACTTCTACATCACCGTATACTTCCATTCCGTTAAATGGTGTGTTTTTACCTTTTGAAAGGAAGTTATTTGAATCTATGATATATGGTGTCTCTAAGTCAATTACTGTAATATCTGCTGGTGCACCAACTTCTAAGCGACCTGATGGGCTATTGATGATACGTGCTGGATTGTAACTCATTTTTTCTATAAGTTCTGAGATAGTAAGAATACCTGCTTTTACAAGATGTGTGTAACTTAATGCAAAACTTGTTTCAAGCCCTACAATACCGAAAGGTGCTTTTTCAATCTCAACATTTTTCTCATCATAATGATGTGGTGCATGATCTGTAGCAATAACATCGATAATTCCTGATTTAAGTGCTTGTTTCATAGCTGCTACATCTTCACTTGTACGTAGTGGAGGGCTCATTTTCTTATTACTATCATAGTCTCCTAAGATACTATCATCTAAGATGAAGTAATGAGGTGCAGTTTCTGCTGTTAAATTTGTCATGCCCCATACTTTTTTACCCATTTCAATAAGATCTAAGCTTCCTTTTGTACTCATATGTGATAAATGAAGCTGTGCGCCTGTTGTACGTGCTAAGATAATGTCACGTGCTACGATCACTTCTTCTGCATCACGGCCAATGCCTTTGATTCCAAACAGTTGTGCATTTACACCTGCATTCATTGCTCCACCTGATAGTGCACGATCTTCTGTATGTGAGAAGATTGGAAGGTTAAATGGTTTTGCATAGCTCATTCCTTTTTTCATAAGACCCGCATCTGCTACTGTCTTACCATCTTCACTAATCGCACAGATTCCATGTTCTTTCATCTTTCCAATGTTTGCTAGTGTTTCACCTTCTAAGCCTTTTGTAATGGCACCTACTGGAAGAACTTTTACACCATTTGCACGTCTTGCCATTGTATTGATGTATTCTACAACACATTCATTATCAATAACTGGGTTCGTATTTGGCATACAACACATTGTTGTTACACCACCACGTGCTGCTGCAAGACAGCCTGTTTCAATTGTTTCTTTATGTTCAAAGCCTGGTTCTCTTAAGTGTACATGTAGGTCGATAAGACCTGGTACTACTAACTTACCTTCTGCTTCAATTACTTTGACATCTGCATTCTCAAGTAAGTCACTTGGGGTTTCACCTATGCTTACAATCACACCATCTTCTACAAGGATGTCTGTTACTTCTTCTAGTTTTGTACTTGGGTTAACAACTAACCCACCTTTAATAACCAGTTTCATCTTATCTTCCTCTCCTTTCGTTTAATAAAGCAAGGATTGCCATACGTACTGCTACACCATTTTGTACTTGTTCATCAATAACACTTACGTTACTATCTAATAGCTCTGGCATCAGTTCAATACCACGATTTACTGGTGCTGGATGCATTAAGATTGCTTCTTTATCTGCATAACTAAACATTTCTTCATCTAAACCATAAAGCTGGCTATATTCGCGAAGGTTAGGGAATAATCCACCTTTTTGTCTTTCCATCTGGATACGAAGTCCCATGACTACATCTGCACCTTTGATTGCATTTTTAATATCATGAGTTACTGTTGCACCTAGTGCTTCCATTGTACCTGATGCTAATGTGCCGCATCCTGCAAGTGTTACATTTGCACCCAGCTTTTTAAGACCGAATACATTTGATCTTGCTACACGACTATGTGCAATATCACCTACGATGGTTACATTTAAATCTTTAAAGCTACCTTTTTTATCAAGCATTGTATAGAGATCTAAAAGTGCTTGTGTCGGATGTTCATTTGCGCCGTCTCCTGCATTAATAACAGAAGCTTTAACATTTTTTGCAAGTAAGTGGCTCGCTCCACTTAACCCATGGCGCATAACCATAAAGTCAATGCCCATTTGATCTAGTGTAATACCTGTATCTACTAAGGTTTCCCCTTTTTGTACACTACTTGTTGCAACACCTAAATCCGTTACCATCGCACCTTGGTAAAGTCCAGCCATATTAAAGGATACTTTTGTTCTTGTACTGTTTTCGTAGAATAAAGTAATCATACTACGACCTTTTAATGTATCTTCTCTTAAAGTACTGTCTGTAATTTTTTTCTTCATTTCATGTGCAAGTTCTAAGATACTCATGATCTCACTTACTTCTAAATCACGAATCCCCAGTAAATCTTTACTTTTTAACATGGTGTATCCTCCTTTGGTTTTAAAAAAATAAAAAGGCAATAAAAAGACCTAAGTCTTTTCATTGCCTTTAAGCTGCAAAAAAGTGAAGCAGAAACGAGATTACATAGTACCTTATAAAATCTCGTTAAATAAGGCAATATCTAATCTATTTCTTTTAATCTATTATTAAATTCTTTAGAATTTCTCCATACTAAATCTAGCTGGCCTAAACCAAGCTGCATCATAATCTTTTTCATTTTCTCTTCTCCTTTTTGATCTCACAGGATCAAGCTTAAAGGCTATTTATTTAATTTTGTTCATTTACTGTTACCTATACTACCATATCCCCTTAAATGTGTCAATCTATTTTGTCGTAATATGTTGAAGTAATTGGAACGGTTCATGAATGACTGCATAAGCACCGCTTTGTAAAAGTTCCTCTTCTCCTCTAAATCCCCAGGCTACACCTATTCCACGTAACTTGGCATTTACTGCCGTTTGCATATCTACGTCTGAGTCTCCTACATAGAGCACTTCCTCATTCTTCACATTATATGCAGCCATCAGCTCATTAATAACCGTTGGATCAGGTTTATGTGGTTTTCCATCTTGTTGTCCTTCCACTCTATCAATTAATCCCTGTTCAAAACAAGCTTCTACTACACGTAATGCTTGTGCATGAGGTTTATTCGTTGCCACAGCTAACTTAATACCCTTATCTTTAAGGTTATGTAAAAGTTCTATAATACCATCATAAGGTTTTGTATAATCCGTTAAATGGGTATCATAATACTGAATAAAGCTTTCTTTTAAACGCTGTATTTCTTTTTCACTTCTCACTTCTTCTGGAAGTACACGTTCCATAAGTTTATAGACACCATTTCCTACAAAATATCTATAATTTTCTAAAGGATGCTCTATGTATCCATATTGCTTAAGGGCATAATTAGTACTTACACCTAAGTCTTCTAATGTATTGACAAGTGTTCCATCTAAATCAAAAATGACTAATTTAACTGTCTTCATCTTTCTCCTCCTTAAATGTCTTCACCTTTTCTATTATACCACCTTTACTTCTTTCCTTATAATAAGTTTTTAGCCCTCTTGTAATAGTTTGACTTTTTAAAAATTTAAGTAAATATTTTATAAAAATGTGTAAATATTCTGCAAGTATTTTTAGTAGATATGCATTAAAATAAATTTATTATAAAGTATTTTTTTAGCTTTATATACAATTATAATATTAAACTTTATATCGGGGGGATTTTTGATGAAAAAGAAATGGATTAGTTCATTAATGTGTATGTCTCTTGCTGCTTCACTATTTACTGGCTGTGCACCTACATCAACATCAAACACTACTGACACACCTGCTCCATCTGATACAAGTACAACAACAAAAGAAGAGCCTAAAAAAGAAGAATCTACTGATGGTGGTAAAAAAATCGTTTATTGGTCTATGTGGGAAGCTACTGAAGCTCAAGGCCAATCTATCCAAGCAGCTATTGACCAATATCAAAAAGACACAGGCAATACCGTAGAAGTTCAATTCAAAGGACGTACAGGTATTCGTGAAGGTCTTCAAGCTGCTTTAGATGCTGGTACAACGATTGACTTATTCGATGAAGATATCGATCGTGTAAACTCTACTTGGGGTAAATATTTATTAGACTTAGAATCTTATGCAGCTGCATCTGACTATGATGCTACTGCCGTTTCTGGTTTAATGTCAGCTTGCCGTGAGGTAGGCGGTGGTACATTAAAATCTATCCCTTATCAACCTAACGTATTTGCATTCTTCTATAATAAAGATTTATTTGACCAAGCTGGTATCACAGATGTACCTAAAACTTGGGATGAATTTTTAGCAACTTGCGAAAAACTTAAAGTTGCTGGTATTACACCTATTACTTGTGATGATGCTTACATTACTTGTATGATTGGTTACCATTTAGCACGTACTGTTGGTGAAGAACGTGTTACTCAAATTGTTAATGAAGGCCTTTGGGCTGAAGAGCCAGCTGTTCTTGAAGCTGCTAAAGCTTATGAAGCACTCGCTTCTAAAGGCTATTTCTCAGAATATGTAGCTTCTAACGTATGGCCAGCTGGTCAAAATACAGAACTTGCTTTAGGTGAAGCTGCTATGTACTTAAACGGTTCTTGGTTACCAAATGAAGTTCTTGGTACTACAGGACCAGACTTTAGATGGGGATGCTTTAGCTATCCTGCTGTTCCAAATGGTGTAACAGGTGTAGAAGCTGCTAACTTTGGTGCACAAGTATTTGCTGTAAATAAAGATTCTAAAGTACCACAAGAAGCCTTTGACCTTATTACTTATATCACTAAAGGCCAATTTGACGCTGAGCTTTCTGCCAATTCAACAGGTATCCCTGCTGATACTACAAATACCAAATGGCCAGACTTACTTGCTGATGTAAAGCCTGTTCTTGATAGCTTAACAACACGTTATACATGGGCTGCTGGTGTAGAAGCTAATAACAATATGACGCCTATCATTAAAGAAAACTTCTTAAAATTATGTGGTGGTCAAATTACAGCAGAGCAATTTGTAGATAATATGGAAAAAGCAAGTAAATAATTTCTTACAAGGGGTGAGGTATGACCAAGATACCTCACCCCTTATGCATTTTATCGTATAGGGGGATTTTATGTGAAAAAAAATAAACCGATGATCATTGCCTTTTTAGCACCTGTTGTAATTCTATTTGTACTCATTTACTTATACCCAATCTGTAGGACCATCCTTATGAGCTTTTTCAAAATCGAGGGTGTTACGGATGCCATGAGTGAATGGCACTTTGTAGGCGCAAGTAATTATATTGAACTTCTAAATACCGGACTTTTTAGAACTTCTATGTGGAACCTATTCCGTATCTGGCTTTTTGGTGGCATTATCGTTATGTCTATTGCCTTACTCTTTGCAGTTATTCTTACAAGCGGTATTCGCTTTAAAAGCTTCTTCCGTGCTGTTATTTACCTTCCTAATGTTGTAAGTGCTGTTGCTCTTGCTACTATGTGGCTCCAATATGTCTATAGCCCTAAATTTGGTTTATTAAAATCAGTCTTTACTTCACTAGGACTTGATAGTTTAGCTGCTATCCAATGGACTTCTAGCGAATATAAATTTGTAGCCCTTCTTATTGCCTATTGTTTTGGTATGGTAGGCTATCATATGCTTATTTTCACCAGTGGTATTGAACGTATTGGGCAAGATTACTATGAGGCTGCAACTATTGATGGTGCAAATAAAGTGAATCAATTCTTCCATATCACTTTCCCTTTACTTCGTGGTGTTATTAAAACCAATATTACCATGTGGTCCGTAACAAGTGTTGCTTTCTTTGTATGGTCTCAACTTTTCTCTACAGTTACAGCCGATACCCAAACGATCACCCCAATGGTTTATATGTACATGCAAGTGTTTGGTGCAGGTAATACAGTTACAGAACGTAACGCTGGTCTTGGTGCAACAGTTGGTGTTGTCCTTTGCGTATGTGTTGTTGCGATCTTCCTGATTACCAACAAATTAATTAAAAAAGATGATTTTGAATTCTAAAGGGGGAGATTCTATGGCTACTGCTAAACAATACAAAGACAAAGTAAATTGGAAAAAAGAATTAAGACTTGCACCAGGTTACCTGATTTTAACCATATGGGTTATCTTTACCTTCGTTCTTCTAGGCTGGGTTCTCGCTGCTAGCTTTTCTACAACAAAAGATATTTTCGCCGGCAAGGCACTTGAGTTTCCTACTGGACTTCACTTTGAAAACTATATAAAAGCTTGGACCACTTCTAACGTTTCTGTATTCTTCTTGAACTCACTTCAATATGCCCTTATTTCTTGTACCGCACTAGTTATTATCTGTGCACCTGCAGCTTATGTTCTTTCTAGATTTGATTTTATTGCCAATAAGTTTATCCAAACCAGTTTAGTATCTGCAATGGGCGTACCTGCTATTATGATTATCCTTCCACTCTTTACACTTATTGCTAGAATGGATATCCTTAATAATCCCCTTGCCAATCGAGCCGTTCTCATTTTCTTATATATAGGTATTAACGTCCCTTATACAACCATTTTCTTACTCACCTTCTTTAGTAATATTTCACATTCCTTTGAAGAAGCAGCTGCTATTGATGGATGCTCACCTATGAAAACCTTCTGGAAGATCATGCTTCCAATGGCTCAACCAGGTATTATTACTGTAACAATCTTCAACTTTATTAATATTTGGAATGAATACTTTATTTCTCTTATCTTCGCAAATTCAGATTCACTTAGACCTGTTGCTGTAGGTCTCTACTCAATGATTAGCTCTATGAAATATACAGGTGACTGGGCAGGTATGTTTGCTGCCGTTATTATCGTATTCTTACCAACTTTCATCCTTTATATCTTCCTCTCCGAGAAGATTATTGCTGGTGTAACCGGCGGCGGTGTCAAAGGATGATTTAAAAAGAAGCTGTTGCATTTTTATGCAGCAGCTTCTTTTTTGTTTAGAATTCGAATTTAACAGGTCTTAAGAATAAGTCCACCAATACTTTAGACGTTTCTTTGTGTTCAAACAAAATAGCATAAAGTGCACTACAAATAGGCAGTTCTACGTCATAAACTTCTGATAAATGATGTAGGGCTTCAATAGTTGCTACCCCTTCTGCTAGTTTTGTAAAGGGAATACCTTTTACATAGTCTTCTCCAAATCGGCGGTTATTACTATGTGGCGAGAACAGTGTGGCTTCATAATCACCTAAGTGACTTAATCCATAAATGGTTAAGTCATTACCTCCCATAGCACGGATAATACGTGAAAGTTCTCTTGTACCTCTTGCCATGAGAGCACCTTTTAAGCTGCTATAGCCTGCACCGTCTAACATTCCTGCTGCAATTCCCATAACATTCTTTGTAGCTGCTCCAATCTCGTTTCCTATTAAATCTTGTCCATAATAGAAACGAATAAGCTCACTATTAAATGCTTCAACTGTTTTCTTTGTTACTTCTATTTCATCACTACCTATGACCATACAGTTTGGAATTCCTTTTCTAAAGTCTTGTACATGGCCTGGTCCTAACCATACACCAACATGACATCCTGCGCCCATCTCTTCTTTAAACACCTGAGTCAATCGCTTACCTGTTCCTGCTTCTAATCCTTTCATACAGAGTAAAAAGATTTTTTCATCTATATGAGGCAAGGCGGATACTGTTTGTAAAAATGATCTAAGTTGCTGCGCACTGATAGAGATTATAATAATCTCAGCGCTTTCTACCGCTTCTTCTAGAGAATCTGTAAACTTAATAGTTTCTGGCAATTCTAAGTACTCATTTTTACGTTCTAATCTTAGAGATTCTAAGTTTTTAGAGCCTGGTCTTCCCCATAGCATCACATCATGTCCTACACGATTGGTATACCATGCTAAAAAGCTTCCCCATCTTCCACATCCTAATACTGAAACATTCATCTTATTTGCCTCCCATCTATTTGAAAAGACCTCAGCCTTAATGATAAAACTGAGGTTGTCATCTATGTAGTATTTATAATATGATTAATACTAATTTAAAAATCCAGTTAGCTGCAATCCCTGCACACAGACCACCTATTGTATGAGAAAAAATGGCTTTGCCTGTAAGGCTACGACACTTTAAGCTATCCATCATAGCTGTATGTGTACTTAAGTAACCACTCCAACACATACACATTGCCGTAAATACAGCAATATCATTGGCATGTGCAAGCCCTTCGCTTACTAAGTTTGGCACAAGTCCAATGGCTGCACCCGCTGCACCTAATGAAGTAATTGGAACAGCAATGGCCTGTGGTGAAGAAAAACCAAATAGAGGTTGTAAAATAAAGTTTAATTTTTCTCCTAGTATAGGAAGTAGACCAATCCCCTCATAAGCTGCACCTGTATAAGTTCCATCTAATGATGGTCCATTAGTAAGAACAAGGACAAAAGTACAGATAATAAGTACGCCTGGAATAATAGCCATACCCATCCCTACTCCTGAATGTCCACCTTCTAAAAGTGCATTCATAAAACGTTCACCTAAGCTTCCTGTTCTCACTTCACGGTAATTAATAAGATCTATACTTTCATCAATTACTTCTTCACACCAACTCTCGGTACCATAATGCTTTTTGGTATAGTACATCATAAGCTTTGTACTTATAATACTTCCTATAATTGCACCTATATTCCCAATCACAACAGCTATGCCTAAATGCTCACCAACACCTTTAACACCGATCATAAATACAGTAATCATAAGTCCCATCCCAAAGGCTGTTCCTAAATTCGTAAGAGCTGGTAGCTGATACTTTTTAAAATATTGTCTAAAACGTTTGTCATCACATAATGTGAGTATTGCTGGATTATCCGAAAAATAAGTGGTTAATACACTCATAATACTTGCACCTGGCAAATCATATAGTGGTTTCATAAGTCTTGAAAGTAACTTATTAATAATTGCCAACCCACCAAATTCAGTTAAAACACCTGAGAACGCACCTGCTATAACTGCAATCGCCATAATATAAAATACTGTTCCCATTAAAAGGTCATAAGATGTATTGAGGAGTGTATTGAACATATTTGCTACACCCATTTTTTGACCTAGTAAAAAGAGGCCTCCAAAAGTGATTACTAAACATAATACACCTTCAATACCTACAGCCTTTTTTAATTTGTAATGCACTTCTTGATTGTGCTCATCTTGTCTATTCATGCTGTCTCCCTCTAGCTATTACTTTATTTCCATATATGCATGTAATTACTTTTATCTACACCTGCATCTTCAAAAGTACCCATACCTAATAATGTATATTTAGCCATTTCTATAAGATTAAATAAAATTGGACATCCGCTTCCTTCTCCTAGACGCATCTCTAAGTTTAAATGTGGCTCAAGTCCAATCTCCATTAATAATTTCTGCATACCCACTTCTTTTGAGAGGTGAGATGCTACCATGTAATCTTTAACTGTTGGACATAGTTTATAAGCAACTAATGCTGCCGCTGCTGCAATAAAACCATCAATTACCACTACTTTCTTTCCATGAGCTGCTGCTAGATAGACTCCAACAAGGCCTGCTAGATCATATCCACCTACTTTGGCTAAAACATCAATGGGATCATTAGGATCTGGTTGATTCACTTGAAATGCCTTTTTAATTGCATTGATTTTACTATTAAATACTTGATCCTTAGCCCCTGAACCTTTACCTGTCACTTCTTCTACATCTAACTTTAAAAGAGCGGCTGTAATAGCTGCAGATGTTGTTGTATTACCAATACCCATTTCACCTGTTCCAAAAATCTCATAGCCATTCTCTATTAATTTATTTGTCTCTTCAATACCTACTTCAATCGCTTCCATCGCTTGTTCATAAGTCATTGCAGACTGAATACTCATATCTTGAGTTCCATAAGCTATTTTACGATTATGAATCAAAGGATGCTTAAAGTCTGCTTTAACACCTATATCAACGATATGTATATCTGAACCTGCAAACTGGCTAAGCTTATTCACACCTGTTATACCTCTTGTAAAGTTATAGGTTACAGTGGCTGTCACTTCTTGGGGACAACTACTTACGCCTTGGTCGCATACACCGTTATCACTGCACATAATCACTGTTGCACACGGTTTTGTTTTTATATCCATTGTGCCCTGCACACCTGCTAACTGAATCATTAACTGCTCTAATTTCCCTAAAGAGCCTACAGGTTTAGTCAGCCCATCCAGATAAGTTTCCATTTGTTTTGCCACTTCAAGGTTTAAAGGTTCAATATCTGCTATAAATTGTTTAAGTTCCTCTTGTCTCATCCAATCATCCCCTTACTTATAATCATCAAATAGGTTAATATAACCCATTCCGCTAGTTGATGTGTTGCACCTAAACAGTCTCCATTCAAACCATTTAACTTCTTACTAAATTTATGATTTAAAATAAACACTGTTACACCAACGATTAAAAGACCTAATATCATTTCCATTCCTGATACAAGACTTATGCCTACACCACAAAAAACTAGAAGATTAAATCCCAGTCCTATTTTACTAATGTTTTGAATCCATAAAGAACCCATTCCCTTTGAGACATTACGTCCTATAGAACAGATTAAACAAACTGCCATTTTTGCACTTACAGGTACCCATATCATTAAATAAGGATCTTCTCTTAAAAGGTAAAATCCAATAAGATGATACATAAAATCAATAAGTAGTGCTAATACACCAAATGTACCCACTCTACTATCTTTCATAATTTCTAGCGTTCTTGCTGCATCTCGATTGGCTCCAAATCCATCAAATACATCACTTACACCATCTAAATGAATACCACCTGTTATCCAAATACCACCTATTGTAGCTAAAAGTGCACCCAGTAAGGGATCTACTAAACTTCCTACTCCAAATAGTATCCAAGTAAAAATACCCACAATGAGCCCTATAAAAGTAAAAAAGCACATGGCTCCTTTAAAATCACTCGGTTCTGCCGGCATTGCTGCTTTGGTAATAGGAATACGTGTTAAAAATTGCATAGCTAGTACCCATTGTTTTAACTTCTTCATCTGCTTCAACTCTTTCTTTTATATCCAAAAATGTATTAATAACTATCTCTTGATAAATCTAAGTACCAAAAATCATGTTCATAGTTTGTTGTAACAACCATTCCTGTATGTACCTTAAACTTCCAAAACATATCTAAGTTTTCACCAAACATATAACAAAGGGCCATACGAATCGTTCCTGCATGACATACAACAACTGCATCTTCACCAGCTTCTTCTAGCTCTTTAATAAAACTTACAACCCTTTCATATTGCATCATGGCACTTTCACCTTCTGGAATCACATAGTTTTTCCAGTCATTGTCCCATGCATCCCGCTCAGCCAGATATCTTCTGCCAATCTGTCTATAAGTAAGTCCTTCAAAAATACCCATATTTCTTTCTAATAGCCTTGCATCTACTTTAAAATAGACATTAGCAAAAAGCAACCCTGCTGTTTCAATAGCTCTAGCTGCGGGACTTGAATAGACATTGATACATTCATTAAAACTTGTTTGAATGGCTTTTACTTCTTTTACACCTTCTTGTGTAAGCCTTACATCTATTTTTCCATAATAACTATTCTTTTCATTTTCTTCTGTCTTACCATGACGAACCCAATATATTTTCATTTGTACCACTCCTAATATTTAAGTTGCTCTAACGCCTCAATAAGAAGTTGATTTTGTTCATGTGATTTTATACCTATGCGATAGTGTAAGTCTGTAAGTCCTGCATAGTTTCCACAATGACGTATTAAAATACCTTTTTCCATAAGCATTTCTTTTAACCCTTTAATAGGTGATTTAAATAATATATAATCTGCTGCTGAAGGATAACAATAAAAACCTAATCGTGTGAGATGTTCTTGTATATAATCATACTCTCTACGAATAAGTGCTTTTGTTTCTTTAGCATATTCATCATCATTTAGTGCCACTATACCTGCTAGTTGGGCAATCCCTGAAACAGACCACGGTTGAGCAGCTTGTTGTACTGCCTTTTTCAGTTCTAAATCTGAGAAGCATCCATAACCTAACCTAAGACCAGCCATGGCATAAAATTTTGTAAAAGCCTTTAAAATGACAAGACATTTATAGTTTCCAAGTTCAGCAAGTAAACTATATTTTTCAGGTGTTTCTACAAAATCCATAAAGCATTCATCCACAATGAGTTTAATGTTAAACGTTTCACATTTTTCTAATACCTTAATTAAAAAAGTTCTAGAAGTTAATTGTCCTGTAGGATTATTAGGATTACATAGCCACATCATATCCAAATCTGGCGTAAGCATTTCTAGAAAATCTTCTTGTATATTAAAGTTATTATTTTCTTTTAAATTGTATGCTACAACTTCACACCCTACTTGTTCCATTGCTAAGGCATATTCTGCAAAGGTAGGTGCTAAAATAAGTGCACGCTTTGGCTTACAGACATACACTAAGCGGAAGATTAAATCCGCAGCTCCATTTCCACAGAGAATACTTTCCTTTAGCAAACCATAATGGTCGCTTATTGCCTCAGTTAACTTCCTACATAATGGATCTGGATATTGAACTGCTAAATCAAGATTCTGTGCCAGGGCAGTACGAACACTTGGCGCTAATCCCAAAGGATTAATGTTTACTGAAAAGTCGATAATTTTTTTGTCGTCACATCCAAGTTTTTCGGCGAGAGAAAATACATCGCCACCGTGTATTAAATGCATAGTTACTCCTTCTATCTCATGACTATAGCTCTTATTGCTATAAATACTAATAAACCTAGTATACACGTTGCATACATTAATTGATTTGTTCTTTTAATATCTTCTGTTTCTACTGGGCGAATAGAGTCGCCTATAGTTGGTTTTTCACATTTCTTACCAAAATAATAAGCATCTCCTGCTAGTTGGATTTCTAATGCCCCTGCACATGCTGCTTCTGTATGAGCACTATTGGGACTCTTATGATTATAACGGTCGCGCTTATAGATTTTATAGGCCCCCTTTATACTCATACCACATAATCCACTTGCTAAAATCATTAAGTAAGCACTTATTCTTGCTGGAATATAATTGGCTACGTCATCTAACTTGGCTCCAAAAGTACCAAAATATTGGTATTTATCATTTTTGTATCCAATCATCGAGTCTAATGTATTGATTGCTTTGTATAGATACGCAAGAGGTACCCCACCTATTACTAAATAAAAAAGTGGTCCTATAATACCATCCGATGTATTTTCTGCTACGGTCTCGATGGCTGCTTTTGCTACACCTTGTTCATCTAAACTTGCTGTATCTCTTCCAACAATCATGCTTACTGCATATCTAGCACCTTCTAAATCATGTTTTTTAAGTGCTATATAAACTTTCATGCTTTCATCTTTTAGACTTTTTGTTGCAAGCACTTGGTAACCCATAATCACTTGCAAAATAAATCCTACAACAGGATGTATCCAATAAGCTAGAGTAATTACTGTCAAACTTACAAAAAAGGTGATACCTACCACGGCGATTACAAGTATCGTTCCGCCGATGCGTTCACCTTTTTTCGTCTGTGGTATCCATGATCGAATCCATTTTTCACCTTTTGTAATCAGTGTACCTATTGCACGAACTGGATGTGGAAAATGATAAGGATCTCCTAATAGAAGATCCAAAATAAAAGCACATACTGTAATTAAAATAATTGATTTCATATCCTTCGTCCATTCTTTTTGTCATTTATAATCTATTCGTATAGTGTTTGTTTCTATTACCAAAAACTATTCCCCTTTAGATAAAAAGAATAAAGCTTAGAAGTTCCATATAGTTATCTGTCGTATATGAAACAGTAAACTCATCAATCTGTCTAGCATTTGGATAGAAAGAATATTTGTAAGCATCTTCATGCTTATTAAAAACAACTTTTAAATTAAATACATCTGGTATAGACAAATTGCTTGTCCAACCTACTGTTTTAAGCTCTGATAAACTTTGCTTAACAGTCTTTTGTATACGCTCTTTTGCAAGTTCTGGATGAATACTCACCATACCTCCACCAAAGCCTTCTTGTACCGCAACACTCTTTATAGTTGAGTCAAACTCTGCTACACTACGCACAAGTCCCCCATCTCCTGTTACCGTAATAATCGGTACACTAAGTAAATAAGCTACATAAGCATAAAGTGTAAATTCACTGGCTGGCTTATCATTTAAATACATTCCTCTTACCTTACTTGGATAAAGTGTGTGAGCAAGTGGTGATGTATTAGCTAATCCATGACTATGATAGCCTATAAAAATAATACCGTCAAAGGTGTCGTCTAATCCTTCCACCATATTATAAGGGTGGTTGCTCCAGCCAGTCATAAGCTTTGCATTTTTAGGTAATTGCTCTTGTATAAGATTATACCCATTTCCATGTGCATCCTTAATAACAAACTCTACTGCCCCTGCTGCCATTGCCCCCTTACAAGCTGCTACCACTTCTCCTGTCATACGCTCTCTTGCTTCATATGGCGCAGTGTCATCTGCTTGTTGCCAATTTGAAATCCCTGTTACCCCTTCAATATCTGCAGTTATAAATATACGCATAGCTAACCTCCCTACAAGTTTAATATTTTATTCTAGTATACCAAAACTTGTATATTATTTCTATTATCTGTTATGTTTTTCCTAAAAAAGTAGTATACTAAAAAAGTAAAATTCAAAAAACAGACAGAAAGGGTTATATTATGTCCACAAAAACAATTTCAACTCGTGACCAAGTGGCAGTAGAAAATACTTGGCGCTTAGAAGATATTTTTGAATCTGATCAAGATGTACAAGCTGCCATTGCCTCAAGTAAACAATCCTTAGGCATTTTTAAATCCTATCAAAATCAAGTAACTTCTAATGCAAATACTTTATTCGAAGTTCTTAAAAAATCTGACGATGTTTCTATGATCGTAGAAAAAATATATGTATACTGTCATATGCGTCTTCACCAAGATGGTGGCAACAGTTTCTATCAAGACCTTGCAAGCCAAAGTGAAAAGCTTATGGTTGATCTAGAAACAGCTACATCTTTTATTAGCCCAGAAATCAGTACTTTAACCGAAGCACAGCTAGAAGCTTTCCTTCAAGAAAATCCTGAGCTTACACTTTACAAACGTGTACTCCATGAAGTTTTACGTCAAAAAGAACATATCTTAGATGCTAAAACAGAAGATTTACTTTCTCAATTTGGAGAAATAACAACTGCACCAAGCAATACTTTTGCTATGTTTAACAATGCTGACTTAAAACTTCCTACTATTCAAAATGAAGACGGAGAAGATGTTCGTATCACTCATGGTAACTATATCAGCCTCCTTGAAAGCCATAACCGTAGTGTACGTGAATCTGCTTTTACAGGCATGTATACTTCATATAGTAACTTTAAAAATACCCTTGCTACAAACTTTGCTGCAAGTGTAACAGGTTATAGTTTAGTTTCACGTATTCGCAACTTTAGAACACCTATTGCCTGTGCATTAAACGCAAACAATATTCCTACTGAAGTTTATGATAATCTGATTACTACAGTAGATCACCATCTTAACCTTATGCATGATTATGTAGCTCTTAGAAAAGATATTATGGGTGTTGATACTTTACACATGTATGATATCTTCGTACCTCTTGTAAATGACTTCAAAAAGGAAATCTCTTTTGATGAAGCATGTAGCATTATTCTTGAAGCTTTAAAACCTTTAGGTGAAGACTATGTGGCACAAGTTAAAGAAGCATTTGATAGCCGTTGGGTAGATAAATATGAAAATGAAGGCAAACGTAGTGGGGCTTACTCATGGGGTTGTTTCGCAGCACCACATCCATATGTGCTTATGAACTACTCTAACAATGTAGACAACCTCTTTACATTAGCACATGAAATGGGACATGCAATGCATAGTTACCTTTCATCACATACTCAGCCTTACCCATATGCTAACTACTGTATCTTTGTAGCAGAAGTTGCCTCTACTGTAAACGAAGCACTTCTTATGCAATATTTACTTAAAACAACAACAGATCCTGACTTCCATAAATACTTAGTAAACTACTTTATGGAACAATTCAGAGGCACACTCTTCCGTCAAACTATGTTTGCTGAATTCGAAAAATCAGTTTACACACTTCACTCAGAGGGTGCAACCCTTACTAGTCAAGTACTCTGTGATACTTACTACAACTTAGTTAAAAAATATCACGGTGATGCTATTTGCGTAGATGACCTTATTGCAATGGAATGGGCACGTATTCCTCACTTCTATACACCATTCTATGTATATCAATACGCTACTGGCTATTCAGCTGCCATTGCCCTTTCTGAAGGTATATTAAAAGAAGGCCCTGAAGCAGTTAAACGCTACAAAGCCTTCTTAAGTGGTGGTTCTAGCCAAGATCCTATTGATTTACTAAAAATGGCTGGTGTAGATATGAGTTCTCCAGCACCAATCGAATCTGCACTTAAAGTGTTTGAAGGTCTTATTGCAGAAATGAAAACGCTTTAATCTAGTCCACATCCCCATTTGATGAGGATATAAATACTAATTAAACTTATGACAAGCAGAATGTTCTGGATTACTCTAGACTTTCTGCTTTTTCTATTCCACATACTATAAACCAGCAAGACCACTGTAACCGGTAAAAGAGCATAGCTATTAAACCATAAAATAATTTCTTTATGCCTCCACCAGTCCATAAACTTCTCTTCTAAAATATTCATTCCAAAGAATCCTGTTACAAAAGTAGGAATAACTAGAGCTGTACCTATAATAGTTAAAAAATCCATCTTACCTTTTGATTGGGCCTGATCAATAAGGGCCGCATACTCATGCATCTCCTGCATTTCAAAATCTAATTCTTTAATTTCTTTTTCTATCATTAGCTGCCTTAAGAGTTCATTATAAATATAGCTACCTTGTACATCTACTGTCACTTCATTAAAATGCATCTGACTAATAAATTGTATATAAACTTCATATAAGTCTTCTATCGCTTGCACTAATTGTACTTTCGGTAATTCTGCAATACGTGCTATTTGATTTCCAAAATGAAGCAAGGAAGCCTTTTGTGCTAAAGCTAATAAGACTATATGATTATAAAGCTTTGTTTCTTTTGCACTTGATGTAATGCATACTAGCGAAAATCTACTCATTCCATAGACTACTTTAGGTAAATCTAAATAACTCTCTCCTTCTCTTAACTTCTCTCGTCTACTAAATAATATAAAGCTATTTAAAAAGCGCTTGGAGATTTCTTGATTTTTAATTTGTTTTAGAAACTCAGCGTTATTATAGACACATAATACAAACATACGATTTCCAAGTAATGGCTCAACAAAAATCTTATCTTGTTTTAAAAACTTGTATTCAAAAACGAAGTTATCTCCAAATAGTTGACGCATCATGGAAGTCATACATAGAGGCTTCTCTTTATAATCTTCTGAAAAGGTCTCAATAATTTTTTCTCTATCGTTTAACCTAACAACAATTTTTTCCGGAAATAGATCTTTATGAGCCGCTTGAAGAGGAAGCAAATAAGGGTAAACACTTTTACTCATACTATTTATAGCCATAATACCTTCTGGTGCCTTTACCTCATGATTTTCACAATGTAGAGTTAAAATACCTATTCCACTTTTATAAAGACGTAGCTCAATATTCTTTAACTTCAGAACATATTCCTTTTGCTCTACAGTCAGCGTTAAAGTACTTTTCTCATCTAGTCCCATCTTCTCATAAATACGCACTAACTTTTGATTACCTATTTGATAAAGCATCTGAATGGCAGGCTTATAGAAATATACATATTCATTATAAGTCGATTCATCTTCTATATAAAATGTACGTATTTTCCAAGACTCTAACCCGCTAAGTGATGGATGATCCATTTGTTTATGTTGTTTTAACGTTCCACGCCCATGTCTATTTTTGAGTTCCCATGCAAAGGGCATCATATAGACATGGGTACTGATTACACCTTTCGACATACCACTCACCTATTATTATCGTATTAATTAAATAAATTTAAATAAGCTCCATATCCCTCTTCTTTCATTTTATCACGTGATATAAATCTTAATGCAGCAGAATTAATACAGTATCTAAGCCCACCTGTTTCTCTTGGACCATCTTGAAAAACATGACCTAGATGGCTGTCGGCATAACTACTTCTTATTTCTATTCTATGCATACCATGGGATAAATCTTCTTTTTCATATACACTTATGGGTGCAATAGGTTTCGTAAATGCTGGCCATCCACATCCTGAATGGAATTTATCCTTAGAAGAAAAAAGTGGCTTCCCACTTACAATATCTACATAAATTCCCTCTTCATCATGTTCATAAAACGCATTACCATAAGGTGCCTCTGTACCATTTTCTTGAGTCACTTGATATTGAAGAGGTGTAAGCTTCTCCTTAAGCTCTTGTTCTTTATAAGGATTACGATGCCAATAAGTATCTAAAAAGTTTTTTCTCCCAGAACCCTTATAGTACCTATCATAATAAAATCGATTTTTCTTATAATAATCTTGATGATAATCTTCAGCTTTGTAAAATGCCATCGCTGCTACAATAGGCACCACAATAGGTTTTTCAAATAAACCTGATACTTCTAATTCATGTTTATAAGTCTCTGCTATAGCCTTTTGTGCTTCATCATGATAAAAAATAGCCGTATGGTACGTTTCACCTCTATCATTAAATTGCCCATCAGGATCTGTTGGATCAATACTCCTAAAGAAAATTTCCACCAACTCTCTATAGGGTAAAATGGCCTCATCATAAGTTATCTGTACAGCTTCTTGATGACCTGTATGATGTGCACATACTTCTTCATAACTTGGGTCTTCTACATGTCCTCCTGTATAGCCTACTTCTATTTTTATTACACCAGGATATTCATCAAAAGGTTTTACCATACACCAAAAGCATCCCCCTGCAAAGGTTGCTTGCTTGATAGAACTCATATGCTCACTTCCTTTTATAAACTTTTTTACATTAGTTTATCCTATAAGATTATGAGTATGCACATAATGGACTAGTTTTATTTTAAGCATGAAAAAAAGATACCTTCTTAAGGTATCTTTTTTGTACTACACATGTTGTATCACAGTCTGATGCTCTATATAACTTGGATAAGTAACATTTACAATTTCTAGCATCCATACCGCTGTATGGGATATTGCCTCATACAGATCTAAAAGGACACGATCATGCCTGTTTCTACATCTTGCTACTTCTTCCTTATAAAGCTCATTTTCTAGTTTAATATAACCTTCTACACCTTTTTCTTTGAGTATTTGCCATCTCTTGAAGATGTTTCGAACATCCATTTCATTACGTAATACTTTAGCTTCTTTATTCATATATACTTCATACTTCCTGTGTTCTCTTAGAGTCAGATGCTTAAAGTTATGAGCATAACAAAATGTATCACTAATATAGTGACTCATCATTCCTGCAGCATAGGACATTACAAACTCTGTTGCTTGTCTGCGATGCACAAAGTCTGTAAAGGATTTCCACTCTCTAGCTGCAATTTTTATATTATGCCCTTTAAATCTTCTATGAGGTGCTAAATCAGGCATACTCGCTCCAATTTTCAAGGCACGTTCATTAAAAGTAACTGGAATGTATTGTTTAATCAATTCATAAGCTTCTAATGCAATAACATAATGTGTTTTTATTTTCAATGGCTCTCCTCTTTCCTAGTCTTTGCTAGACTCTATGAATAGGTGTCATATCATGTCGTTTAGCAACTGTGATTTGAATATCTTTGCCAATTTCAATATTTTTAGCCTCTAAGGCATTCTTCGCACATAGGTATGCTAAATCAGGTATATTATTTTCATTACTTAAGTGACCAAGTATTGCCCATTGTAAGTTAGGATGATAAATATGAGTCAAAACCTTTGCTGCTAACTCATTGCAAAGATGTCCGTGGTCTCCTAAGATACGTTTCTTAAGATAATACGGATACCCCCCTACCTCTACCATATTAATATCATGATTGAATTCAAGTAAAATACCATCTGCATTATAGAAATGCTCTACAACACGTCTATCTACTTTACCCATATCAGTTGCAAGAACTATTTTTTTACCTTTATAAGTAAATACATAACCTACTGGATCTACAGAGTCATGATAAATACTATATGGCATTACCACAAGTTCTCCAAACATCAGCGGTACATCTTTTTCCATAATGATTTGGTTATGCTCTGCAACTTTGCCTAGCATATTCTCACTCAACATACGCTCCCAAGTTATAGCAGTCGCATAAATAGGTAAGTCATATTTACGGCTAATGATCCCAACACCCTTAATATGATCACTATGCTCATGGGTAATAAGAATCCCTTTAATCGTTGTTGGATCTACATTGATTGCTTCTAGTCCTTGTGTTACTTTTTTACCACTAATACCTATATCTATAAGAAGCCTTTCATCATCGGCTTGTAAGTATGTACAGTTTCCACTACTCCCACTTGCTATGGGACATAAACAAAAATCCATTTTAGTCCTCCACTCATGTCTTTTAATTTTCTTTCCTTAGTTTATCATATATACCCCTATTCGTATACATAGGATTAAGTGGTTTGTACAACTGTTACATCTTTAATCCATTTGCCACTATGAATGCGCCATAAGCTTGCAATCACTTTTAGCATCTCATCACATCTTAATATAAAGAAGACAATAATAATAGGTAGCTCCCATACAAAGGCTGCTAAAAAGCCAAACGGTATAGCTATAAGCCACATAAAAATGAGATCATTAATAAAGACAAATGTTGCATCGCCTCCACCTCTTAAGATACCTACCATTGTGTTCATAGCTAAAGATTTGAAAAATACAGTAACGGCTGTCACAATAACAATATCCATAGCTATAGCTTTTGTCACTTCTGTGACATTATACATTGCAATAATAAATGGACTTACTAAGTAAGTAATAACACCTGATATAAGTCCTAATACAATACTAAATAGAATAATCGTATTAGCATATTCACGAACCTTATCCTTATCACCTTGTCCAACTGTATTTCCTATAATCGCAGCACCTGCATTGCTTACACCTTGTATAAAGACAATAACTAGTTGGTTGATAATATTAGTGATACTATTTGCTGCCACTACATTGGTACCTAATCTTCCTACTACAACACCACTCATACTTACGCCTATAGACCATAGTAATTCATTAAATACAACAGGCATACAGTTTCTTAAGTAATGTCCAACTAATTGCTTATCTACCTTTAATAAATCTTTCCATTTAACTTGAAGCTTCTTCTCAAAATAGGCCATAAATATTAAGATAACCGCAAACTCTGTTATTCTTGCAATAACAGTACCAATCGCTGCTCCTCTTACACCTAAAGCCGGTGCACCTAGCTTCCCAAAAATAAATACCCAGTTAAAGAAAGTATTTACAACTAATGAAATCACATAAACAACCATTGCTATTTTTACAGTTTGCACAGAACGTAAAATCATAATCGTACAGTTTGTAACTGCATAGAATCCATATCCAATTGCCACAATACGTAAATATTGTGCACCACCTTCAATAACAGCTTGATCTGTTGTAAAAATACTCATGACTTGTTCTGGAAATACAACGGATATGATTACAAAAATAAATGTAAAAACTAGACATACACGATACATAATAGCTAATATTTTGTGTATGGACTTTACATCGTTCTTCCCCCAATATTGTGCAATCATTACATTTGAACCACCTGCTAAACCAAACATCAATAATGTGAAAACAAAAAATACGTTATTAGCAAGGGCTGTAGCAGATAGTGCAACTTCTCCAAGAGACCCTAACATCAGTGTATCCATCATACTAATCCCAAAGATAATTAAATTTTGTACACCTATTGGAAGTGCTGTCATTAGTAAAAGCTTATAAAATTGTTTTTCTCTAGTAATTCTCATTTTATCCCTCTCATATATTCTATCCTTATTTTGCCATTGTTAGTGTATCATATCTCCTTATATTCGTACATAGAGTCAAACCGTTTACAACCTCCTTCCTTTCTGATAAGCTAAAGCTTAATGAACTAAAGGAGTCTAACCATGTCAAAACTATATTATGAAAATCCTTATCAAAAGAACTTTACAGCCGAAATCCTTGAAATTGTTGAAAAAGATAATGCTTACCATATTGTTCTCGATCAAACTACTTTTTACCCTGAAGGTGGTGGACAACCTTCTGATACAGGAATGATTGAAGATTGTCCTGTATCCTATGTTTATGAAGATAATGATCGTATTTATCATGTTTCTTCTAAAAAGCCTATCAAAATTCATAAGGCTAAATGTCAAATTGATTGGCAACGTCGCTTTGACCATATGCAACATCATATGGCCCAACACCTTTTATCTGCTTGTCTTTTACAAGATTTCCAAGTTAAAACTTTAAGTTTCCATCTAGGAAGTGAGACATGTACATTAGATGTTGATCAAGTAATGACTAAAGACCAACTTGCCCAAGTAGAAGCACATGTCAATCAAGTCATTAGCGAAAATCTATCTATTACTACTTTCTTCCCAACTAAACAAGAACTTAAAAAGCTTCCATTCAAAACACCTCTTCCAAAGATCACTGGACCACTACGCCTTGTTCAGATTGAAGATCTAGATATAAGTGCTTGTTGTGGGACCCATCCACGTTCTACTTTAGAAGTTGGATTACTTAAACTCCTAAAGTCCGAGAAACATAAAGGTGGCTTAAGGCTTACCTTTGTAGCAGGTACACGTGCAATCCATACCTTACAACAAAATGATGCACTTCATATGGAACAACTTGAAACCCTCAAGAAAGAATGTACCCGCCTTCAAAATGAAACAAGGCACCTAAAAGATGTTATCTTAGACTATGAAGTACAAGATATGATTACACAAGCTGAAACTTTTAAAGATCTTCATCTTGTTCAACATATTTATGAAGATGTAGATCCAAAAGTCTTACAATCTACTGGTGCCAAACTTGTTAAAATACCAAATGTGGTTGCATTACTCGGCCTTAAATGTGACAAAACATCCCATCTATGCTTTATGTGTTCTTCTAATATTAAAAAAGTAAGTATGAATACACTTCTTAAAGATAGCATTACTTTACTCGATGGCCGTGGCGGCGGTACAGACTTCTCTGCTCAAGGGGGCGGTAAGTCTGCTAGCAACTTAGAATCTGCCCTTGAATATGCCATGATGAAACTCAAAAATAGCTTATAAGAAACTTACAAATTCTTAAATGACATTAAACGTTCTAAGAATCTATAAAGGGAGCTGTTGCACAATTAGCCGATTAGGTTAGTTGTGCAATAGCTCCCTTACTTTACATGTTTTCAATTAATACTTTCTTATCTTCATTACAAATAATCTTACGCTCACTACCTGTTAAGTAAGTCTTAAGAACCACTTTCCCACCCCAAAGGGTTTGAATATATTTAAGGGTCTCTGTTGCATAAGAAAGTTGAAGTTCACGACCATCATATAAATGGTTTAAAACTAATGTATTGTCTTTACGAATTACTTCTTCAACTTCTATGTTTGGAATACCACCCATTCCTACACTATTAGCAAGGGTGTTTCTTACATTTTTCCAACCCTCTTCATTTGAAACTTCTGATACCACATAATAGCGCTCTTCTTCTTCAAATACACAAAGATTACAAGCATTTGCTATATCATAAGTTAAATAGTTACGAATAAAAGAAGCATCTCTTTCAACTTCTCTTATTCTCGCTAATTCACTAAAGTCATGGTCATAGCGTTCATATAAATCTTCCCAAATCTTAAATCCAATAAAATAGGGGTTCAGTCTACCTGGCACTGTACAGATCACATTATTATGATGTTTTAGGAATTCTAGTTGCATACCTGGTGGTAAGTTTAAGTGATTAACAATGTTATAATGCCAAAAACTCGCCCAACCCTCATTCATAATCTTTGTCTCAATCTGAGGCATAAAGTAACGGCTTTCTTCCATTACGATCAACAAAATGTCTTTTTGCCACTCTGCTAGGTCGCCTTCACGCCACAAGAAATCAAGGATATTATCACAAGGAAATTCAATTTTTTCTTCAAACTGAGCACCATTTTTCATAAAGCTACCACAGTGATGCTTAATGGCATGAGCTGCATCTAATATAGATTCTACTTCGCTATAACCAATACTTGGATCTTGGATATATTCTCTTATACGTCCTGCATGATTTTTAAACATATCTACGGTTAGATCCGCTTTAGTATAAGATTTGAATAATCTATTATTTTTAAAGAAATCATTATGACCGTATACATGAGCAATAGTTAGAATTTGAAGAACTAGGCTATTATCTTTCATCAAGTAGGCAATACAAGGATCCGAGTTAATAACCATTTCATAGGGAAGACCTGTCAAATTGTAGTTATACAACGTTTTAATACGTTCATAATTCTTACCAAAACTCCAATGAGGGTAATGAGAAGGCATACCTACATAGGCTTCATAACAAATCATATCTTCAAAACTAATAATTTCAAACTCTTGTTCATAATAATCTAAACCGATACCTTTAGCAATTTCCTCAATACGTTCATTATACTCTGTTAATTCCTTGAAGGAATAGTTCATGATACATCCTCCCCTCCTCCTGACCTTTGCTCTATCTTCAACATATCAACAAAGGCTTTCCATACATCTTCTTTTTTAAAGATTTTAACAGCTGAGAAGTTTGGACTTTTTACCTCTTCTACATACTTATTCATAATTGTACTTGTATAGGTGCTGATTTTAATTTCGCCGTATCCAAATAAATTACATGTATCACATAATTTATTTGCAAGCTCTACAGCACGATCATTATCTTCTCCCCAGTTATCACCATCACTACAGTGGAATGCATAGATATTCCACGCATCAGGTGGATAACGCTCTTCTATAACTTGTAGCGCCTTTTCGTAACCACTACTAATATAGGTACCACCACTTTCACCTCTATGGAAGAAATCATCCTCAGTTACTTCCTTTGCAACGGTTGTATGAGCAACAAAAACAATCTCTACATTGATATACTTAACTTTTAAGAATTGATAAAGTAAGAAGTAGAAACTTCTTGCTAAATACTTTTTGGTATGGCCCATAGAGCCTGATGTATCCATGATACAAATAACAACCGCATTTGAATCTCTTTGCATTTTCACTTTTCGTCTAAAATATTTCAAGTCATCTTCATGGAAAGGCACACGCATATCCTCTACATCTAAGTTTAACTCAGCTGCTGCACGTTTTAAGCATTTCTCCCTTTTAATCTTAGACATAACCGTATGCTTTTTAGAAAGGCGTGGAGGGATGCCTTTCTGCTGAACCCCCCACTTTTTCTGACTATCTTCTGATTCTACTTCTTTGAACTTTTTCTGTTCCAAATAAGGTAAGTCTAAGTCTTCAAATAAATAATGAATAGCCTCATCTACAGTAATTTCTGTTTCATAGATATCTTCGCCTTCTCCATTACCTGCTTCATTAGACTCATCTCCATCCCCTTTAGGAACACGTTTACCCTTTTGTTCATTCCCTGTCCCCGAACCAACACCTTGTTGATTTTTGCCATATCTAAAGTAGTATTCTTTAAGCCCTTTAATGGGAATCTTAATCTTCTTATTTTTGGTCTGACCTACTATACTTTCCTCTGCAATAATGCTGCCAATATTTTCTTTAATACTTTTTTCTACTAACTCTTTATGCCTACGACGGTCTTCAATACTACGATCTCTGCTATTGGCTTCAAACTCTTTAAAAATTGCCATAGCAATCACCTAGTCTTTCCATAAATTATTAGCAGCGTACTTCAAGATAACATTACAGCAGTGATCGCAGTAACCATTGTGTTTCATTTCTTCTACCATCGCATCATATTTTTCATTTTGATCTTTGTCACGCACCTTGCTCTTTGTAATAATACGAGAAAGTTCGCGTACAGAAGATGTTAATTTCTTTTCAATCGCTTCTTTAAGTGGTTCATAAGAAGTATAGTCTACAGTTGTACCATTACGGATAACTGAGAACATATAAGCTGTAACATCTTGTCTAAAACCTTTAGCACCACTTTGAGTCACACCAATTTGTTCTTCAATAGAACGCATGAACACTTCATCTGGTGAAAGTTCTTCCCCTGTACTATCATCTTTAAGTTTTGTTCTATTAACATAAGCTTCAGCATGGTCAAGATAGTTATTAAATAAATCTTGTGCTTGATCTTTATAACCATGGATAAAGGCTTTTGTAACTTCTTTTTCAAGAATCTTATGATATTCTTTTTTAATTGTATCTTGTAAGAAGCCTAAATAACGTTTTTTAAGTTCATCAGAAATAGACATTTCTTTGATTTCACGTAATAAAACTTCCATCAAACTAATTGGATTAATACAATTAGATTCTGATTCTGAAAGGGCTGTATCTAACGCTTTAGAAATAAAACGTGTAGAAATACCAGTCATCCCTTCTCTTTCTGCTTCTTCTTTAAGTTCACTAATATCAATACGTTTTGTTGTCCCTTTTTCTATAATTTCTTCACCATTATAAATTTTAAGCTTAGTCATAGGGTCTACCTTATTAGATGGTGTAAGCCTTGTAAGAATTGCAAACATAGAAGCAATTTCTAGTGTATGTGGTGCAATGTGCGCATCAAAGTATGAGTTACCTAGCATCTTTTGATAGATTTTAACTTCTTCATTTAATTCTAGGCAATAAGGTACTTCCACTTTTACAATACGGTCTAAAATCGCTTCATTGGTATGATCTGACCTAAATTTATTCCATTCAGCTTCATTTGAGTGAGCTAAAATAACCCCATCAAAGTAAATCATAGAACCTTTTCCTGGTGAAGGTACATTCTTTTCTTGTGTTGCTGTGATCATGGTATGCAAATACTCTACGTCATTTTTGAAGACCTCAATAAATTCTACAATACCACGGTTCCCTACGTTGAAAGCACCATTTAAAGAGAGTACACGTGGATCATCTTCAGGATAAAGGTCCATTTTTGAAATATCTACTGATCCTACAAGTACAGAAGTATCTTGATTGTTTGGATCAACAGGAGGTACGACACCAATTCCTTTTCTAGATCGAACAGAAAAGTCCGTCTTTACAACAGGGAAGTCTTCATATTTTCCTTTAAATTCATGGATTAATCGATAACGACATACTGGACATAAGTCACCTTCTATTTTGACACCTAATGCATCCTCAAATGCAGCACGACTATGTTTTGGAATTAAGTGAAGAGGTTCTTCACGCATTGGGCATCCTTCAAGAGCATAAATAGGTTCACTTGTTTCAAGTAAACGTTTAATCGCATCAATTAAAGAAGATTTACCAGCACCAACAGGACCAACTAAATAAAGTACTTGTTTGGCTTCTTCACCTTGCATGGCTGCAGAGTGTAAGTATCTTACAATCTTCATCAAAGTCTTATCAATACCAAAAAAGTTTTCTTTAAAGAAATGATACTGTTTTAATGTATCTTTTCCATAGATCCTTCTAAGCCTTGGATTTTCCTCTGTGTGTACCAATGTCATACCTTGGTCTACAATCAGGTCATAAATACGCTTATGAGCTAACTTATATGCTTCGGGGTTTTCTTGTAATATATGTAAGTAATCAAGGAAAGTCCCCTCAAACTTATAATCTTGCTTCGCCCGTCTATCAGCTTTAATCATTTCAGAAAAATCTACCATATTCATATCACTCCTTTGAGAGTATGTTCGTGCTTATTATCAAATATATGGTGAAAACTACTTTTCCATGATTAATTTTTAAGTTAATTTTTTGGATAAATCCATACTCGTTTAAATAGAAAGAAATTATATTCAATTCCTATCTAAAAAATGCTATAATGATACTCATCATACTAAAAGGAGGACCTATTTTTGATTATTCCGTCTCAAGCTTTATTGACAGACTTTCTTCTCCCAAAAGCTGATCGCACTGGCAACTACTTCGGTCATATTATGGGAACTGGATTTATTCAAGATTATCGTGATTTTTTAGCACGTTTGAATCAACTCTCTACTGACACGACTCAGCAAATATTGCTTTTTAAAACGGCTCTTAATAAGCCAAATGATATAGATGTACTCATTCAAGAAATCAAGACACTTCCTATTGGCAATTTTACCTCTTCTCATTTAGAATTTACGCGGTTTGATGACTTTAATACAGCCATTATTCAAGCTTTAGATATGATTATTCCTCATGCCATTCATACCGAACACTTTCCAAATGACGAACTTCAAAACTTATTTATTGCCAAGTTATTTTATTGGATTCACACCTATCTTGAGCCTATAGACTTTTCAAAATCTGAAGTCCCTAAAGCTATTTTCTACGGTCCTATCAAACGTCAAGAATGTTATTTTATCCTTCTCTTAGCTCTAGTAGGCTTTGATACTTTTTACCTAAACCCAACTCATGATGTTACGTTCGGACTTATTGATAGCCTTGGTCTAAGCCAAACACTGATTTTAGGTGAACCTGCGCCCTTTGAAGACTTTGATGACTTAGCTCATGCAGGAAGCGTTATTGACCATATTACTACTTCAGCTCGTCACGCTACTGACCAATTAGAAGCTTTTATGTATACAGATAGTGGGCTTTTTAAACCTTGGCAATTTGCAAAAGGGACAACCAAGCCCCTCTTATTGGATGCTGTTTTAGAGGATTTAGAAACTTATTGGGATGAACCTTCTAAATTACGACCTGGTTTTAAAACAAGTGGTCAAGTTGTTTATCCACCTGTTTTCTTTACAAAAATTGCTGGCGTCCATTTAGATTTAGAAGCCTATTTTACTTTTGTCCAGAAGTTATGTAATAGCAAACATTATGTTCTCTATACGCAAACCCATTTTGCTAGCCTTAATAAAGTCTCTTCTAGAGATATTTACTCTTTGATCTATTGTTTAAATCCTGATAAGACCATTAATCGTGAGGCGCTAAAAGCCCATGTGCTTTATAAGCACCTTCTCACTTTTAGATCAGAGGTACAGACATTTATTTTAGACAAATTAGATGCTTTATTAGCACCTAATGCAGGCGAAATCTTTAATTTCAAAGTCACAGATAAAGAGCGTAGCAACCTTATCGCCCTTATTCTTACGCTAGAAAATCAGCTTTTAAATCTTATTGATAGCTACGACTTCCCTCAAGATATTCCAAAGTTGATCCTCTATATTAATAATCGTGCAACGTTTACAACAGAAGTCGGTATGTTACTTGCCTTACTCCATACCATTGGATTCGATATTATCTTACTCTGTCCTAATGCTGCAAATAACATCGAGCTCTTACTTTCTGATCAATATATCAGAACTTTACGTTTACCTGAACTAGCTTATGACTTACAACTTAGAAAACCTCAACCTGTAAAATCCAAATCGTTCTTCAATAAATTTTTTAGATAAAGGAGTTATACATTATGGCAATTCATTTTAATCCAAACCAAACTCAAGAACAACCTACACCCACTGTTGATCTAGAAAGCTCCGTTTTAAATGGTATCACACTAGAACCTACTGCTCCTACTACCCTACAACCTGTTAAACAAGAAGAAGTTGCAACATTTATCCAAAATTACAAAGAAAAACTTCGTAAGCTTCCTGAAGTCGAAGCCCTTACTGGTGAAATTCGTGTGGATGATCCCACTACAGTCTTAATGTTTGGTCAAAATGCTACTGTTGGGATTTCTAAAGTATCCGATAACCTACTCTCAACCATGAAAGCTGTTAAAGCCGAAGAAGCAAGTGAAATGATTAATCAGCTTACTAAAATTATGGATAAGTCTGACATTAAAGATTTAGAAGATGTAAAAGAACCTTCCTTTTTTGGCAAAATCTTTAATAAAGCTAAAAACTCTGTAGAATCACTTTTTGAAAGATACGATACAATGGGTAGTGAAGTAGATAAGGTTTATACTGTTCTAAAAAAATATGAATTTGATATTGCTAAATCTAACGATACTTTGAAAAAAATGTATGATACTAACATTACTTATTATCAAGACTTAGAAAAATATATTGTTGCTGGTGAAATGGGTATTGAAGAAATTAATACAAAGCTTATTCCTGAGTTTGAACAAAAGGCTCTCGCTAGTGGTAGCCAGTTAGATCTTGCCAATGTAGAAAGCTTAAGGCGTATTGGCGAAATGCTTGAACAACGTGTTTATGACTTACGTGTAGCTGAAAATATCGCCCTTCAAACTATTCCTATGATCCAAGGTATTCAATACAGTAACTTTAACCTTACCCGTAAGATCAATTCGGCTTTCATCATTACACTTCCAATCTTTAAACAATGCTTAACGCAAGCCGTTATGCTTAAACGTCAAGAATTACAAGCTAAAAGTTTAAAAGCACTTGATGACAAAACTAATGAACTTCTCCTTCGTAATGCTCAGAATATGGCAACTCAATCTACTAACATTGCAAAAATGGCTACTGGAAGCTCTGTACATATTGAAACCTTACAAAAAACTTGGGAAACGATTATGGACGGTATTGAGCAAACTCGTGCCATCGAAGCCGAAAATCGCTTAGCACGTGAAAATAATACAAAGACTCTTGAGTCTATGAAGTTAGAAATGGCTCAGAAATTAAATGTAGAATAAATAGTAAAAAGATTTTAGCCCTAAATACGCTGTTTAAATAAAGTGTATTTAGGGCTAAAATCTTTTCAATAAGTTTTATTTTTTACTCTATCTTTTTTCTACAATCCGTATTGCTCTGATTGCATAGATTGAAGCAATATATTTAACTTCCAGTGTGTATGATCATGTATCAGTTGAAAAAGTGTGATTGGATTTGTTTGCGCATAGTGCTGTAATAGGGGAATCTTCAAAATCTCTTCTTGTGTTTTTGTATGCACTACTCTAAGCCAAACGTCTTCTGGGACTGCTGTAGGAAGTTTACCTTTTTTTAAGTGATACGGGTGGAGTACAAAATTAAAATACTGAATATTATCTGGTATATTACTAAGCTTAATAAAGATCTGTTCATCTTGATAACCAGACTGTGTTATTTGATCTCCCATATGTCTTATACACTGTGTAGGATGCCTTAAATTATCTAATGCGATCTTATTTCTCTTATCCCTAAGCTTCTCTCCTTCTTCTAATAAAAGCACAGTTGTAGCATATCGACATTCCTGTGTATTTAGATGTAGAAAACTTAACAATCCCTTTCTTTTTATATCATTAGATTTCCACTGAATTTCGATCATAAATTGGTCTTGCTCTCTAGATAATTCTGTTAAATCTAAGCTTTGACCTAATTTTAATCCCATTAACATATGACTTCCTCCCTAGAACTCATACTCTTATAATTTAATTTTATATACTATTCTATTATCTTCAAAATCATATGTCAATATTGATTATACAAAAAGCATCTATCTCCTCTAATGCACAGGAGATAGATGCTTTGTATTATAGGCTTCTACTAAACTTTGTACTTGGTAATAACGGTTTCCATCTACATAATCAATATATTGTATCTTGCGAATATCTAATGTATTAAATAATACATGTGCATAGTCCTTTGCTACATAATACTCTCCATCTACAACTAATACAGGTACCGTGTACTTCATAGGTACAGTAAGTGTTGCACCTGAAAATTCCTCGATTTCACCAAGGAAGTTACCTTTTTCCATAAGGTTATGATACGTAGAGACTAATTCCTTTTGACTCGAGAGTGTATAGTCTTCTTTACCTTCTGAACTGACTTCAGCCATATCAACATCTATATAGAGTATACCTTTTATGCGTGGATAAGATTTAGGAACTGTATCATAAAAATAATTGAGTAAATTGACTGCTTCAGCAATTTGATACGTATGGTCTACTCTAGAATAATGAGAAATGGCTACACCTGATAAAATAAGTGGTTTTTCTGATTGGAACGTCTTATACCATAGGTCTAGACCTTCTTTATAATTAGCTGTATATTCTGTTCTAGACTCATACTGTGGTAAATAAGCATTCAACCCAACCCAGTCTACCATATTGTTTCCCGGGTAATAATTAACATAACTACTTACATCTTCAATATCTACACTCCACACAACAACTGCATTATCTAAATGCTTTTTAATGAGTTCATAACTTGTTTTGTAGTAGGCTTTATAAGCCTCTGGGTCACCTGTTTCTCTATTAACAGGATACAGTTCTATAAATACCGGCTCTTTATATTTTGTTTTTACATCACTCACTAAGTGATAAATAGGTGTTGTATCATAATCTTGATTCATCATAATTTTGATATAAGGCGTTTGTTTGTTTGCTAGACATTCTAGCATTTGCCTACTTGTTACATCACCTGAACCTTGATATTGCATGACTCTAAAAGCTTGTTTACTTCCTACTAATTCCTCAAACTTTTTAATGTCATTATCTAAAGCTGAATTACTCTCTACATAAGCGCCTGTATAAATGCCTTGTACAGGTTCTAGTAATCCTTTTTCTACATGATTTGGAATATATAAATCAACAAGCTTCTCCTCACACTCAGATGTAAGGATTGTCTCACTCGCTATAACAGGTTGGTCTACAATCTCTGAGCTACACCCTACAAGTAGGGCGGTACATAATAAAACCCCTATGAGTGTTTTCTTCATTCTTCTCACCTCATAGGGATTATAGACTTTTTTTTAACCTTCTATACATCTTTATCCTGTATATATTTTGCAAGTGGCTTTAAATAATTTAAATAAAGCCCACCTTCTATAAAAATTTCATAATCTGTATTAAATGCAACATAAGGTATTGATTTACGCCCTCCATTTACTGCAATGTTATAATACTTTTTAATTTCTTCTAATGTAAATAAAAAATATCGGTCATACTTTTTAAAATAGACAATAAGAAAGGCCTCTCCACCTTGATTTTGGAAGTCCTCCATAAACTCAATCTGATGAAGATGAATATTGGCTAATGGAAGGGCTTCCTTGGTTGTCTCTTTCGCATCAAAACATATGGGTGTACCTTGAGCTACACCAATATAGTCTACTG
The DNA here is from genome assembly GCF_027857615.1 of Holtiella tumoricola. NCBI lineage: Bacteria > Bacillati > Bacillota > Clostridia > Lachnospirales > Cellulosilyticaceae > Holtiella > Holtiella tumoricola. Next base: position 60,263 of record NZ_JAQIFT010000016.1, read on the forward strand.
TACTTTTTTGATCAAAATAAGCTAAGGTAATAACTCCTTTTGTCTTATCTATTGTAATGGGTTTTATAGGCGTAGGAATCTTTTGAACCATCGCTAATTTTAACTCTCTATATTTCTCATTGGTTGTATTAATAGTTTCTTCTAATACACTTCCTCTTAATCCTCTCGTATTCCAATATGCCATTTTTTTCCTCTTTTCTTGATTTTCTGTAATTTTTTGGTAAAATAGAAATATAAGTTGAAAGGGGGATTTTATGCATCTTATTCTATTTGTTCTAAAATGCTTTATTACAAGATTTAATTTTTTTCATTTATCTCCTCTAGATCAAGCACTTGAACTTAAACGTAATCATCTTTACTACTTAGCTGGCCGACTTTATCTTAAAGAAAAAGCTTATAAAAAAGCAATCTACTGTTTTGAAAAATGTCATGCTTATCGCTCACTTATGTACTGCTATGAAAAACTCGGTAATACTTCCGTCGCTTTAGAAGTTGCGGACAAGCATCACCTCTATAAAGAAGGTGCTATGCTATGCAAAAAACATAATAATGATAAAAAAGCAGCTTACTTCTATAAATATTATAATCCTTATCTAGCTGCAAAACTTTATAAGAAATGTAGCTGTTACTATGAGGCTGGTTTATGTATGTTAGAAAATCATCAATATTTAAGCGCTATCGAAACTTTTTATAAATGTACAGATCCTCTAGATAAGCTTGCCGGTCTTCGTCAAGTAGAAGAAGTAGCGATTGTGATGTACTTAAAGAAATTCTATTATGAAAGTATGCACCTTTTCACTGCTCTTGGAGACTATTATTCTGTATTAGAGTGTGCTAAAAGACTGGATGATCCTGTTCTTATTGATGAAACCTCTAAACTTATCGCTTCATTTGAAGCAGAAGATAATAATTACGCTCTTGCTGCCCACTACATAGCATCTAGCAATCATGATACAGCTTTACTCTACACCTATCTTTCTTATAGAGATAACGATGCACTCAAGCTTTCTTTATTTAAAGGGGCCTACTTTAATGCCCTTAAAATATGTTTTCATAATAATGACTTACCCCTTGCAAAACAAGTGGCGAAACTCTATGCTTAGAGCTTCGCCACTTTAACTTCCTATGAGACCTTCACCTACACAAATTTCACTATATATTTTAGGTGCTGCTACAGTAAATACTCTATTTTCCATGTAGTCAAATACACTCTCACACAATTCAAATTTAATCTTATAAGCACATAAAACTTGATATGCTAATCCATAACAATTCTTAAAATATTCGTTTTCTGATGCATCACCATATTTAGGATCTCCTATAATCGGATGTCCTATTTGACTTAGGTGTGCACGAATTTGATGGGTTTTACCTGTTACAAGTTGTACTTCTATTAGCGTATAACGCCCATTACTTTGTAAAGGTAGAATACGTGTCTCTACAGGTTTTACACCCTCAACATATTCTTCTACAATTTTAACTTCATTTTTACCTTTTTCTTTAATATGGTAACCTTTAAGAACCATCGGCTCTGTAATACGCCCAAGTACGATACTCATGTAGTACTTAGAAATTTGTTTTGTTTTTAGCATTTGACTAATTTGTTGAGTTGCCTTTAAGTGCTTCCCTACAAGTACAATTCCAGCTGTATTACGATCTAGACGATTACATGGTGCTGGAATAAATCCATTGGCCTGTTTAGGATTATAAGAACCATTCGTTGATAAATAGTACTGTACCTCTTCTGCTAGGCTATGTCCATCTGCTTTATCTTTTTGTGTTAAAAGACCTAAAGGCTTGTCTACAATAAGGATATTTTGATCTTCATACACAGTCTTAAAATTAATTGGACTTATGCCTATAGATCTATTTTCTTGCATTTCTTGTATCTGTTCATCATGTAAAAAAATCTTTATGATATCTCCTTCTACAAGAAGTTCATTACCCTTTGGTTTCTTCCCATTATATTTAATTTTATTTGTTCTCATCCATTTATAAAGAAGACCTTTAGGACATTTATTCATATATTTTAATAAAAATTTATCTATTCTTTGTCCTGCTTCATATGGATTAATTGCCACTTCTTTCATGGTATACTCCTATTTACATTAACATGCCATCAATAATTTTCGTATTTCCTTGTAAAGCTTCACTTGCAAAGCAAGCATCTTTTTCTATTTTAACTGTTGCATTCTTAATAGCTTTTCCATTTTCAGCACAAATATAATGTAACTTTGACCCATCTATACCTTTGTTATTCATTCTTAAATTTAATAGTAGTTTTGCTTTTGCAATCATCTCTTGATTCTTACTAATAAAGTAAAAGTTTCTTGATGTTACTATAATGTGTTCAAAATAAAGTGTCACCATTGTATCTGGAATAATACAACTATGATAACTATCAAAACTTCCTTTCATATGATCAAGGATTTCTGAATGTTTTACTTTTGGATCTTTATACTTGGCATATGCAAAATATCTAGATACATTTAAAGCTACAGGTAATGCCAACAATGCTGCTACTATTGTAAAGTAACTTGCATTTTCATTGGTAAAAAAGAACCCTATCGTTACAATCGCTACAATTACAAGTCCCCATCCAATACTTTTTATCAAATGGCTCTTTTTCTTTTCTTTTATATAGTCTTTTGGTTGTTTTATCATATGTCTCCCCCTCTACTCTTCATAGATCATTTTAACGGTCATGCCACCATCTATTACAAAATTCGCTCCTGTTATAAACCCTGCATCTTCACTGGTTAAATACGTAATAGCTTTTGCTACATCCTCTGGTACGCCTACACGACCAGTTAAATGTTGCATATGATCTTTTTCTCTTAGGGCTACAAACTTTCTATCTTTCTTTTTCTTCCATCCATTTGTTTCAATCCACCCTGGACATATGGCATTTACACGAATCTTCGGTCCTAAACTTGCTGCTAATGAATGTGTAAGTGCAAGTAATGCACCTTTTGATGCTGAATACGGCTCTGTATTAGGTTCACTCATAAGTGCCCTTGTAGATGCAATATTTACAATGTTTGCTCCTTCTCCTATCATATACGGTACACAGTATTTTGTACACATATACGCTCCTGTCACATTCACACGTAAAACATATTCAAAATCTTCGATTGTTGTTGTAAATAAATTCCCCTGTGTCTGAGCTGCTGCATTATTAATTAAAATATCAATTTTGCCATATCGCTCTGCCACAGCAAAAGCCATCTCTTTTACAGAATGTTCATTACTTACATCTGTGTGGATGAACAGTGCATCTAAACCTTGCTCCTGTAAAAGTGCTTCGACTTCACGTCCTGCTTCTTCATCAATTTCTGCAATAATGACACTTGCTTTACGCTTTGCAAACTCTACTGCTGTACATGCGCCTATCCCTTGTCCGGATCCTGTAATCACCACTACTTTATTTGAAAAATCCATTTCACACCTCCAAGGCAGATTTAGTGCTTTACTCTATATTTTATCAAAAAAATACTAGACTGAAAAGAAGTTGTTATGAAAAAAACACATAAGTTTTACTAAACTTATGTGTTTTAAGTGTATTATTTCTAAATATTAACCGTTGTATCGAACAAACTATCGTTATTTGCGATACTCGTCGCATTTCCGAATACACAGTATTCATTTTGTTCAAGTACTTTTCGAATCGCTTCCGCAAAACTTCTAAGAGTCTCATTAGTTGTATTAAAGATTTCATCTCGTGTTTTTTGAATATCTGCTTCTGTTGTGTCAACAAGAGCATAAACCTGTGCTGTATAGCCTTCTGTAGATGCCGTATATGGGAAATCCATACCACTAATGGTTCCAATTAAATACTGTACCATCTCACGCTCACTTAAGTTAAGATTTTCTACATAATCAGGTAACTTTCTATAAATTTCTAAAGTCTTTGCAACATTTGGGTCACGATAAGAAACAAAGAACATATTACCGCTCTTTCTAAAATCTGCAAAACAACCATAGGCTCCATTTTTCACACGTACTTCGTTCCATAGATAATCCATAGAAAGAATCGTTTTAAGCATTAAATACCCACCATGATATTTAAAGCCTAATTTCTTAAAGTTATATCCCATTGCTACATAGTTAACATTCCCTGGATAAATGAGTCCTTCTCTTATTATACGAGGCTTAAATTCAAACGCTGTAGTTGGTATAGATGTGCTTTCTAATTGATTTAACCCTTGCTCTACAGCTTCCATACATGGATTTACAAGCTCCTCATCTACTGTAAGACCAATTGTATAGCGACTACGGTTCATAAAGACACTATATGCTTTCTTTAAGTTAGCAATCACTTCATCTTGGTTTGTATCCCATTCTTCATCAATCTGACAGACTTTCTTATAGAACACAAGACCTTTTGTAAGTTCATCAAAATACTCTGCTTGGCTAAATCCAGCAAGAAGTACACTATAAGCTATCTTATGTCCATCACCACTTAAGGACATCTCCATCATTGATTTCATCTCTTTAATAATTTCACGTACACGACGTTTATCATCAAAAGAAGTTTCATTTATAATGGTATGGACTAATTTCACTTGCTCCTCTAATTGATTAAATAGTGCTTTTGTTTTAACAACAAAAACTTTTTTAAACGTATTCTCTTGATTTACTTTATGCAATGCTTGAATATGGAACTCTATACCACCTAAATGCTCATCGATTGCCATAGATAAATCTTCATAAGCGTAAGACTTTGTATCTAATTTACTCAGCATACCTACTAACATACCAAGGTAAGGTAAGCTTTCCTCTTCTACACCTTCTAAATCAATAAAATGATTGAGATAAACTACTTGGTTTGTGAAGATCGGGCTAATGATATATTCTGTATCATTCTTTTTGTCCTTTCTAAAACGAGGGAAGTTAGTCTTACGATCTAGCTCTTCTCTTTTTAGAAGTGGTATAGATTGAATCGCTTCTAAAGCATCTGGTGTTTGTTGAGATTCATTAAAAGCCAATGTCTTATTAATGTAAGCCTGTAATGTTTCTTCGTCCCAGCTTTCTTTAATTTTAGCAAGTTTATTCTTTACCTTTTCTTCAATAATAGCATCTAAGCCAACTTTAGGTTCAATAGTCATCTTAATGCTATGTGTATTATTTAAGAGATATTTCTCAATTAGTCCTTCAAAGTATCCTGTATCTTTTTTAGCTTTTAAGTTTTCAAGTAACGTTTCATATCTTAAATAAATAGTTGGGTCTTCATCATAAATCCAACTTTTCATTGTTCCAATATACCAAAGTAAACCTTTTGAATAGCCTTTAAAATCTCCTTCACGAAGTTCAAATTCTTTAACTTGAAGAGCACCATTTAATAAAGACCTTGGAATACCTTTTTCTACTAAACTCTGAAGTGTTTCTTGAATGACTTCGTAGAAACGTGCTTTTTTGTCCTGATTTACATTCTTTGCCATAATACTAAAGATTGGCTGTTTTAAATGGGTTTGGAATGCACCAAATGCATCTTCTCCTATGCCTTCACTAAGAAGTGCTTTCTTAAGTGGAGATGCTGGTGTTTCAAGCAATACATATTCAAGTATTCCAAGTCCTACCATTAACTCACGGTCTACTGTTTCTCCTGTCACACAGTTATAAGAAACATAAAGTTGATTTGGCTTATCTTCTGTAACAGAATAATAAGTTGTAACTTCTTTTGCTTTTTCAAATGGTGCTTGCTTAGCTATTTGTGAATCTACTGGTTGGTACTCAAAATGAGATAAGTAATCTTTGTCAATAAAGTGAAGCACTTCTTCTATATCTAAATTACCATATAATCCAATATAACTATTAGATGGATGATAGTACTTTTTGTGGAAAGCTAAAAAGTCTTCATAGCTTAAATCTACGATTGCTTCTGGTGCGCCACCTGATTCATTATGATAGGTTATATCTGGGAAAAGAGCTTCTTTAATTTTCCTAAAACCTACTTCTTCTGGAGAAGAAAAGGCTCCTTTCATTTCATTATAAACAACCCCTTTATATTCAAGAGGTGCTTCTTTATCTTCAATATGATAACGCCATCCTTCTTGCATAAGAATCGTATCATTCTTATAAATATTAGGGAAAAATACTGCATCTAAATACACATCCATTAAGTTATGGAAGTCTGCATCATTTTGACTTGAAATAGGATAAATTGTTTTATCTGGATAAGTCATTGCATTAAGATACGTATTAAGTGATCCTTTAGAAAGTTCAATAAATGGATCTTTTAATGGGAACTTACGTGATCCACATAATACAGAGTGCTCAATAATATGAGGTACTCCCGTACTATCATGAGGTGGTGTACGGAAAGCGATTCCAAAAGTTTTGTGCGGATCATTATTTTCCATATATAAAATGCGAGCTTTTGTTTTGTCATGCTCATATAAATTAACTGTACAATCTATTTCTTTAATATACTCTGATTGTTGCAAAGTATATCCTTTTACATTGTGCGCCATGGCATTCTCCTTATTATTAATTCTTATTTTATAAACTCAAGTTTATCATTTTTCTATTGTGCACGCAAGTTATTAATAAGTGTGCTAACCGTTACAAATTCAACATTTTGAGCTTGTAACTTAGGAATCATTGCTTTAAGTGCAGCTGATGTATGAGGTCCCTTTTGTGGTCCTACATGTCCGATAACTATGGCATATCCCTTTTTCTGTGCCACTTTTAAAGCTTCTTGTAATTGACCTATTACATATTCTGTTGTTGGTGTATTATCAAGAAATACATCTCTTTCTAAATAGGTAATCTGTTTTTCATTAGCAAGTGCTAATGCCACATCATTTTTACAAGTTTTGCTATCTACAAAGTAAAATCCTTTTTCTTTTGCAAAATTCATCAACGCACCCACAATGGTTTTATTTTGCATAGCACGTGACCCCATATGATTATTCATTCCTAATGCATATGGAATTTCTTCCATTGCAGATTCTAAAGTTGTTTTTACTTTATCTACTCCCATTCCTGTTGTAATGCCCTTAGGACCTAGCCAATTAGGTTTGCCATTAATAGGTTCAAGAGGAACATGTAAAATAATTTCTTTGCCTGCTGCATGAAGCTTCTCGGCATCTTCTTTGGCATATGGCATACCTGGAATAACGGCTCCTGTTAAAGGTATTGGGAGGTTAGCAATAGCATCTGTACCTGCCATTTGATTTCCAAAATCATCTATAATGACAGCAATATATAATTTTTTATTGACTTGCTCTTTGGTTGATGTCTCCTCCGCATAAGTTGAATAGGAAAGTCCCATTAATACAATTAATGCACAAAAAGTGAGTATTATACCTTTTAATGATTTTTTCATAATCATCGCCCCTTTCAAATCCATTATGCTTAGTATGTGTTTTTATCAAAAAAAAACACTTGTTTTAAACAAGTGTTTTAATGAGCTAGAAATTTTTCTCTACATTCCCAGCTACAGAAGAAATATTCTTTTCCATCTTTTAAAATACGATAAGCATCTTGTTTTAAAAGTTCTTTCCCACAAATTGGGTCAATCACTAAATCTTTTGGTACTTCCTCTACAGGTTGTATAGTAGTTGGCATATTTTCTATAACTTTGACTTCACCATTGACAATGGAAATACCTTTAACGTTAGGATTGTCTTTATAAGTTTTCATGACTTTTCTTATTTTTATTGTATAGCGTATTAAATTAAATAGGCTAAGTAGCATCATAATAAGAAAAACATTAATTAAAATATCTAAAAATAATTCCATTTTATAGGGTCCTTTCTTTATTAGAACTAATGCCATTCTACCTCAATCATATGAATTTATTTTGAATATGAGAACGCACGAGATAAATCTTCAATAATATCCTCTACATTTTCAATACCTACACTTAGACGAATAAGAGTTGGACTAATGCCTGCTGCTACAAGTTCATCATCATTCATCTGTCTATGTGTAGAACTTGCTGGATGTAAAACAGCTGTTCTTGCATCTGCTACGTGCACAACAATTGCTGCAAGTTCTAAATGATCCATAAACTTCACAGCATCTTCTTTAGTTCCTTTAATTTCAAATGAGATTACCCCACTTGCACCTTTTGGCAGATACTTTTTCGCTTTCTCATATTGGCTATTACCTTCTAATAAAGGATAGTTTACACTAGCCACTTGTGGATGCTTATTTAAAAACTCAGCAATCTTTAAAGCATTCTCACTATGTCTATCCATACGAAGATGTAGTGTTTCAATTCCTAAATGAGTTAAAAAAGCATTTTGAGGACTTATACAATTCCCCATATCTCTTATAAATTGTACCCTAGCTTTTGTAATATATGCAGCCTTCCCAAAAGCTTCTGTATAAACTAATCCATGATAAGAGTCATCTTTTGTAGTAAATCCTGGGAATTTACCATTTGTATAATCAAACTTTCCACTATCAACAATAACCCCACCAATACATGTAGCATGTCCATCCATATATTTAGATGTAGAATGAACAATAACATCTGCACCGTATTCAAATGGTCTACAAAGATATGGTGTTGCAAATGTATTATCTACAATTAATGGTAAGCCATGACTATGTGCAATTTCTGCCCAGTATGTAATGTCTAATACATTTAAAGCTGGGTTAGCAATAGTCTCACCAAAGATTAATTTTGTATTTGGACGTACTAATTTTGCTACTTCTTCAGCTGTTGTATCTGGTGATACAAAACTTACTTCAACCCCTAACTTTTTAAAAGTAATCGCAAATAAGTTGTATGTACCACCATAAATGGTATTTAAAGAAATAAGATGGTCTCCTGCTTCACATAAGTTAAGTACAGCTACCATGGTTGCTGCTTGCCCTGAAGATGTACAAAGTGCCCCTACCCCACCTTCTAATGCATTAATTTTATTTTCAAGTGCCTCAACTGTTGGATTACTAATACGTGTGTACATATGTCCTGGCACTTCAAGATCAAAAAGCTTTGCAACATGTTCTGTAGAGTCGTATTTATAAGTTGTACTTTGATAAATTGGAAGGACACGTGGCTCGCCGCTGGCCGGTTCATATCCAGCTTGAATCATCTTGGTTTCTATTCTCCAGCTCTCTTTCATTTAAATTCCCCTTTTCTTTTGTAAAAATCTTATATGACTAGATGTATTTTAAGAAAGAACGATCCTCTTCTTCATTTGAAGAATCTTCACCTTCTGTTTCCTCTTCATCTTCTTCGTAGTCGTCCTCTTCGTCTTCTTCATCTTCTGTTTCACTTTCAGAGTCTTCGCTACGTTTAGCTGCCTCTTCAGCTGCTTTAATATGAAGGGTAAAGTTCTTTTGAATAAAGAATGAGCATAATGCAATCGTTAAAACAGGTGAAATTACAAGCATAAGTGGGAAGATTAAAGAACTATATTGTACTAAAATTGCAATCCCTACCATAATAATGCTAGATGCTAAATGCTTATGTGAAAGTACAAATGCTGTTAAGAAAATGCCTTTTCCTTTCATATGGAATCTAGATAATAAGGCAAAAACATAAATTGTCATAATAGCAGTTTCTAGCACTAAGAAAAGAGCAAGCCCTGTTAATAAGAAAGATGGTGTTTTACCCATATTCATTAAGATTAAACGGTATAGGAAGCAAGAAAGCCAAAGAATACCTACTCCTATTGTAAGTGGTATAGATGTAAGGAAGTTTTCTTTAAAGCTTTTAAAGAAATCTTTTGTTACATAGGCATCTTCACCTCTAATTTTTTTACCGTATACATAAAATACAGCTGTTGTAGATGCACCTATTGTGATAATTGGTAAGCTACAAATAATCCAGTAAAAAGTTAAAATTAATAAATCGGCAATTTCAGTCCCCACGCGATACACTGGACCATCTAAATCAAATATTTTCACTTTTAAAACCTCCTAGTCGTTCTTGTTGTTGTGAGTGATGTGTGTATTATACTACATTTTCACTTAGTTTTCTATCATGTTTTACAACTCTTATATAGTATTTTAAGGGATTTATGTGTAGAAATTATAATAAGTATAGTATTTTTAACTTTACTATAAATAATACTTGAAATTTAATTTTTAAGGTGTATAATTATACATAAATAGTTATATATATAATTTTTTTATCTAATGGAGGGATTTAATTATGAAAGAAAAAGTTGTTTTAGCATATTCCGGTGGTTTAGATACATCTGTACTTATTCCTTGGCTTAAAGAAAACTATGATTATGACGTTATTGCAGTATGTATTAATGTAGGTCAAGATGCAGAACTTATAGGCTTAGAAGAACGTGCACTTAAGATGGGGGTAAGCAAAGTATACGTTGAAAATGTTAAAGATGAATTTATGAAAGACTATGTATTTCCTATGATTCAATCAGGTGCTATTTATGAATCTAAATACTATTTAGGTACTTCCATTGCACGTGCTGTTATTGCAAAAACACTTGTTAAAATAGCTGAAAAAGAAGGTGCCGTTGCAATCTGCCATGGTTGTACAGGTAAAGGCAACGATCAAATTCGCTTTGAACTTGGTATTGCAGCACTTGCACCACATCTTAAAGTCATTGCACCATGGAGAATTTGGGATATTTCTTCTCGTGAAGAAGAAATTGCATATTTAGAAGAACGTGGACTTGAAATACCTGTCAAAAAAGATGATAGTTACAGCCGTGACCGTAATATGTGGCATATCTCCCACGAAGGTCTTGATCTTGAAGATCCATGGAATGCACCTCTTTATGACAAAATCCTTAAACTTGGTGTATCTCCTGAGCAAGCACCCGATGAGCCAACTTACATTACTTTAACCTTTACTGAAGGTATGCCTACTCACCTTAATGGCGAAGAAATGGATCCTTCCCATCTTCTTGAAAAGTTAAACGAACTTGGTGGTGCAAACGGTATTGGTATTGAAGATATTGTAGAAAACCGTGTCGTTGGTATGAAATCTCGTGGTGTTTATGAAACACCAGGTGGAACGATTCTTTATAAAGCCCACGAAGAACTTGAGCACCTTACACTTGATCGTGAAACATACCGTTTCAAACAAGAAGTTGCCCTTGAGTATGCTGACCTTATTTACAATGGAAAATGGTTCACACCCCTTCGTGAGGCACTTGGTGCTTTTGTAACAAGTACTCAAAAAGTTGTTACAGGTGAAGTAAAACTTAAACTTTACAAAGGTAACGTTATTCCACAAGGTAGCCAATCACCATACTCTCTTTATAGTGAAAACCTTGCAAGCTTTACAACAGGTGATCTTTATGATCATCATGATGCTACAGGCTTTATCAATCTTTATGGTCTTCCATTAAAAGTACGTGCACTTATGGAAGCTAGCCATAAAAACAATAACTAAAATCATACTTATACAACTATACACTATGAGGAGGCCTGACTATGAAACTTTGGGGCGGACGCTTTGCAAAAGAAACAGATGCTTTGACTGATCACTTTAATTCTTCTATTTCTTTTGATGCAAGGCTATATAAACAAGATATTATTGGAAGTGTTGCCCATGTTATAATGCTTGGCAAACAATCCATTATTAAAGAGGAAGAAGCCGAAGAGATAAAAGCTGGGCTTCTCTCACTTCTAGAAGCTATTGAAAATAATGAAGTGACTTTTAATGAAAAAGCCGAAGATATTCATATGAATATTGAAACCCTACTTATTTCTCGTATTGGAGAAGTTGCAAAGAAAATGCATACCGGGCGTAGCCGTAACGATCAAGTTGCTCTTGATATGCGCCTTTATGTTATGGAAGAAATCTGTACGATTAAAGAGCTCTTACATGATTTAATGGAAGTTATTGTTAAGGTAGCTAAAGAACATACTGAAACCATTATGCCTGGTTATACCCATCTGCAACGTGCACAACCTATTACTTTTAGTCATCATCTTATGGCCTATTTTGAAATGTTCAAACGTGACTATCAAAAACTAGGGTTTACATATGATATGACAAGCAGCCTACCTCTTGGTAGCGGCGCTTTAGCTACAACTACTTATCCATTAGATCGTGACCATGTAGCACATGCACTTGGCTTTAATGAAGTATGTGGTAACAGTATTGATGGTGTATCTGATCGTGATTTTTGCTTAGACCTTATTTATAATCTAAGTCTTATGATGATGCATCTTAGTCGTTTTAGTGAAGAAATCATTTTATGGAGTAGCCATGAATTCCATTTTATTGAACTAGATGATGCATACAGTACAGGAAGCTCTATTATGCCACAAAAGAAAAATCCTGATATTGCTGAACTGGTTCGTGGTAAATGCGGCCGTGTCTATGGGGACCTTATGGGGCTGCTTGCTACGATGAAATCTCTTCCTCTTGCCTATAACAAAGATATGCAAGAAGATAAAGAACGTACTTTTGACGCTATTGATACCATCAAAATGTGCTTACCTATTTTTACAGCTATGCTAAATACAATGACAGTACGCAAAGATACCATGTATAAAGCAGCTTCTGGTGGCTTCACTAATGCAACGGATGCTGCTGACTATCTTGTAAAAAAAGGTATGGCCTTCCGTGATGCCCATGAGGTAATCGGTAAACTTGTGCTCTACTGTGTCACACATAGTAAAGACTTAGAAAACTTATCATTAGATGAATATCAAGCGATTCATCCTATTTTTGAAGAAGATATTTATGAGGCCATTTCACTTATTACATGTGTTAATGAACGTAAGGTGAAAGGTGGACCAAGTAAAGAAGCTGTTACTGCACACCTTCATGCTGCTGATACTTTCTTAAATAATCTCTAACCTTTTAAAAAGCCTCTTACACCACGTAAGGGGCTTTTTTATAGCAACTTCTCTAGTATTTTAAATTTTTTCTTTATTAGAATACTAGACTCCATATTCTTTATAGAATAAAAGGACGTCGTATTCTTCAAATACGACGTCCTTTATTTATACCTATGCATCTCTTGCTACTTTTTCTTGAAGACTAAAATAGTTGAGAATTTCATCTAAATGTTCTTCAAAGATTTCTAGTACCTTGCAAAAATAAATATTATTAAGTGGAATGACCTCTTGCCAATGGTTATAAATTTCTAAAGCTTCTTTCCTTGTTGGCGCATTATAAAAACGCTTTAAGAAATGAGGCATGTCCCAACTCATAAGGGGCATTTCTTCATCTATATTGGTGGCTGCTGTCTCTTCCATATATCTTAAGACATCTTCTCCAAATACTTCTTTCAAATTGTTAGAAATAGTATCAGGCTCAATGATAATGAGTGTCTGAGGTCTTAAAATATAGATCATTTCACTATAACATTCTCGCATGGGTACACTTATATAATTAAGTCCTTCTGGATAATGCTTAAGCCATTTAAAAAATAAGCTTAAGTCTTTCACTGGAAAATAGGTCATCTCATGATTAGTATCTGGCTGTATAACTTGTACGATACCTTGCATTACATCTTCTTTAATTTTTAATCCCGTCATCAATTCACCATCCTTTGTTTAAGTATTACCTACACAGTATTTTTTAAACAAGGAACAGCAAACTTTTCAGATTATTTTATCCACTTCAAAACACTTATACCTAATGGTGGTATATTCATACTTACATATTGTTCTCTTCCTTGGCAGTGACCTTCCTTAGCTTCTAGTTTTCCATTAACAATACCACTTCCACCATACTCCGTTGCATCACTTGCAAAAATTTCTTCATAAGTTCCAAGTTTATCAACACCAATATAATGTTCCTTATAAACTTCTGGTGTAAAGTTAACAACTATAATAAGGTCATCACCTTTTTTCTTACCTTTGCGCATAAACGCAATAATACTTAAATCTTTATTATCACAATCAATCCATTCAAATCCTTCATAAGTATCATCTAACTGCCATAAGCATTTCTCTTTTCTATATAGATGATTAAGGTCTTTTACATAGTGTTGCATTTGTCTATGTGGTTCATATTCTAAAAGGTCCCATGTTAACTCACGGGCTTCTGTCCATTCATTTGTCTGAGCAAATTCATTGCCCATAAAAAGTAACTTTTTGCCTGGATGCATAAACATGTATCCATAGCAAGCTCTTAAATTGGCAAACTTACGCCATTCATCACCTGGCATCTTATAAATCATAGGACTCTTACCATGTACAACCTCATCATGAGAAAGCGGTAAAATAAAGTTTTCATTAAAAGCATACATCAAACTAAAAGTAATCTTGTTATGTTCATACTTTCTAAAGAAAGGATCTGTTTCCATATACTTTAAGTAGTCATTCATCCAACCCATATTCCATTTAAATCCAAACCCAAGTCCACCTTGATCAACAGGATGTGTAACTCCTATCCAATCTGTAGACTCTTCTGCAATCATCATGACACCTGGATATTTTTCATATACCACCGTATTAAGACGTTGTATAAACTCTACTGCCTCTAAGTTTTCTCTTCCACCATATTTATTTGGAATATAACTTCCTTCTCTTCCAAAATCTAAATAAAGCATAGATGCTACTGCATCTACCCTAAGTCCATCAATATGGTAACGGTCAAACCAAGACAAAGCACTATTAATAAGGAATAAACTCACTTCTTTACGTCCATAATTAAATATTAGAGTTCCCCACTGCGGGTGACATGCCTGTTCTTCAAGAAAATGCTCATATAAAGCGCTCCCATCAAACTTTTCAAGTCCAAAGGAATCTTTAGGGAAATGGGCAGGTACCCAATCCAGTAAAACCCCTATTTGATTACGGTGCATCACATCAATGAAGTATTTAAAGTCATCTGGTGTCCCATATCTGCTTGTAGGTGCAAAGTAACCTGTTACTTGATATCCCCAAGACCCATCAAAAGGATGCTCCATTGTACCAATAAGTTCAACATGGGTATATCCCATATCTTTCACATATTTGGCTAATGCATCCGCTAATTCACGGTAAGTGTAGAACGTACCATCTTCATGTTTTTTCCATGACCCCATATGTATTTCATAAATGGATATAGCTTCTTTGTACCATGCTTTTTTCTCTCTACGCTCCATCCATTTTGTATCATGCCATTTATAACTTTCTTCCGGGAAAATACAAGAAGCTGTATTGGGTCTTAATTCACCCATCATAGCATAAGGGTCTGCTTTATAAATCACCACATCATATGCTGTCTTTATTTCATATTTATAACAATCTAAATCCTTTAACTCTGGAATAAAAATCTCCCATACCCCTACTGATGGAATAAAGCGCATAGCATGTCTTCTTCCATCCCATAAGTTAAAGTTCCCTACTACACTTACACGTTTTGCCTCTGGTGCCCATACAGCAAAAAGTACGCCATCTACGCCATCTCTTGTTGTAAAATGTGCGCCGAATTTTTTATATAATTCATAATGTGTACCTTCCTCTAAAAGTGTAATATCTTCTTCTGGAAGAAGTGTTGTAAAACTATATGGGTCTATATACTCCCATGTATTCCCCTGTGCATCTGTACAAAATACCCTATATTTGAAAAGATGCTTTCTTCTTGGCAAAGCTCCAAAGAAAAGGCCTTCACCCATTGACTCTAATTTATAACGTCTTTGTCTGTCGTCAATTGGTGCTATTGCAACTTCCACCGCCCCCGGCATATAAATGCACGCTGTAAGTTGTTCTCTCCCTTTTATCTGATATGTATGTAATCCAAGTAAGGAATGTGGCGCTTTGCATTCACCTTTTAATAGGCTACTTACTAAATCTTGATTTAATAAATTAAATTTTTCCATTTTTATCACTCCTTAACACTATTCTAACTACTTTTAGCAAATAATTCAATAAATTAATCCATATTTTTACAACCTGGATAGAATTAGACTTGCAACTTCTTTATAAATTGTATATTCTTAATAGAGCATTAAACGTGAAAGGAACAATATACTATGGATAAAAATCAAAAATCTATTTTTGCTGCTATATCTTATTCTTATATCTCTATGATAGAAGATTATTTAAATGTATTAAAAAATCCTTGTGCTTCTACTTTTGAGTATTTTGATCAAGATGTAGCTGGCATTTTAAAAGAAATGGGAACACTTTTCTTAACCCTTCCAAACCTTCTTAACGGTGAAAGTGAATTCAAAGAGACTTATGCAACAAATCTTGTTAACTACCGCATAGCTTTAGAAGAAAAATACCGTAGTCTAAATGCTTATAAAAGAGAGCTTATGCATCTGACATCTCTTTATAACTTAAAAAGTTCAATTACTGAAAGTACTTATGAAGACTATCATCTGACAGAAGATGATGCAAAAGATATGAACTTTGGGTTACTTGCTAAAGATTGTAGCACTTTTGTATTTGCAGAGAAAACTTCAAAAAAACGTCAAGAACGTGCAGCAAGTTTACTTCCATACGTTCCAATGCGTATGACAAAAGAAAGTTTCTTAGCTTACGTAGAAAAAAGTCTTGCTAAAGTAAATATTGAAGATTCAGTAGAAAGTGCTGAGTTTTTAACAAGCGTACTTCGTCAATTATTTGATGGACGCCTTTACACAAACTATGGTGAAAGCTTCCAAGATATTTATCATGGTTTAGAAGACTTAGCAGCAATTAATGATGCTGAAGAATTCTTCGAAGAAGCCGACCTTACAAATGAAACAATAGATTTCGCATTAGATCTTATTCAAAATCTTTATCATATGATTTGTACTTTTAGTACCTTACTCATTTTTGATGAACTCACTTTTGAAACACTTACAGACTTACACGTAAGTTTCTATGACTTATTCTGTACCATTCAAAACATCTTAAATGAGAGTGAAGACAAAGATATCTTCCTTGAATCACTTCCTGAACGTGTATCTACACTTAAAGAAGAAATCTATCCAAACTATAAAAAAGCTTGTGAAACACGTAATCCTGGTCCAATCTTCACTCTGATCCTAACTTACAATAGCATGTCTGTTAGTCATGTATTTGGATTTGATGCAAGTAAGCATCGTCCATACAGTGAAGCTGTTCTAACCATTTTTAGTGACTTTATAAGTGATTTACGTAATAGATTATCTTCAATGGAACCTGTACCTCGTAAATTACGTATGCAATACTTTATGTCAGTTGTTCCATTCATTATGAATGAAGAAACTTTCTACAAATATATCATGCAAGGTTTCCAAAATGTAAGTGATCCAAAACGCAATCTCTTCACAATGATGTATTTAAGTAATGTACTTGAAGAGAGTGGTTACTTCCAAGCATTACCTGGTGGTAATGATGAAGGTTATGTACCTTACGACTCTGAATATGATTACCATGATGACAGCCCACTTTATGGCACTGAAGAACATTCACATGATCATGAATGTTGCGGTGGACATGGGCACCACGATCACGACCATGAATGCTGTGGTGGACACGGACACCATGATCACGACCATGAATGTTGTGGCGGACACGGACACCACAATCACGACCATGAATGTTGTGGCGGACACCATCATCCTGAAGATAATAAATAAAAATAAAGGAGGTATTGCCAGATGCAATACCTCCTTTGTTTCTTTCTTCATTTCTAACATTGATTCACTTCTATGACCTGCTTAGCATCTTCTTGTGCTAAAACTCTAAATACAATTATAAATGCAAATACTAGCATAATAGCATCTGTAATAGGTTGTGCATAAATAAACCCTTCAAACCCTGCTAACTTATTTAAAATGATAAGAAGAGGTACATATAAAATGCCTTGACGTGCAATAGAAAGAATTAAGGCAGCTATACCTTTACCCATAGCTTGTACACTTGTTGTTGTAACCATTTGTCCACCAATAAAAGGAAGTGAGAAAATTAATGCTCTTAAAATAGTTGTACCAATCTCTACCACTTCTTGGTCTGGTGTAAAGACACTAATCAATCCACTTGCAAAAATACCAAATAAAGTAGCTAAGCATACACCTATAATAGAAGTAATAATAATTCCTTTTTGAATGATTTCTTTCACCCTACTATGATTTTTAGCACCATAGTTAAAGCCTACTAAAGGCTGACATCCTGCTGCAAATCCCATGAACACAAATGTACCAATTGTCATAATCTTCATCGCTACGCCCATTCCTGCAACAGTTAACTCACCATAACCAATAGCAATATTATTGGCAATAATCGTTGCAAAACTCATGAGCATTTGATTAAGTGAAGCAGGTACACCAATCTTAAAAATTTCTCCATAAATTTCTTTATCAAAACCAAATTGCTTTGGATGTATGCGTAATAAAGTCTTCCCTTTTGCGAAGCTCCATATATAATAGGTAAGACCAAGGAAGTTACCTAGTACAGTTGCTAACGCTGCCCCTACTATACCTAAATCAAACACAAAGATTAAGATAGGGTCTAAAATGATATTGGCAACTGTTCCAATCATCATACCGATCATTGCCTTCATTGCATCGCCTTCGGCACGTAAAAGTTGGCCAAATGCATAGTTACACATAACAGCTATACTACCCATAAACATAATACTTACATATTGTTTAGTATAGGTGAAAGTAAGCTCTGTTGCACCTAGCATCTTAACTATTCCATTTGTACCCAAGAGACCACCTATTGTTACAATAATACTTAAGATAACAAGTAAACCTGTAGCAATAGTCGTAACGCGATTAGCTTCCTCATAATTTTTATTTCCTAAGCATCTTGAAATATAGGAAGAAGCCCCTGTTCCTATAATACCTGCTATAGCCATAAGCATCATAAAGATTGGCAGTGCCATATTAGATGCTGCAAGCTGATTTGCATCTCCTAGTCTTCCTATAAAATATGTATCCACTAAATTATAAAATACTTGTACCATCATGCCCATTACCATAGGTATAGACATCTTAAAAATTGCTTCTGCTACTGGTGCCTCACTCATTAATCTAATTTTTTTATTATCCATTTTTATCACCCCTCAACTTTTCTTGCAAACTCTGCAAGCACATGCACTGCCTGCTTTATTGCTTCTAAATCTTCTTTATTGGTTGTATGAAACATTTTTCCTGCTTGATTCCCCATGTGTTGTTGCATCATCGTGGCAACTTCTCTTCCTTCAGTTGTTAAAACAAGAGAAATTTTCCTTCTATCTTCTTCGCTACGTATACGTTCTAAATAACCTTTTTGAATCAAGCTATCTACAACTGTTGTAAATGATCCTTTCTCAAGACCAACTTCCTCACTTATCTTTGTCATTGTATTTACATTATTTTTTGCAACGGCCATCAATACGTGAGCCTGAGTACGATTTAGATCTACCTTCATCTCAACTGGATTGCAGCTTTTATGAAAATTTCTTATAAACTGATGTAATACACTTATATCTTCAAAAAATCCTTTATCCATCATAGATCCTCCATGCCTATAATTAGTTCGAAAAAATACTGTTAGATTTCTAACCTTTTTTAGTATACTCCCTTTCATACTTTTCATCAAGTCTCATTTTATTTTCTATCCATATAAAAAGGTACATATATAATAGGAGGCTAATAGCCTTCTATTATATATGTACCTTTTTCATTCTATTGAATTAGCTTTTCCATGGTCTTACTTTTCCGAGCCATCCCATCTTCTCCCAATGTGCTACATCTACATCATTGAGACCTATTTTCTTTTGCATAAGTCTACACCCATAGAACATAAGCTTTACTTTCACTCTAGGTATCATAGTATGTTGTCGCCTTTTGATTTTGGTGGCAACCTTTAGAATATCTTCTTTCATTTTATCTTGTTGGTCTTTTTTTATTTCTGTCCAATGGGCTGCCCATATAGGTTTTTTATAACTATAAACCCTTCCTACTCCCCAAAAATCCAAACTATCCTTTACATCCTTAACTGTAGATTTCATGCCCGCCCCTGCTGCTGTACTAATTACAATAGCTTGTTTGTGAAACATCTTACCATTTAATTGATGTACCATCCACCAAAAACCAAAGTGATCAAGGAGCACTTTAACCTGCCCTGGTACATGAAAAACATAGACAGGTACAGTAAAAATAATGAGCTCTGCTTCCTCAAATGCCTCTTGAATAGGTTTTATCTGATTATAAGCTAGACATTTCTCTTGATGCCCTTCAAAACATTTAAAACATCCTGTGCAAAATTGGTTCATATCTTTCGGCAGAAAGAATGTTTTCACTTCATCCTCACCTTTTAATGCATCTATTACAGTCTGAGCTAAATGATAAGTTGTTGAACGTTCCTTACGTTCTGTACCATAAATAACGGTTATTTTCATGCCTTTCCCCCTATTATTATTAAGGTGCTAATTCAATATCATAGGTAAAGTAATTAATATTAGAAGCTTCATAGATTGTCTGGTATTTAAATACATCTTTAGTGGGATCAAATTGATAACTTATAATACGTATGCCTGCTCCTTGTATATCATATACCACTAAATTCAAGTTATTATTTTCATCTAGATAGGTTGAATAATCTATCTTACCTAATTGATTATACACGGGCCCAAAGATTGGATAAACTTTGTCACCTTCACGCACAATAATCCCCCATCTTTGTCCATCATCTAATACAAATGCTCCCTCTTCATCTATCCCTGCATCTGTATATCCTTCTATACTAAAATGTCTCTCTCCAATCGTACATGCTTGTTTTCTAAATAAGTTCATCCCATCCATGTCATTTGCTGAATGGGTCGCTACAATTTCCTCTACCCTATTCTCTACAGGATTACTCACTTTTACAACGGGAATAGCAACTTGCTCATTACTCTCATTCACTTGATTTTGCATCATTTCTTCAAGTTTATTAAATACTTTAGAAGCCATGTCATCCGACAAATTTTCCAGTTGTTTTGCATTCAACGTCACTGTATCTTCTTGTGTAAAATTAGGTTTTAAATTGACTGAATCACTCGCTTTGCTATAAGTTGCCTGACACCCTCCAAAGGCTAAACCTAAAACTAAAATACCCCCTAAAAGTACTTCCGTTTTTCTTCTCATGGTACTCCTCCTGCATCGCTTATTTTTCCTCAAAAGAATTATACCATATTTTGCCATATTTTTAAATTCTTTCTACTTGTTTATTCAAATCTTTTAATTCATTTATAAGCTATAGCCTTTTACTTATAACACATAAAAGGCCACCTCTCTTTCTAATCCCTTTTCTCTACTGTTTTGAAAGTACAAAAAAACTACCCTAACTTTCTAGGGTAGTCATTTTTTAATCTCTAAATTTAATAAATCCTTCACCCATCTCTTCTACAATTGCAAGAGATTCAATTCTTAACCCTTGCTCCCTTAATGCATCACCGCCACCTTGGAAACCTTTTTCAATAGCAATACCAGCACCTACTACTGTTGCACCAGATTGGCCTAAAATATCAAATAGTCCTATAAGAGCTTTTCCATTTGCAAGGAAATCATCAATAACAAGTACACGATCCTCTTCAGTAATAAACTTTTTGCTTACACGAATCATATATTCTTTTTGGTGTGTAAATGAATAGACTGGGCTTGTATAAAGATCGCCATCTAAGTTTTTTGACTCAGATTTTTTTGCAAATACTACTGGCACACCAAAATGTCTTGCTACAATACAAGCAATACCTATTCCTGATGCTTCGATAGTTAAGATCTTAGTAATTTTTTCGTCTTTAAATCTTCTTTTTAACTCCTCACCCATGGCATCAAATAAAGTAATATCCATTTGATGATTAAGAAAACTATCTACCTTTAATACATTCCCACCTTTTACTACACCTTCAGTTAAAATTCTATCTTTTAATACTTGCATTTTCATTCTCCTTTTCAAAATATGTCCAATCCTCTTTAGTGTCTAAGTCTTGAAGTTCTCTGGCATCTTCTATTTCAAAGTAAGTGACATCTTCTAAATGTTTCTTAAGAATAACTTTGCCACCTTTATCACCTTGTAACTTCTTAAGCTCCTCCACATATTGATGGTGGAAAAATACTGGATTGCCTAAGTTTTCACCTTTTTTAGCACATAATATGCCTTTTTCTGTAACCTTATACCTCTCAATCATAGCCTGTATAGTATCTATACTTAATGCTAATTGGTCTGCCACTAAGAAGCCATATACATCTGCTTCTCCTGCTGCTTCAAGACCTAGAAAAATAGAATGGCTAATGCCTTCTTCTGGTACAGGATTAAGTACAACTTGTATCTTCTTGCCACATGGCTTGACACCTTTTAGGGTTGTTTCATTGGTTACGAGTATAACCTGTTCAATTCTAGATTCTCTTTGTGCAAGTTCTTCAATTTTTTGTATGAGGCATCCAATGACTGTACTTCTACCATAGGACTGAAGCAATTTGTTTTCTCCAAATCTTGTGCTTTTCCCAGCGGCTAAAATGATCAATTTAAAGATATAAGGCACTTTGCTTTCCATTTCTCTCTCCATCTCATTTTTTAGTTATGTAGACTTGCTTTTGTTGATTGTATAAGTATCACCGCTAACATCATTGCTCCCATAAAAGAAGTCAAAATGCTAATCGGTAACTCTGCCGGAAAGAGTGTCCTAGCACATGTATCTGCTCCTAGAAGTAGTATTCCTCCAAAACACATCGATGCGCATGCACAACTTAAATCTTCCCTTTTTGTATAAAGCTTAGCAAGATGTGGGGCAATAAGGCCAATCCAACTTACTAAACCTACTACTGAAATAATAGTTGCTACGATTAAAGTAGCCATACCTAGTGCTAATAAGCGTACCTTTTTTACAGATACACCTAGTGCTTGTGCTTGTTCATCTCCTAGCATCAGCACTTTAAGCTTCCATCTTAAGCTAAATAATATAATCATACCAACTGCTACACAAAGGCCTACTAGCACTACTGTATTATAATTGGCATTATAAAAACCGCCCATTAGCCAAAATTCAATACTAGGCAGGTGCTTTGTAGGATCTGCACTATATTTCATAAGCATAAGACCTGAGGATGCAATAGAACTCATTACAATCCCCCATAATACAAGGCTCAAAGTCTTATGCGTTGACCTTCTTGCTAAAGTTAATGTTAACGTAACAACTAAAATTCCACATATAAAAGCAGTAGTTCCTACTATATAGAAGCTTCCACCTAAAAATACCATTGCAAAAGCTGCTCCAAAAGAGCACCCCGAACCTACGCCTAATATATCAGGTGACACAAGTGGATTTCTAAAAACAACTTGATACACATGACCACTAAGTGCAAGTCCACACCCTGAAAGTATAACAAGTAATATACGTGGAATACGCATTCCAAATACAACTGTATGAGCCATTTTCTCTGGCTCTAAACCTATCAAAGTTTTTAAAACCTCTATAGGAGATAAATTATAACGTCCTAGACCTAGACATACGATACTTAAGCCTAGAAGCATCACTACTAATACAGCTGTTTTAACCTTTACTTTTTGTAGGCTCATAGGCCAAGTGCTTCTTCAGTAACTTCAATGTTATAAAATTCCTTGTAGAAATTCTTTGCATCCGCTATGTAGGCATCTTGGCTATAAAGATCTGGATGAAGATCATTTAAAAGCCAAAGCATACCAAGTGCTGCTGAAGGCGTTGGATAATCCCATGGCTCAATTGAGGATGGGAAGAATTTAACATTTCCAGCTTGTACAGCTTGAATCTCTTTATAATTTGCCTCATCTGTAATGGCTGTCAAATCATAATCCGCATACCCCACTGCGTAGATGTATTCTGGATTCCATTTTAAAAGCTCTTCATTTGAAATGGTTTGCCAGTATCCATCTGTTAAATCCTTAGATACATTTTCACCACCTGCAAGTTCAATTAATGCATTTTGATACATTTTGCCTGTACATGTTACAAGTGGATTACCACTACCTGCAAAATAAACACTTGGACGTGCTTCTAAATCTTTTGTTGCATCTTCAACTTTTTTTGTTACCTCATCAAAATAATTTAAAAGTTTATTTGCTTCTTCTTTATGGCCAATTGCTGTCCCTATTAAATCAATACATTCTAAGAATTGATCCATACTTTCAGGTTCAATTGCAATAACAGGAATATCTAGTGCTTCAATCTGTGGAATAAATGATTCTAAGCGATAAGGTAAAATAATAAGATCTGGATCAAGTGCTAATGCTTCTTCTACGTTAAATGTTTTTCCTGAACCTACTGCTGGTAATTCTAAGAATTCTGGTGCAGCTTGTTTGTAGATTTCTCTTGTATCTGCTTTCATCTCAAGGCCAACTACTTTATCTTTTGCATCTAAAGCAATAAGCATGGATGAAGATATGTAATAAGAAGAAACAATACGGTCAACTTCACCTTCTATTGTTACTTCTCTCCCTAACTGGTCTACAACCGTTACACTATTCTTTGTGTCAACACTCTGTGCTTCATCTTGAGTATCTTGCTCTTTAGTTTGTACTGGTGCTTCATCTTTTGGCTGCTGTGCAGTATTTTGTGGCTGACTACTACATCCTACAAGTAAACTCATTCCCAATACTAAAAACATAAATTTCTTCATACTCCCACCTCATTTGTTATATTAAGATAAACACTTCATCAAATCTCTTTTTATCTCTTCTAGAATTTGATCAAAGTTTTCTCTTTTTAAAGTATATACAGCAGTATCTCCTCTTCCTTTAATATGATTTAAAAAAGGATGTGATTTTTCCTTTAATACTCCTATTACAAGCTTATCACTATCTAGCACTTTAAAAATTGTATCTTGGAAAATATAAGCTTCTCGTTCTAATACACCTATCTCATCCATCACTATATACGGTTTCTCACATTGCATACTTGCCTCTAATAGATTTACGCCTAAAGTCTCAAAGGTACATGTAATCGGTTCACATGTCTCAGGTGTAAATTGCCATGATATAGGCTGGTCATTGTTTGCAATATCTATTAGACTATGTAAATAAAACCCTCTTCTTGTAAGTTCATGATAGTACGGTAAAGTTCTAAATCCTACAACTTTATCTTGCCATTCTAAATCCCTTAATACATTTTGAAGTAAAGTGGATTTTCCTATTCCTCTAGGACCTGTAATAAAAAAGTTCTTTTTTTGCATTACTCTATTTCCCCCAAAAAATTATAAAAAAAGACTCCTCAAAAAAAAGAGGAGTCTTAGGTTTTACATTAAGCAAAACTTTAAACACCTCGTAGTCCGCCAATTTAAGGTTGGCAGGTAGAAACTTTCGGACCTTATTACCGATTATATACGAATTACTGTTTGATACTTACTTAACTATTATCTATTATTATATCTAGTTTACCTAATATTTACAAGTAGGTAAACCATCTAATTTGTTAGTGCTGTTGGATCTTTTACAAAACCTTCACCTAATACTTCTCTCACATCAGCAATAGTCATAAAGGCTTTGGGGTCGATCTCTTGTACTAAGTCACGAAGTCTTGCAATTTCATTTTGAGAAACAACAACATAAAGCATTTCTTTATCTTCTCTAGAATATTTGCCTGTTGCTTTAAGTCCTGTTACACCACGTGGGATTTTCTCCATTATTTCCTTGGAAATACGTTCATTCTCATCTGAAATAATGAATACAGCTTTTGCATAATCTATACCTTCTATAATATTAGAAATAATTTTATTTATCACAACTAGTGAAATAATACCATACATAGCTTTTTCCTGTCCAAAGATGAAAAATCCACTTAAAATAATACATCCATCTATCATAAGCATTAACTTTGTAATGGGGAAATTATTATGTTTAAATTTGATAATAGAAGCTAACATATCGGTACCACCTGTTGTTCCACCTGCACGAATAACAAGACCTATTCCACATCCAAGAAAAATACCTCCAAATAATGCTGGCAACAAAAGGTCTTCTGTAGAAGTAAATGGATTTGGTAAAAACTTGGTAAACCATAAAGCAAATGACACCCAAAGCACACTATAAAGTGACTTCTGAGCAAACTGAAAGCCTCTTTGTCTAATACTAATTAGAAATAAGGGAATATTTAACCCTAAGTTTGTAATCCATAGTGGTACGCCTACTCCAAACATACCTTTTGTCACTTCTTCAACAATGATAGAAGTCCCTGAAATGCCTCCTGTTATAAGTGCATTAGGAGATAAGAACCAATTAATAGCAAGTGCTAAAAGGGTTGAACCTGCTAATATCAAAAATAGTTCTTTTTTTGTAACACCAAATACTTTCATATGTACTCCTCTTCTTTTCTTTACTGTAATCATTTTCTAGCCAAAAAGAAAGAGCTGTTACTGCTTAGCAGTAACAGACTCTTGTTAGTCTTTTGTATTATAACCTAAAATTTATCTTTTGAATAGAGTATTAACCAAGCCACACTAAATCTAAGAAAAGAAAAATCAAAAAGTATCCAACTGCAAAAGCCATAACTAATGGTAAAATAGCAGCCATAACACCTTTATAAATAGCTCGTTTTTCACCTTTTGAAAGAACAATTCTTTCTTGCTCTAAGCTATTTTTCTTTTCCCCTTGTGGGGCTCCGGTATGGCGGTCACTTGGACCAGCATACCAAGGCATACCCGGTATATTCATCTCAGCTACTGTTCTTCCATCATCTTTATTGTTATTATTCATCTTATTTACCTTGGTCGTAAAGATGGCATGCTACATAGTGATCATTGCCATAATCTTTATAAACTGGTGCTTGTGTTTTACAGATTTCCATACATTCTTTACATCTTGTATGGAATTTACAACCTGCTGGTGGATTAGCTGGAGATGGAATATCACCTTCAAGAACGATACGGTTCATTTTCACTGTTGGATCTGGAACTGGAATCGCACTGAAAAGTGCTTTTGTATATGGATGTTTTGGATTAGCAAATAATTCTTCTTTTGGAGCCTTTTCTACTAAGTTACCTAAGTACATAACCCCTACTTCATCAGAAATATGTTCTACAACACTTAAGTC
The DNA here is from genome assembly GCF_027857615.1 of Holtiella tumoricola. Lineage (NCBI taxonomy): Bacteria > Bacillati > Bacillota > Clostridia > Lachnospirales > Cellulosilyticaceae > Holtiella > Holtiella tumoricola. The sequence continues at coordinate 87,093 of NZ_JAQIFT010000016.1, forward strand.
ATGAGAAATGAATAAGTAGCTGTAGCCAAACTCTTCTTGAAGGTCTTTTAGTAAGTTGATGATTTGTGCTTGAATAGATACGTCAAGTGCAGATACTGGTTCATCACATACAATTACTTTTGGTTTAAGTGCGATAGCACGTGCAATACAAATACGTTGTCTTTGTCCACCTGAGAACTCATGTGGATAACGGTCAATATGATGAGGTTGAAGACCACATTTCTCCATAACACTCATAACATATTCTCTATATTCTTCTTTTGGAACAATATTATGTTCACGTACACCTTCACCAATAATTTCTCCAACAGGCATTCTTGGGCTTAATGAACTGTATGGATCTTGGAAAATTAGTTGCATTTCTGGACGAATTTTACGAAGCTCTTTATTTGAAAGACCAAATACATCTTTGCCATCAAATACAACTTTTCCCCCTGAGTTTTCTTGTAAGCGAAGAAGCGTACGCCCTACTGTTGTTTTACCACAGCCAGATTCTCCTACTAAACCAAATGTAGAACCTTTTTTAATATTAAAGCTTATACCATCTACCGCTTTAACATGCCCTACTACACGTTGGATAACCCCAGCTTTAATAGGGAAATATTTTTTTAGTTCTTTAACTTCTAAAATGTTTTCTGACATCTATTTCCCCTCCTTTACATCATAAAGATGACAGGCAACCTTATGATTTTCATCAATAATTCTAAGTCCAGGAATATCACCTTTACATTTTTCAATGCATTTATCACAACGATCTTTAAAGAAACAATGTGTTGGCATTTGAACTGGATTTGGTACAGCACCTGGAATAGAGTAAAGACGATCTACTGTTTTTCCTACTGCTGGTTTACTCTTAATAAGGCCCATTGTATATGGATGTTTTGGATTAAGGAATACTTCATGAGCCGTTCCTTGTTCCACGATTTTACCTGCATACATAACAACAACATAATCTGCCATCTCAGCTACTACTCCAAGGTCATGAGTAATAAGTAGGATACTTGCATCAATTTTATCTTTGATATCACGAAGTAAGTCTAAAATCTGAGCTTGAATTGTAACGTCGAGCGCTGTAGTTGGCTCATCAGCAATAATAAATTGTGGATCACAACAAAGTGACATGGCAATCATAACACGTTGGCGCATACCACCTGAAAGTTCATGTGGGTAGCTGTCATAAATACCTTCTGCACGTGCAATACCAACTAATTTAAGCATTTCAATGGTTTGCTTTTTGATATCTTCTTTGCTCATATCTGGTCTATGTAGTGCAATGGTCTCATCAATTTGGTAACCAATTTTAAAAATTGGGTTTAAGCTTGTCATTGGCTCTTGGAAGATCATTGCAATTTCATTTCCACGAATATGTTGCATTTCACTAATAGGTGTTTTAACAATATCAACTGGGCCACCTTTACGGTTATAACGAATTTCTCCACCTACAATTTGTCCTGTAGGTCCTTGTACAAGCTTCATCATAGAAAGACTTGTTACTGATTTACCACAACCAGATTCTCCTACTAGTGCAACTGTTTTTCCTTTTGGAATTTCAAGTGTTACACCATTTACAGATTTTACTGTACCCATATCTGTAAAGAAGAAAGTTTGAAGGTTATCTATTTCAATAATATTTTCTGGATTCTTCATTGTTGTTTGATACTCTGAAGGATCTACTTTTTTACGTTTCTTTTCTTTTTCAAATTTCTTAATGACTTTACTATTTTCTTTAGAAATTTGACGCATACGTTTTTTAGCTTCTTTTTGCTCAAGTTTCTTTTGTTTTTTCATTTCAGCTGTTATACCAGTCATGTTATCACCTACCTTTTCATTTTAGGGTCAAAGGCATCACGTAAGCCATCACCTACGAAGTTGAAGCCTAAAACTGTTAATAAAATACAAAATCCTGGTGGGAACCAGATGTTCATGTACTCTCTCATAATAACAGGGTCATTAACAGTGTTAACCATATTTCCCCATGACGCAAGTGGGAATGGTACCCCAATACCTAAATAACTATAAGCTGCTTCCGCTAATATAATACTACCCATACCCATTGTTGCAATCACAATAAGCTGTGGCATTACGTTTGGAATAAGATGTTTCATAATACGTTTTGCTGGGTGAAGCCCAATTGCTTCTGTTGCTACCATGAATTCTTGTTCACGTAAGCTTAAAATTTGACCACGTACAATACGTGCAACACCAGTCCATCCTAAAAGACCCATTGCAAGCATAAGGACATAGATTTTAAGTTCTTGTGGAATTGCATAAGCTAACATAATAGAACTGATAATTAACATAATTGGTAAAGTCGGTATACAATAGAAGACATCGACTATACGCATAATAAAGTTATCTATCTTCCCTCCATAATATCCAGCTATACCACCTAATAAAATACCAAATACAAGTTGAATACCTACTACTACAAACCCGATGATAAGAGATACTCTACCACCATACATAAGACGAACAAGTACATCACGTCCATCTTTATCTGTTCCAAGCCAGTGTGTTTTTGAAGGTTTTGCTTTATTATATACCTTTACACCCTCTGCAGTTGGATCCATACCTTTGTGGTCCTCTGAACTAAATTCTACACCATCTTTTACAAAGAAGATTGTATACTCACCATAGCTTGTAAAAAGTGGCCCTAAGAATGAAAATAAGAACATCGCTACAAGAATAACTACCCCACCTATAGCAAGTTTATTACGTAAAAAACGCTTCATAACAAGCTGACCAGGAGTAACGATTTTCTCAAGGTTGATATCTTTTTGTTTGTTTGTTTCTAACTTTGTATTTTCAGCCATTTTCATCACTCCTTATTTAAGTCTTACGCGTGGGTCAACCACTGCATAGAGAATATCTGATAATAAAGTACCTAATAATGTTAAAACTGCAATGAACATTGTAAAGGCCATCATAAATGGAATATCTCCAGAACGAAGTGCTTTAAGCCCTACATAGCCAAGCCCCTCAATAGAGAAAATACCTTCAGTAATCATAGCTCCTGAGAAAAGTCCAGGAATCATACCACCAACCATAGTAACGATTGGGATAAGTGTATTACGGAATGCATGCTTATAAATAACTTTATGTTCGCTAAGCCCTTTAGCTCTTGCTGTACGTATGTAATCTGCATTTAATACTTCTAACATATTTGTACGACTATAACGCATAAGTCCTCCAATACTAAGTACAGTTAAAACTGTAATTGGAAGAATAAAGTGCCATGCCATATCCATAATGAGTGCAAAGCCTTCATAGTCCATACGTGCTGTTACCATCCCTTGAAGTGGGAACCATTTAAGTCCCATAGCAAATATTCTTTGTAAAATCGCTGCAAAGAAGAAACTTGGTAGAGAAATCCCTACTAATGCAATGGTTGTAACAGTATAGTCTGTCATTGTATATTGTTTTGTAGCCGAGATTATTCCCAGTGGTATAGCAATTAAAAGCTGTAATATAAAGGATGGAAGTGCCATCCAGAAAGAAATCCACATTTTATCTTTAATAACTGCTGTAGCTGGTTTACTGTATACTAAAGAATCACCAAAATCACCTTTGACTGCATCACTTACCCAGTCAATATATCCTTCTACTACCCCTTTATTAAGTCCATAGAGTTCAGCTAATTGGTCTTTCATCTCTTGTGTAACATCTGGCCTACCTTGTGTAATTGTACTTACATAATCTCCTGGTGCTAAACGTAGTAAACCATAAACAATCATAGACACACCTAATAGTACGAAAATTGATATAAACAATCTTCGGATAATATATTGTCTCATCTATTTCACTCCTTTTCTAGAATCTATAGCATTTTGTGATTAATATCAACTTACAATAAATAGTTTTATTTCATCTATTTTACATAATTCTTATTATAGGCTGATATTAATCACCAACCCCTAAGGAGTTGGTGATTAGTTTCATGCCTTATTATTATTTAAGTCTGAATGATTCAACTTCTGCAAAGTATGTGTAGTAAGGAGTCATATCTTTTGGAAGTGAATCCATATCTACGATTTCTTGGTTGAATACATACATATTCTTTCTTTGGTATACTGGCATTTCAACCGCTTCATCCATAATGATGTCAAGCGCTTTACTATAGCATTCTTTTCTTTCTTCAATATCATTTGTTAAACGTGCATCTACAATAAGTTGATCTAAATCTGCATTTTTAACTTTGTAATGATTTGATGGACCTTCTGAGTGGTAAACTTGGTACATATCTGGGTCAACTGTTGCACCCCAAGCTGCTACCCACATATCCCAGTCGCTTTGGTTAAGTCTATCGAAGAATACTGTTCCATCTGTATCTGCGATTTCAAGTACAGCACCGATTTTTTCCATTTCAGTTTTCATTTGAGTAAGTACTGGAGCTGTTGGATGGTCCATAGTACCGCCACCTGGAATACCTACTTCAATACGAAGTTGTTTACCATCTTTTTCAAGACTTGGTTTACCATTTTTATCTACTTGTGTATAACCTGCAGCTGTGAAGTATTCTAAAGCTTTAGCTGGATCGAAACCATAGTATTCTGTTGCACCTTCTGGATATGCCCAAGATACTTGTGACATTGGTCTTTCGATAACTGTTGCAAGTTCACCATAGTATGATTCAACTGCTGGACGACGGTTCATAAGGTGCATTAAACCTTTACGAACGTTAACATCTGTAATACGTTCTGCATTCATACCGATGTATCCGTAACCTAAGTTATCTACTAATCTGTACTCAAGACCTGCATCTTCTACGTTTTTAACCATTTCTACTGATGCTGATGGGTCAGAGATATCAAACTCACCAAGTTTTAAACCTTCAAGTTTGTTAGACTCAGCTGTAACTTGGTATTTGATTGTTGGAGTAGCTGGCGCACCTTTGAAGTAACTTTCATTTGCATTAAGTGTTACTACGTTGTTTTCAAAGCTTCCAAATGTGTAAGCACCTGCTCCCATTGGTTTAGCATTTCTTGCTTTAACAACTGTTAAGTCACCTTTTGCATATTCTTTACCACTATCATCTACACCGTAGTAGTGTTGTGGAGCAACTGCCACACCACCTAATTTCCAGATAGCAGCTGGGTCAATACCTTTAAGTGTAACTTTTACTGTTTTATCATCTACTTTTTCAATACCACTGATTTCTGTAGCATCACCTTTTGCATATTCTTCAAGACCTACAACTGGTAATGTTACAAATGTAGATGGACCATCATATGATGGATCTGCTAATACTTTATATGTAAAGATAATATCATCTGCTGTTACAGGTTTACCATCGCTGAATGTAACACCATCTTTAAGTGTGAAAGTGTAAACTGTTTCTGTTACTACGCCATCATCACCTTTAACTTCTTCAATTGCAAATTCTGCAAGTTCAGATTGTGGTTGTGCATTACGATCTGCTTTAATAAGTGGTGCAACTACCATTTCTGCAACACCCATATCATAACCTGTAGTTGCAAAGAATGGGCTGAATACACCATTCATTTCAAGTGATGCAACAACAGCTGTTGTATATTTAGATTTAGAAGTTTCTTCTTTTTTGTCGTCTGTTTTATTTTCTGTTGATTGATTTTGCCCCTCTGGTGTTGTTTGACTGTCATTGCCATTGCTACAAGCTACAAGGCTAGTTGCTGCAAGACCAGTTGCTAATGATAATACTACGAACTTTTTAGCAAATTTCTTCATTATTAATCCCTCCATTATCTTTCTTATTGTTATTATAATTCCCTTCAAAGCCTGAACGTTTTTGCAACTTAATGATTGTATACAATCATTATGCAAGACTTTATTAACAATTTCTACTTCATATTACCATAAATCTGCAAGTTATTCAATGCATTTATTTAATTATGTAGTAATTTTTATGTATATTTATAAAAAATGGCTTATAGCCATGATTTTTTACCATTTTAATCTATCATATTTTTGAATTTAAACCTCTCATTGCTTTTCTAACAGGTACATTTGTCTATATGCCATTTCTAAATTTTAAAATTTGTCAGCCTTTTTTAGTATATTTTCTATCTATTATATACAACTGCATTTAGAATTTATGACAACAACAAAAAGAAAAGGAGACTAACTAACTCTATTTCTTACTTTTCTATGAGAGAAGGATCTTTATTCTTTTCTTTCATATATGCAAGTACTCTTTTCTAATACCTGTAATTTTATAAAAGCAATCTATATCTATTCATTTCTTTTTTATATTTTTATTTCATTCAAATTTTCCATATTTATTCATCTATTATTCATCAAATATTTATATCTTACTGATATATAGCTTTGTTAAACTCCTCTAAGACCTTATTTGGGTCATATCTTTACTATTTTTTCCATGATCATTTTTTATTCATATTGACACTTAAGTATTCAAAATGTTAACATTAATTATAGTAAATTAAGATAATATTCAAGGGGGTATTTTATGGCAGATCCAAAAACTATTTCTAATTCTTGTGGCTTATTAGATGAACTTACTACTTTAGCCCGAGAGAACAATTATATTGACCCTAGCCTTTTTGGCAAATATGCAGTTAAACGTGGCTTACGTGACTTAGATGGTCGCGGTGTACTTGTAGGCTTAACAGAAATCGGTGAAGTTAACTCTTACATAGAGCAAGATGGAAAGCTTGTTCCAGCTCCTGGTCACCTAATCTATCGCGGGATTGACATTGAAGATATTACACAAGGTTATCTCTCAGATGGGCGCTTTGGTTTTGAAGAAACCACTTACTTATTACTATTTGGTAAATTACCAACACAAGAACAGCTTACTAACTTCCAAAAATTATTAGGAGAAAAACGAAAACTTCCTGATGACTTTGTAAGAGATATGGTTTTAAAAGCACCTAGTAAAGATATTATGAATAGTATGGCAAGAAGTGTTCTTGCTCTTTATAGCTATGATGAAGGGAATCCTGATGATACTTCCCTTACTAATACACTTAGACAATGCATTAAATTAATTGCTACCTTCCCTTCTTTAGCAGTCTATGGCTATCAAGCTTATGCTCATTATCACAGTAACCAAAGTCTTTACATTCATACACCTCAGCCTGAGCTTTCTACTGCTGAAAATATCCTTTATATGTTAAGACCTGATAGTAAATATACCCAATTAGAAGCAACCCTTCTTGATTTAGCACTTATTCTTCATGCGGAACATGGTGGTGGTAATAACTCTACTTTCACAACTCACCTTGTCACTTCATCTGGCACGGATACCTACTCCTCTATCGCTGCTGCTCTCGGTTCTTTAAAAGGGCCAAAACATGGTGGCGCCAACTTAAAAGTTGTTAAAATGTTCGAAGATATGCGTGAGAACATCAAAGACTGGAAAGATGAAGAAGCTATTTGTGACTATTTAACCAGACTTCTTAATAAAGAAGCTTTTGATAAAGCTGGTCTTATTTATGGTATTGGTCACGCTGTTTATTCCGTGTCTGACCCTCGTGCTACCATTTTAAAAGAATATGCTGCTAAACTTGCAAAAGCTAAAGGTATGGAAGACGAATTCGATTTCTATACACGTATCGAAAAGCTTGCACCTCAAGTGATTAGCCATTCACGTAAAATGTACAAAGGCGTTAGTGCCAATGTAGACTTCTATTCTGGTTTTGTTTATAGCATGTTAAACTTGCCACTTGAACTCTACACACCTATCTTTGCTATTGCCAGAATTTCAGGTTGGAGTGCTCACCGCATCGAGGAAATCGTTAATGCTGGTAAAATCATTCGTCCAGCCTATAAGAGCGTTGCTGAAAGACGTGAGTATACCGCACTTACTGCTCGCTAATATAGTACAAATAAAAAAAGAGATATCCAAATTACATTGGATATCTCTTTTTTGTTGTTCTAACTATTTATTAAATTTTTCAAGACGTGCTACTATTTCAGCAAGCATTGCTTCATATTTAGCTTGTTTTGCTTTTTCTTCTTCAATAAGTTTAGCTGGTGCTTTTGCTACGAAACCTTCATTTGAAAGTTTTTTCACTACACGGTCAACTTCACCTTGAAGTTTAGCTTTTTCTTTATTTAAACGTTCGATTTCTTTTTCAAAGTCTACAAGTTCTGCAAGTGGGATGAATAGGGATGCATTTGGAATGATTGTTGATACTGCATCTTCTTCAATACCTTCTTTATCTCCTTGGATAATTACTTCTGAAGCAGAAGCAAGTGTTGCAAAGAATACTTTACCACGTTCAAAGAGATCACGTACACCAGCCTCTTCTGATACTACAAATACTTGAGCTTTTCTTGAAGGTGGTACATTCATTTCACTTCTTACGTTACGAATTGAACGAACTGCTTCTTTAATAAGAGAGATTTCTTGTTCTTCTGTTGCAAAATGCCATTCTTCTTTATATACTGGCCAACTTGAAATCATGATACTTTCTTCTTGATCTTGAAGTCCCATAAAGATTTCTTCTGTGATGAATGGAATATATGGATGAAGCATTTTAAGAACATTAATCATAACTGTTTTAAGTGTCCAAAGTGCAGCATGACGTGTTTTATCTTCCTTATTATAGAGACGTGGTTTCACCATTTCAATGTACCAGTCACAGAATTCTTCCCAAGCAAAATCGTAAAGTTTTTGAACAGCAATACCAAGGTCGTATTTGTCCATGTTATCTGTTACTTCTACTGCAAGGTCATTTACTTTTGAAAGAATCCATTTATCTGCAGCTGTTAAGTCATCAATGCTTACTTGAAGATTACTGTCTTCACCTTCATAATTCATAAGGATGAAACGTGTTGCATTCCAAAGTTTATTTCCAAAGTTACGGTTAGCTTCTACACGTTCGTAGTAGAAACGCATATCATTACCTGGTGCATTACCTGTGATTAATGTAAGTCTTAATGCATCTGCACCGTATTGGTTGATTACTTCAAGTGGATCAATACCATTTCCTAATGACTTGCTCATTTTACGTCCTTCTGAGTCACGTACAAGCCCGTGGATAAGAACGTCTTTGAACGGAACTTCTCCCATTTGTTCAAGACCTGAGAATACCATACGTACTACCCAAAAGAAGATGATATCATATCCTGTTACAAGTACACTTGTTGGATAGAAATGCTTAAGCTCTTCTGTGTTATCTGGCCAGCCAAGTGTTGAGAATGGCCATAATGCTGAACTGAACCATGTATCTAATGTATCTTCATCTTGAACTAAGTGTGTATGACCACATTTTGTACATGCTTCTGGCATACTACGTGCAATCACAACTTCACCACATTCCTCACAGTAGTAAGCTGGAATTCTGTGTCCCCACCAAAGCTGACGAGAAATACACCAGTCACGGATATTTTCTAACCAGTTAAGGTATGTTTTACCGAAACGTTCTGGTACGAAACGTAAATCACCTTTTTTAAGTGCTTCAATAGCTGGTTTAGCCATTTCTTCCATACGTACAAACCATTGTGCTTTAACCATTGGCTCAATAACTGTTTTACAACGGTCATGTGTACCTACATTGTGCATATGTGGTTTAATTGCAATAAGAAGACCTTGTTCTTCTAGGTCTTTAAGCATTGCTTTACGTGCATCATAGCGATCCATACCTGCGTATTTACCAGCTAAGTTGTTCATTGTACCATCATCATTCATGACACAGATTTCTTCTAAATCATGACGACGACCTACTTCAAAGTCATTAGGGTCATGTGCTGGAGTAATTTTAACAACACCTGTACCAAATTCCATATCAACATAGTGGTCAGCAATTACTGGAATTTCTCTATCTGTAAGTGGTAATTTAAGCATTTTACCAACTAAGTGGCTATAACGTTCATCTTTTGGATTAACAGCAACAGCTGTATCTCCAAGTAATGTTTCTGGACGTGTTGTAGCAATTTCTACGAATTCATCGCTCCCTACTACTGGGTAACGTAAGTGGTAGAAATTACCTTGGCTTTCCATATGCTCAACTTCTGCTTCTGAAATAGTTGTTTGACATACTGGACACCAGTTAACAATTCTAGAACCTTTATAAATATAGCCTTTTTCATGAAGACGAATAAATACTTCTTGAACAGCTTTTGATAAACCTTCATCCATTGTGAAACGTTCTCTTTCCCAGTCACAAGAAGAACCAAGCTTTTTAAGCTGACCGATGATTGTACCACCGTATTGTTCTTTCCATTCCCAAGCTTTTTCTAAGAATCCTTCACGACCTAGGTCATCTTTTGTAATCCCTTCTTCAGCCATTTTAGCAACGATTTTTACTTCTGTTGCAATACTTGCATGGTCTGTTCCTGGCATCCAAAGTGTGTTGTACCCTTGCATACGTTTGTAACGGATTAAAATATCTTGAAGTGTATTATCAAGTGCATGCCCCATGTGAAGTTGCCCTGTAATGTTTGGTGGTGGAATAACAATTGTAAATGGCTCTTTCTCCTTATCTACTTCTGCATGAAAATAACCATTATCCATCCACTTTTTATAAAGTCTTTCTTCAACGGTACTTGGATCATATACTTTTTCTAAGTTACTCATTTTCATAAACCTCCTTTTATTTTTCACAACTTATAAGTTGAACTTAACACTGTTTCTATCATTTCATTTTTAAAGTCTTGCTCATATCATTGAATACCATTAAGTAATGAGTCATTTTACCTTTTACTTAACGGATTATTAAAAACAAAATACCAACTAAAGCAACAATAAAACCTGCCACTTTGACAGCAATGACGCCACCTTGGGCAAGCATTTCCATCTCTTCTTGATCCTGCTTTTCAAGTTTGACTTTGGCAAGCACAATACGCTTTGCCGCGAAGACCAGCATGATGCCTATTACAAATAATACAAATCCAACAGCTTGCACAAAACCACCCCTCTTTCGAAATACAAAAAGGCAATAAAAAAGAGCATTCTCCTCCTAAGGACGAAAATGCTCGCGGTACCACCTTAATTCCAGCTATCACTGGCTCTTTATGCTATAACGGGCCTACCCGCTACCTTCTACTAAATTTCAAAAGTAGTGCTCCAAAGCTACCTTCTAATAGTCTTATCGTAAGAAACCTTTCAGCTTATAAGTTTCTCTCTCTAAACGCAGGGGCTATTATACTCCTCTTCTTCATTGCATGTATTTCGATATGATATTACTAACATTTTATGCATCTTGCTTTTCTTTGTCAAGTAGGCTGATATATTCTTCGATATTTTTCGCATACTGTGGATCTTCTTTCAACACAAAAAGTTCTTTCCACAGCTCTGCTTCATAAGCCTCTAACGCTTCTATCTGAAGTAATACTTTTTTCTTTTCTTCTTCTACCTGTCCATAAGCTTCAGCCTTTTTCGGTGCCATTATCCACTCTTCTAAATGATCAAACTCATCTTCATAATTAAGCGCTTTACCTTCAAATATTTCCTTAATAGATAACTCTATTTGCATCAATGCACGATTAAATTTATTATATTCCACTTCGTTATTTTTATTTTTAAGATAGCGATTATAATACATTTCAAGTTTAGCTGCACTATCTACACCTAATTTATCAAATTGGTATTGTAGATAGGAGTAGTTATTAAAATAACGGATTTTTGCCTTATTTAAATACTTAACGGCTTTTTGCTGTAATTTAGCATTATTTCTAAGACCTGTTTCTAATTTCTCTTTTGCAAAGAGAATAGCAAAAAGAACAAATACAAGAATAATACTTACACCAGAAAGATAAACCCATATTTTATCTCTTAGCATTTGTAACATGGCAAAACCTGCAAATAACATAAAAATCATAAGTAACATAAAGAAAACGCTTGCACCTTTTAAAAAGCTATAACCTTGCAACAAAGCTTCTCTTTCTTCTTTAAGTTCTTCCTTCTCTTCTTCTAAATAAAAGATATCTCTTTCATTCTCTTTTACCTTACGTTCTGTCTCATTCACTTCTTTTACAAGATAAGGCAGTTCTTCTTCATAGGCTTCAAGTCGTCTAAGTCCTTGATTATTTTTAATGAGTCTACCTTTTAAATGTTGTTTTTGTTCTTCTATACTGCGATATTGCCCCACATAAAGAACCAATTGATTGCGGTCTTGTTCATCTAACTGTTCATATACCTTAAGTTCTTCCGCCTTTGCCAACAGACGATTCATATGTTGTTGCAGGCGTTCCTTTTTTGTAGCAGTCTGATCCAGTTCTTCCATTAGACCAACTGCTCCTGACTTTTCATATTTTACATGAAAAGGTTCTTTTTTGATTTTTGATGAATTAAAAAGTTTTTGGAACCATTTCATTCTTCAACCCTACTTTTCTATTAATAATGGAATCAGTTCACTTATTGCTTCAACTTTATATGTAGCATGCTCTATTTCATGTTTTCCAAAGCCATAGAGTGCGGCTACATAAGGTATATCATTGATCTTCGCGGCCTCCATATCGTGAATACGATCCCCTACAATAAGTGCATTTAAACCTTTATACAACCCTAATATTTTTTTGATAAGTTCTGGTTTTTCAAGTCCATTGTCTTTCACACATTCCGTATAATCTACATAAGGCTTAACCCCTGTCACCTCTAGCGCACCTTCTAAATAAAGTCTTGAGCAATTACTATAAAGCACTAATATAAAACCTTCTTCATAAAGTGTCTTAAAAGTCTCTATCACTCCAGGAAAAACATGACCATATTCTGCCATAGCTTCTCTAATATGTGCTCTATTTTCAGCACGTATGATTTCCCAATCACTATAACAACTTTCATCTAGAACAGCCTTGTAGAAGTCTTCGGCCGTACCACCTAAGTTATTTCTTATAATCTCTTCTGTTACACGGTAATCATACCCCATTTTTTCTAAAGTACGATTCATATTAAATGTGTTAAAACATACTGAATCAAGTAGTGTACCATCTATATCAAATATAACTAATTTTATATTATCAAGCATTTTGTCATCTCCTTTTATGTATCCATTCCTATAAAAACTACAACTAGTTTACCATGACTCCATAAAAAAAGTAACTCTCTTTACTATAAGACTCAAAAAGGGGCTGTTTATCAACAACCCCCACTTTTACTCTTTATTATTTAAATAAATCTTTGAAGGCATTTCCAAGAACATCACCCATTGTTGAAATAGACTCTTCATCTTCTTGCATGTATGCCATCATAGATGGATCAACTTCTTCTTCAACTTCTGTCATGCTTAAGCCAATTTTTTTGTTTGTTTTATCAAGTTGAATAATTTTAACTTTTACTTCTTGTCCGATTTCTAATGCTTCTTCTGGTTTAGAAATACGTTTTTCTGTAATCTGAGAAATGTGTACAAGACCTTCTACATTATCACTTAATGAAACAAAAGCACCAAAGCTCATCATTTTTACAACTTTACCTTTTACAATTTGTCCTTTTTCAAGGTTAGCTGTTTCAAGGTACCATGGATCCATTGCAACATCTTTTGCGCGAAGTGCAATTTTTCCTTTTTCATGATCAATACTAATCACTGTTACTTGAAGTTTGTCTCCTTCTTTCACTACATCTGAAGGATGTTTGATACGTGTCCAAGAAAGGTCTGTATTATGTACAAGCCCTTCTACACCACCAATATTTACAAATGCACCATAAGGCATAAGTTTTGTAACTGTACCTGTGTATTTTTCACCTTCAACAATACTATTAAAACGTTCTTTTTTAAGCTCTGCAGTTTTTGCTTTTGCAATTTCTTTTCCTGAAAGAACGATTTTTTTATTCTTAGCATTAAATTCGATAATTTCAACTTCAACTTGTTGACCTACAAATTGTGCCAAGTCTTCTACATAAGTATCAGTAAGTTGAGAACCTGGAATGAATGCACGCATACCTTGAAGTATAGCAATTACCCCGCCTTTAACAACTTCTTTTACCTTTACAGTAAAATGTGCATGAGTTTTGTAAAGCTCTTCAATGTTTTCAAGAGCTACTTCAGACTCTGCACGTCTTTTAGAAACAATAATATTGCCGTCACCATCATCTGTATTTAAAACAAGTACATCGAATTTGTCACCAACTTGTACATCTTCTTTATTTACTTCTTCATAACTATATTCATTCCAAGATACGATTGCATCTGCATGTGTACCTATGTTCGTTATAATTCCAGCATCTTCAACAGATACAACTGTTGCTTCTTTAATATCGCCTTTACGAATGCGTACCATTGATTTATCAATTTCATCCATAAAGTCTGCCATTGTTAAGTTGTTTTCATCCATCTTTAAATCCTCCTTTTTACCATCTTTTCTTATTATACACATTTTACAAACAAAAATATAGTCCGAAATTTATTCAAAATAAACTTGCTATTCTAAAAATAGCATTTTAAATTGTGCTCTAATACATCTTTCTGTATAATCATACCTAATTCACATAATAACTTTACAAAAGTAAACAAACTGAACAAAAGAAAGAAGGTGGAGATTGTGAATGAAAGAGATTCTTTCTCAAGTAAATTAGGGATTATAGCAGCAGCCGCGGGGTCGGCAATCGGGTTAGGAAACATATGGAAATTCCCATATATGGCCGGTGAAAATGGCGGAGGTGCCTTTATTGTTGTCTATCTTTTAGCAACCATCCTGATGGGATATCCTCTTATCTATACAGAATTTGCAATAGGTCGTAATGCAAGAAGTAATGCGATAGATGCATTTTCTAAAGTAACAAACAACAAAAAATTTAATATTGTAGGCTACTTAGCTGTGGGGACAGTATTCTTAGTAGCAACTTTCTATGCAATGATTGCAGGATGGGTAATTTATTACTTCTTCCTTTCACTCACAGGTGGACTTTACGATGTTCAAGTAGGGATGAACGTAGCTGACCACTTTGATATGGTCTTCGCCACAATGAATCAAAACATTATCTGGCCAATCTTAGGTGCAGTTGTAGCTATTCTTGCTACAGGATTCATTAACTTCTCAGGAATCAAAGATGGTGTAGAAAAATACTCAAAAATTCTTATGCCTGTCCTTTTTGTCATCTTTATTGGACTTATCCTTTATTCAATGACTTTAGATGGTTTCAAAGAAGCTGTAACATTCTTATTCAAACCTGACTTTAGTGAACTTACACCAAAAACAGTTATTTCTGCTATTGGTCAAGCATTCTTCTCACTTAGTTTAGGTATGGGACTCTTAGCAACTTACGGAAGCTATATTCCTAAGTCAGAAAATATCCGTGCCGTATCTCGTCAAGTTGTTATTGCAGATACAATTATTGCACTTTTCTCTGGGTTATTAATCTTCCCAGCAGTATTTACATATGGTGGTTCTCCAGCAGCTGGTCCATCTCTTATTTTCAAAGCTTTACCACAAGTATTCTATCAAATGCCAGGTGGTAGATGGTTCGGGGCACTTTTCTTCCTACTTGTTATTGTAGCATCTATTACTTCTATGATTTCAATCTTCGAAATCATTATTACATGCCTTATGGAAAAAGCACATCTTAATCGTCATAAAGCAACTTTAGTTGTTGTAGCTGCTGTACTTCTTGGATGTATTATTAATATTTTAGGTGAAGGTCCATGGTCAAGCTTCACTGTAGGTGGTATGTCAATCTTCGGACTTCTTGATTACATTACTAATAATATTACTATTCCTCTTACAGGCGCACTTACTGCAATTGTTGCAACATGGTTCTGGAAATATATCAAAATGGAAAACGAACTTACAAGTGATGGTGTTTACAAATCTAGCGCAGAAGGTCCATTCTTCTTCGGTCTTCTTAAATGGGTTATCCCACCTATGATCGTCGTACTTATTATCACTTCTTTATAAAAGCCTCTACCAGATAAGGTAGACTATAGCAAAAAAAGACTACTTACATAAGTTATGAGTGTTTCTCATAACTAGTAAGTAGTCTTTTTATTGTTAACACCTTTAAATCTATATAAATAATCTTTAGTAGCGCTTATTGATTTTTAATTTTCTCATCCAGCTCATTTAGGTATTCCCAGCGTGCCATTTTTTCTTCTAATGCAAGTTCTACATTTTCCTTTTCGGCCATAAGCTCACCTAATCTACTATAGTTACTTGCTTCTTTCACCATTTCTGCTTCTAATGCTTCAAGCTTTAACTCTAGATTTTCAATATCACTATCTATAGATTCAAATTCTTTTTTCTCATTGTAACTCATTTTAAGTTTTGTTTGAGTATTTTTCTTCCATGTATCTGCTTTTGCTTTAGATTCTTGTATAGACGAATTGGCTTCTTTTACTTCTTCTTTACGATAAGCAATATAATCTGAGTAGCCACCAACACTATCACGAATCACTCCATTTCCTTCAAATACAAAAAGTTTATCAGAAATACGATCCAAGAAGTATCTATCATGAGATACTGCAATCACAGGCCCATTAAAGTGCTCAATATAATCTTCTAAGATCTGAAGGGTTTGAATATCTAAGTCATTAGTTGGCTCATCCAGCAAGAGAACATTCACATCGTTCATAAGTACACCCAGTAGATAAAGACGTCTTCTCTCTCCCCCTGAAAGTTTACCAATCGGTGTATATTGCATATGAGAAGGGAATAAGAATCTTTCAAGCATCTTACTTGCAGATACTAAGCTTCCATCTTCAGAACGTACGTACTCTCCACGTTCTTTGACATAATCTATAACACGCATGCTATCATCCATGTCTTTACTCTCTTGACTATAGTAACCAATGCGTACCGTTTCACCGATTTCAATCACACCACTATCAGGAGTCAGCTCACCTGTAATCAGATTGAGTAACGTAGACTTACCAAGACCATTATTCCCAATAATTCCAATACGCTCACCTTTAATGAAGTTATAAGTGAAATCACGAATCAGTATACGATCTCCAAAGGCTTTAGATACATTTTCCATCTCAATGACTTTTTTCCCAAGTCTAGAAGTCGCAAGGCCAATATCCATTTTATCTGCCTGCTTAAACTGCATATTGTCTTTAAGTTCGTGGAAACGATCTTGTCTCGCTTTTTGCTTTGTACGACGTGCTTCTACCCCTTTACGCATCCATTCTAGTTCTTGCTTATAAAGGGTTTTTTGCTTTTCTTCTAAACGTTGCTGCATGATGGCACGTTCTGCACTGATTTCTAGGTACTTTCCATAGTTCCCATCATAAGTGTAAAGTTTACCATCTTCTAACTCTGCAATTTTATTGGTTACACGATCTAAGAAGTAACGATCATGTGTTACCATAAGCACTGCACATTTTTTATTTTTTAAAATTTCTTCTAAATAATCGATGGTATCATTATCTAAATGGTTCGTCGGCTCGTCCATAATAAGTAAATTACAAGGACGAATAAGAGCACCCGCTAGAGCTATACGCTTCTTTTGCCCCCCTGATAAGTTGCCAACCTTTTGATTGAAATCTGTAATACCAAGTTTAGTTAAGATTGCTTTAGCTTCACTTTCTGCCTGCCATGCATCTACTGCATCCATCTCAGTTGTTAAACTAAGGAGCTTTTCTTGAAGCTTTGTGTTATCCGGATCTTTTTCTAAAGCTACAGATGTTTCTTCATAATTTTTAAGGACTTGCATAAATCTAGATGTCCCTTTAAAGATTTGTTCAATCACTGTGGCATCTTCTTCAAAGTATGGATTTTGAGGAAGATACTCTATCATCAACTCATTAGAAGTTACAAGATCTCCTCCATCTGCTGTTTCAAATCCTGCTAATATTTTAAGGAGACTGGATTTACCTGTCCCATTAATCCCAATTAAACCAATTTTATCTTCACTATGGATACTTAAGGATAATTGATTGAAAATAACTTTTTCTCCATAGACTTTACGTATATCCGTTGCTGCTAATAAAATCATATTTTTCCTCGCTCTCACTTCTTAAAATGATATCCCTATTATAGCATATTCCACTTGTTTTGCATTGTTTTTGTAATATGTGATATACTTTTCTTAATTGGATTTAATTATATTACTAAAGAAAGCTGGGATTAAAATATGGTAAACGAACCTGTCATTAAACGTTTTTTAGACTACGTAAAAGTTGATACAACTTCTGATTCTCGTAGTACAACCTTTCCAAGCACAACTACACAAATCGAATTTGCTAAACAGCTTAAAGCAGAATGTGAAAAAATTGGTTTAACAGAAGTCACTTTAGATGAGTACGGCTATGTTATGGCTACATTACCTGCTAATACAAACAAGGTCCTTCCTACTATTGGCTTTATTGCGCATATGGATACAGCACCAGACTTTACAGGAAAAGGTGTAAAACCTCAAGTAGTAGAGAATTATCAAGGTGGCGATATCCTTCTTAATGAAAAAGAAAATATTAAACTTTCTCCTACTCAGTTTCCAGTCTTAAATGAAAAAATAGGTGAAACACTTATTACAACAGATGGTACAACCCTTTTAGGTGGAGATGATAAAGCAGGAATTGCCGCTATTTTAACAGCTTGCGAGCACCTTATAAATCATCCTGAGCTTCCTCATGGCAAAATCCGTATCGGCTTTACACCTGATGAAGAAGTTGGTCATGGTGCTGATCACTTTGACGTAGCTAAATTTGGTTGTGACTTTGCGTACACTGTAGATGGTAGTGGTGCGCCTGAGCTACAATCTCAAACTTTCAATGCTGCTTCTTGTCATATTGTTGTACAAGGTGTAAGTGTTCATCCTGGAGCTGCTAAAGATAAGATGAAAAATAGTTTACTTATGGCCTATGAACTTCATAGCTTACTTCCTGCCGATGAAGTACCTGAAAAGACAGAGCTCTTTGAAGGCTTCTACCTCCTTCATGATTTAGCAGGTTCTGTAGATCTTACAACCATGGATTATATTATCCGTGACCACAGTAAAGAAATCTTTGAACAACGTAAACAAAAAATGAGTGAAGTTGTTGCTACAATGAACGCACGTTATGGTGAAGGTAGCTTTACCCTTACACTCACAGATAGCTATTACAATATGAGTGAAATTATTGACCAACATCCACACGTTATGGAACTTGCTACAAAAGCTTTCCAAAACCTAGGTATTACACCAAATACAGATCCTATTCGTGGTGGTACAGATGGTGCAAGACTTTCCTTCATGGGACTTCCTACACCTAACTTCTTTACAGGTACTTATAACGGACACGGCCGCTATGAATTTGTAGTCGCAAGTGAACTCATTGCTGCTTATAAAGTAATCTTAGAAATCGTAAAAGTTAGTACCGAAAATTAATTTTAAAAAGAGTGCGCATAAAGTTTATGGCGCACTCTTTTTTATTCTTCTTTAGAATCTATTATTAGCACACTACATCTTTCACCAACTTCTTGACTTGTATTAAGTGCTTGAAAGGCTTTAAGCTGGCGCATAATCAAGTTATCCTTTTCATATTTAATAGACCAAGCTACTATAGGTACAAAAATTGCCCCTATAACAACACATATAATCATATCTTCCATGGTATCTACTAAACTTCCCAGCTGAGCATTTGTCCCAAAGAAGGTATCTCCAACAAATTCGCAGATTTCCCAAAAGACTGCACTTGCAGATACAGTCATAAATAGGAACCAGCCAATGACCTTATACTGTCTTTTCTCAAACAATATAAATTCTGGATCTATAAGTCTTAAAAGGACTACACCAGCAATAACTACCAATACTGCTGAGAGGCCATGTAAGAAAATATCCCACCAACTTATATAATCATACGCTCTTAAATAGGTCCCTCCCCACTGCGCTAACATGGAGAAGATCACAAGAAAGTTCCTCATAAATTTCGTCAGTTGTATATGAAATACTTTATTTAATACTTCTGGTATAAAGGTAATAGCAATGACCGAAGTAATAATAACCATATTCAACCACTGTCCTATAAGTCCTAGGACAACTAAATTTAAGATAAGCAAAATACGTATACTATAAATAAACCACATATTGTTCTACCTATGCTTTCTATTCTATTTATTCTTATCTTATGAATTAAATCTTTCTATTTATTCATCACTATTTTAAATAAAACTTTAAAATTATCATTGACAAAAACTTTATTTGTAACTATAATCATCTTAACTAAATATTATATATTATTTATAAAATTCATTTTTGGATTTTATAAAATGTTAAAAGGGAGTAGTTAAAATATATCATCAACAATCGCGATTGCTTGCAATCTGGTGATATATACCATCTCATGGTTACAAGACTTTTAATATGATTTTCAGGTGATACTAACTGGAGATTATATTAAAGGTCTTTTTTTATTACTGTACCTTTTTTCATAGATTAAACACTCATAGGAGGGAAATTATGAATAAGTATTTTAACCAACCAACTTCTAAAGTACTCGATGAATTTAATGTTTCTTTAGAAGGACTTTCAACAAACCAGGCACAAAAGCAACTTGAAACCTACGGCCCCAATGCTCTTTCAGAGGGCAAAAAGAAAAGTGGTATTATCGTATTTCTTGAACAATTCAAAGATTTACTTGTTATCATTTTAATTGCTGCCGCTATTATCTCAATGCTCTCTGGTAATGTGGAAAGTACAATTGTTATTTTTGCAGTTATTATCTTAAATGCGATCTTAGGTACAGTCCAACACTTTAAAGCTGAAAAATCTCTGAGTAGCTTAAAAGCCCTTTCAGCGCCTACTGCAAAGGTCATCCGTAATGGCTCTAAAATGGAACTTGCTTCAAGTGAAATTGTTCCAGGTGATATTCTATTTTTAGAAGCAGGAGATTTGATTGTTGCTGATGGTCGTGTACTTGAAAGTTATTCTCTACAGGTAAATGAAAGCTCACTAACAGGTGAATCTGAAAGTGTTTCTAAAATCACTGATGCTGTAGAAAAAGATGAACTTGCACTTGGTGACCAAGTGAATATGGTTTTCTCTGGCTCTCTTGTTACTTATGGACGTGGAATCATCCTTGTTACTGCTACGGGTATGCAAACTGAAATTGGTAAAATTGCTACTTTAATGAACCAAACACAACAAAAGAAAACACCTCTTCAAGCAAACCTTGATGACTTTAGTAAAAAACTTGCTTTTATCATTCTTATTATCTGTGCAGGTGTATTTGCACTCAGTATTTATAGAAAAGTGCCAGTACTTGATTCTTTAATGTTTGCTGTTGCACTTGCTGTTGCTGCTATTCCTGAAGCTTTAAGTTCTATTGTAACTATTGTACTTGCTTTAGGCACTCAAAAGATGGCTAAACAAAATGCCATCATGAAAGAACTTAAAGCAGTTGAAAGCTTAGGAAGTATTTCTATTATTTGTTCTGACAAAACAGGTACATTAACGCAAAACAAAATGACTACTAAAAAAGTATATCTTGACCACGCACTTGTAGATGGTGAATCTCTAGATTATACAAAAGGCCTTGGACGTATTCTTCTCCAAAATGCTATTTTGGCTAATGACTCTACCAATCAAGGTGGGCAAGAAATTGGTGATCCAACAGAAGTTGCCCTTGTTAATTTAGGTGGTCGTCTAGGACTTAGTGAAATTTCACTTAGAAATGAATATCCTCGTCTTAGTGAATTACCTTTTGACTCCGATAGAAAATTAATGACAACACTCCATCATATTGATGAACAATATCTTATGTTTACAAAAGGTGCAGTAGATGTTCTCCTTGGACGTACAACACATATCGCTACTGCTTCAGGCATTCGTCTGATTACAGAAGAAGATATGGATAAGATTACTGCTGCAAATCAATTCCTTTCTGAAAACGGTCTACGTGTCCTAGCATTTTCTTACAAAGTTTTAGATGCTCAGAAAGAACTTGCATTAGAAGATGAAAGCAATTATATTTTCCTCGGTCTCATTTCTATGATTGACCCACCTCGTGAAGAATCTAAAGCTGCTGTAGCAGATGCACGCCTTGCTGGTATCAAACCTATTATGATTACAGGCGACCATCGTGTAACAGCTTCTGCTATTGCTAAAGAAATCGGTATCCTTGCACCAGATGATAAAGCAATCGAAGGTCAAACGCTTGATAAGATGACAGACACTGAACTTGATGAGCAACTTGAGCATATTGCAGTCTATGCACGTGTTTCACCAGAAAATAAAATTCGTATCGTTGATGCATGGCAAAGAAAAGGTAAGATTGTTGCTATGACCGGTGATGGTGTAAATGATGCACCAGCTCTTAAAAAGGCTGATATCGGTATTGCCATGGGTATTACAGGTACTGAAGTTTCAAAAGATGCTGCTGCTATGATTTTAACTGATGATAACTTTGCAACCATTGTTAAAGCCATTACAAATGGACGTAATGTGTATACAAATATCAAGAACGCTATTAAGTTCTTACTTTCTGGTAACACCTCTGGTATATTAGCTGTTTTATATACCTCTTTAATGGCACTTCCAATGCCATTTGCACCTGTTCACTTACTCTTCATCAACTTAGTAACAGATAGCTTACCTGCTATTGCAATTGGTATGGAACCTGCTAATGATGATTTATTAAGACAAAAACCTCGTGATCCTAAAGCTTCTATTTTATCTAAAGACTTCTTAATGCGTATCCTTGTAGAAGGTAGTATCATTGGTATCTTTACAATGATTGCTTATTATATAGGATTAGAAGTAACACCAGCTCATGCAAGTACAATGGCTTTTGCAACCTTATGTCTTGGTCGTTTATTCCACGGTTTTAACTGTCGTGGTAAAAAGTCAATTGTTCATCTTGGACTATTCTCTAATAGATATAGCGTAGGTGCTTTTGTGCTTGGTTTCTTACTTTTAAATGCTGTACTCTTTATACCAGGTGTTAAAGATTTATTTGTTATTGCACCACTTACAATGAATCAAGTCTTCACCATTTATGGTTTAGCATTTATGCCAACCTTAATCATTCAAGTTTATAAATTTATCCGTGAAATGGTTATGAAAAATAAATAGCAAAAAAATAACCTTCATTATATAGGAGCCTCTAAACTTTGGCACTGCCTAAGTCTAGAGGCTCTTTTATTTATTATTACATAATTAGTTTATATATTTTTGATATAATAACTTTAGACCTCAAATTGAAAGGAGATCTTAGATGAAAAGAAAATTATGGGGATACCTACTTGTTTTAGTAGGTGCACTTGCGTACATTTACGTTGAATTACCTGTCTTTAATCCTCGTTTTACATCACTTTATGTGTTTGTAGCAGGTATCGCATTATTGCTCGGCTTCTTCTCTTTAAAAGGACCAAGTTTAATTACAGTTGAAGGTGATCACTCTCTCTTCAATGTACCTAAGCTCGCCAAACTCTTCTTTGGTATTGGTATACTTGCCATCATTGTAACCGTTGCGGCGCCTTTCATCCTTTCAGCACCTTTTCTTCACTCTAGTAAATATCGTGAACTTTTAGGTACTGTACAAGAAAGTCAGTTTACTTCTGACATTAGCCCTGTCAGCGTAGCAGATATTCGCCTTGTAGACCGTGAGACAGCTATTCGTCTTGGGGATAAAAAAATCGGTGAAGTACCTGCTCTTGGTAGTATTTCAAAACTTGGCGAGTTCCATATTCAAAGTGTTAACGGCTCACTTTACTGGGTTGCACCTCTTGTGCACCGTGATACCATTAAATGGCTTACTAACTTAGGTGGTACAACAGGTTATATTATGGTTTCTGCAACTAACCCACAAGATGTTCGTTTTGTTCAAGAATTAGACGGACAGCCTGTTAAAATTGTTTATCAACCAGATGCTTATTTACATCAAGATTTAGCAAGACATGTTTACTTAAACGGCCATACCAATATAGGCCTTACTGATTTCACTTTCGAAATTGATGATAATGGTATACCTTATTGGGTTGTCACACTTTATGACCACAAAATTGGCTTCGGTGGAAGTGATGCGGTAGGTGTTGCTACAGTTAATGCCACAACAGGAGAAATTGCATCTTATAGCATTGAAGATGCACCAACTTGGATTGACCGTATCCAACCTGAAAGTTTCATTGGTTCACAAATCCGCGACTGGGGTGTCTATGTAGAAGGTTTCTTAAATGCTGTGATTACAGAAGCTAATGTACTCGTTCCAACAACAGGCATGTCACTTGTATATGGTGAAGATGGTAAAAGTTACTGGTACACAGGAATTACTTCTTCTGGAGCAGATGAATCTACTATTGGCTTTATGCTTGTAGATACACGTACAAAAGAATCTAAACTCTACAAACAACCAGGTGCAACAGAGGTTGCAGCCATGCGTTCAGCTGAAGGTAAAGTACAAGAAAAAGGTTATACCGCTACCTTCCCTGTTATGTATAACATTTTAGGGCAGCCAACTTATGTTATGTCTTTAAAAGATAAAGCAGGACTTATTAAAATGGTTTCCTTTGTCTCTGTTGAGGATTATAGCTTAGTAGGCCTTGGAGAAAACAAAGAAGAAGCCCTTCGTAGTTATCAAGAAGCTCTCAAATCAAAGGGCAACCAAATTAACATTGGTAATCAAGCAACACACCTTGAAGCAAAAGGGATTATTACACGCTTTAATGCAGATGTTCAAAGCGGTAATACCTACTACTACTTCACTATTGATACCATGCCAAATAATGTGTTCATTACTAATTCTGCTCTTTCAAAAGAACTTCCTCTTACTCAAGTAGGAGATTCTATTACACTACTTTACGATGACTATGGTCAAGGCAATGTAGATCTTGTAGAATTTGATAACTTAGCACTGTCTATTAAATAATTCAAAAGGGACTCACCTATTACTGGTGAGTCCCTTTAATCTATATAAGTTAAGTTATTTTCTTAGGAAGTGTTACTTAGATAGTGTTAAAAGTTCTATATGAACTTGTTCTTCAAGGTGTAAGCGTACCATTGTGAGTGGTAATCCAAATCGTCTCTTGCCACATCCACCTGGATTGATCCAAGTAGTTTTACTCGAGTAATGTAAATCAAATTGATGGGAATGCCCACTGATTACAAAATCATATCCTTTAGGCAATATTTTTTCACTCTTTAAGTCATGTACCATATAAAATTGGTAGCCTGCTATTTCAATCTCTAATCGTTCTTTTAACCCTAAACTATCGCTATCATTATTCCCTTGAATTGCATAAGTAGTCGCTATACTTTCTAGTTGCCTAAGAATCTCTTGATCTCCTACATCTCCTGCATGAAAAATATAATCACAGGTTGATAATGTATGAATAACTTCTTCTTTTAATATACCATGAGTATCTGATATAATACCAATTTTCATCTTATGAGTCTTTGCTCCTTTATGTCATTTGAAACCATTATCTCATACTTCTACAGCTTCTTCATCCCATTTTGTCACACATGCTTTCACATTATGTGAAAAAGCTTCTAATAATGTTTCTTTATTTTGATAATAATACTTTTGCATGCGTTTAGATACACTTGGTGGATATTCGTAACGTATTTGCTTAATCCCTGCCTCAAGCCCTGCTACTGCCAAGTCACGCATACTATTTTCATCCATTTGTGCTAAAAAGCTTTCAGCATTTCCACCTATCTTTTCCTCTACCATTTGACGTACATGGTCATTGTCTGTAAGTTGTTCTTTTGCTTGATATAAAATTGTGTAAGCATCCATATGTGTTGTCATACTTACCACTCCTTTCCCCTTCAAAACTCTTCTCATAATTTACCCTTTTGTCATTTATTATTGTATTATTATTTCCAAATTTTGTAAAGCTATTTTTTAGCAAATTGCATTATTTTCTGAAATAAACATTGAGCATATATACAGTTATATAGTCCAATCACAAAAGTCACTTTTAGTAATTATGAATACATTCTATATTTCTTTTTATACATTTTGCCTTTACAACTTATTCTCTATACATTTTATCTAGTTATTGATGCTTTTTTGTTATCATTTTATAAAGTTATTTTCCTTTTAGCCAACTTTACAAGAAGTCTCTACTTCCTTTTATAATCAATTTATATTGCTATATAATCTCTATAATCCTATTTATTAATCTATAGATTTAATGATTCTGGACAAACTATATCGTATGGACAAAATTGTTATCTAGGAGGTTTTGACTTATGAAAAAAAGAGGTATCTTTTGGCTTGCGTTTCTCCTTATGATCTCAACACTGATCCCGGTTTTTGCAAGCCAAGCAGATAATACTAAAATTGACTGGTGGCTTGTACGTAGCAAAGATCATTCTACACCTCGTGTTAATGATAAACTCAATTTTCAACTTACAGATTATGATGCTTATTATGTAGGAGATACTTCATCAAAAGTACTTTATCTTACTTTTGATGAAGGTTATGAAAAAGGTTATACGCCTCAAATTTTAGATACTCTAAAAGCAAAGAATGTTAAAGCAATCTTTTTTGTAACTTCACCTTATGTAACAACAAATCCTGATCTTATCAAACGTATGGTAGACGAAGGACACATTGTAGCAAACCATTCCAATCACCATCCTTCTATGCCATCATGTGCAGGCAACCCTGATAAATTTGCTGCTGAACTAAGTGATGTGGCAAGTAAATATGAAGCAATCACCGGTCAACCTATGGTTAAACTTTTCCGTCCACCAATGGGACATTACTCACAAAAAAGTTTAGCCATGACTAAAGAGTTAGGTTATAAAACTATTTTCTGGAGTTTTGCTTATAGTGATTATGATGTGAATAAGCAA
Source organism: Holtiella tumoricola (assembly GCF_027857615.1). Lineage (NCBI taxonomy): Bacteria > Bacillati > Bacillota > Clostridia > Lachnospirales > Cellulosilyticaceae > Holtiella > Holtiella tumoricola. The sequence goes on from NZ_JAQIFT010000016.1 coordinate 113,692, forward strand.
CCAGCACCTGACACTGCAAAGAAACTCATTCTTAATAATCTTCATAATGGTTCTATTATGCTATTACATGCTATTTCTAAAACCAACACTCAAATTTTAGGTGATGTGATTGATGAAGCTCACAACATGGGCTATACTTTTGAATTATTCCAATAACCTATTTTAAAACAAAACATGTCTTAGACCACTACTAAAGTGATCTAAGACATGTTTTATTTTTTCATATTCTATTAAACAAATAATGCATTAAAATCTAATTCAAATGGGAGTTCCTGTGGAACCTCTTCTAAAGCTTGAATCCTATCCCATACTACAGCCGCAAAAAGTTCCCCTTCTCTGATGTCATCAACCTCTATATAACTGTTTTTATAAATAAGTCTTCTTGCCTTATTGACGTTTTTACACTGCGCATAAGCATAAGCTCTATATAGACTAATACGTGTATTGTGCTTAACTTCTTCTGGTAAGTATTCACTCACTTCTATAAGTTCTGTATAGGCTTCATTTTGCACTAACAGTGACATGCAACTTTTTACTAAGCCTATATCATCTTGACGTCTTAATATAGCTTTCAAACTATATGTTACCGTTTGTGCTTGGTCTCCTTTTAGGTTCCAAGCTACAGCTAATGCATGACTATTAAAAGCATTTGCTTCTAACCTTAAAGATTCTTTAAAACAATCGATTGCTTCATCTATTTTTTGTCTCACTAAATGATTAAGTCCTAAATGATACCAAGCATATCCATTTAATAAATCTTTATTTTGTACTACATCTTGCAATAACTCATAGTAGGTATCATCAATCATGTAGCTACCTGGTACTTCAGGCCAAGCCCCTATAGTCCCCTCTTTTAAGAGTTTAATCCATTGATTGTCCACAGGTATATGACCAAAGTCTAGATGACTACTTAATGGTGTTAGTCCCTTAGATTCTCTTCGTCTATTTTCCACTGCACCAAAGATTCCACCTTCTTTGATGACTTGTGCTGGCTTTAGCGCTATACTTTCTCTTGTTTCTGATAGACACTTTTCTAGCATTTCAGCAGGCAATCTGCTTTCTAACTCCCTTGTTACCAGTTCTCTTAATTGATACCAGTCACCTTGTACAGCCTCTTTATCCACTTGCATAGGGCCATACGCTTCTATCCATTCCCATTCACTTTCTTCTGGCATAGGTAAGCAACCATATTGAGTCTTTGCTAAGCCTGCTTGAATTTCTATATACGGACCTGCTTGCTCATTGAGATACTGTTGCCATCTCTGGCTTCCTCTTGTTTGCCCCCACACAAATAGCTTACGTCCTTCTAATCTACTTGTCGACGTTTGGATTAATCCATATCCTTCTTCATTTAAGTATGTAATATATTTTCGTTTGTTTTCATCAATATCAAAGAAATAATCTACAGAAATAGGAATTTCCTTTGGATTAGTAATATCTATACCATTTACCTTGGGCACTTCTACTTTGTAAACTACATTATCTGCATTAGTATAGGCTGATTCTGCCTCTACAACAAGTCTTCCTTTTTCTTGTTCATTTACAGCAATATTACTCCACCAATACATTGGTACAACTTCTTTATTAGGATTTACAATACGCATACGGCACATGAGATATCTAGAATCTTCAGGTAGGAAGAAGTCCATTTGATAAGTTACCTTACGAATACGTTCATATTCATACATACGAAGTACCGGCATACCATCCACTTCTAATTGACCCACAAAAAGTTGTTCACACGTAAAAGGTGAGTGACCAATAACACCTATATTCCACTCAACCCCTCCACTTACCCATGCATTACGTACAGCTAAATTACTTGGTCTAATGACATCATTCACATACAACAATTCTTTTTTAGCTACTTTATCATAAAGAGACCACAATCTGCCTCCTAGACTCGGTATAAAAAGTGCACATATAAAATCATTTTCTAACTTTACAACCTCTACTTCTGTTTCTTGCAATTGCCTTGTATACACATTTTGCTCTGTATAAGGGTAAATGGTCGCCACCTTTCCATAACCTATATTCGCCTTGTCATCTGGTGCTAATTGACTTTCTAATGAATTTTGCAAAATACTGATTCCAGAAATAAAAGGTACTGTTGCCCCTTCATTCCACTTACTTACTCTCATCCATTGTTTCTCAAAAGTTATTGTTGTTTGCATAGTTTTCTCCTTGTAAATGATTAAAGGCTACTCTATTTTATTATAAAGTAGCGCCTTCATTATACCTATGCATTATTTTTACTTTGTTATGTATTTTTTATATTCTTTTTATTTATTTTTTATATTCTTTTATATTTTAGTTTTTTGTTAGTTTATGGGTATATGTTCTTAATTTAGTATCTTCAAGAAGCATATGTTGCATAATCCAAAGCTCTATATAGCTTTTTAGCTCATTGATAATAGGCAAAGGCTCTTTTTCTAATTGAATATAGTTAATTTTATTAATTTCTTCTTTAAAAGCTATATGCTGTTTTCTATGATTATCTAGCTCTAAAAACTCTGTAACTTCCATAATTTTTTCCTCTTCATAAAAATGATATGTTGAATAATCACGTACTTCACATATCAATTTAACAAAATCATTATACTCATACTGAGAACACTTCGTCAAAACCATTTGTTCTAAGTCCCTAAGCATTCTAAAAAGTTCTTTATGTTGTGCATCTATCGTTTCAATCCCTATTTCAAAGGCATTATTCCAAGTTGAAACCATTTTAGTCCTCCCTCATTATGTCGTCCTTCTATTATATAACAAATTTTCCCATTATCAAGAACATAAAAAAGAAAGTTAAAGTTATTTTCTCTTTAACCTTCTCTTGATTACTCCCCATTTACCACTTATTGCGTACACTTTCAGCAAATCCTAATAAGTCTCTTACCTTTATTTCTGTCCCATCATCTAAAATCACTTTCCCTGTATATTTCCCAAATACTTGCTGTTGATCACTTAGGATAATACCATAAGAATGATAATCTTTACGATTGACAATTGGTTTAAATTCCATTTCGAATCTGCCATCACTTGAATGAAACTTCCATAGTATTCCGACTTCATCTTGTTTTGGGACGATTGCTTTAACAGCTTCTAACTTATACTGCAAACCTTTATAAAAAAAGCAGTTTTCACTGGTTCCATTTGTATCTCCAAAACTACATCCTATATTAAAGCCTATTTCTTCATTGTCTACTGTTCCCATTGCAGCACCCCAGTACCAATGACTTTTGTAAGGCCATACACCTCTTCCCCAATCCAAGAGTGCTCTCGCATTATTTTGCCTAAAGGTTAAAAACTGCTTTCCTGCTTTTACATAACCTCTTGCACACATACCTATTATTTTTTGATTATAATAAAAAGCTTTTTTATCCTCTTTAAAAGGTGTAACCGTTACAATACTCTCTTTAGGCTCATCACTTAATATAAATTCACATTCGAAAGGCTTATCTTTCTCAAACTCTTTCATGTAACATCTCAGACGTCTTTCTTTTTTATGAGTATAAACATGTACTTCCACCTGATGATCTACATAACGTATATCTCCTGTCTTAGATGTATGAGGTAACTTTAACTTCCCAAAAGTAAAAGGAATCATATGTGTCTTCGTCTTATAAGTCTTGTTTTTAAAATCTAATAGAGAAATACTCACAAGACCCATGTAGCTATTATCTGCAATGGTTAATGCTACGCCATAATGAGATGTTGTAATTAAGTAATAATCCCATTCCTTAATCCTCCACTTTGAAGCCTGAATATCTTCTCTATCATACTCTAATATAAGTGAAGTGCTGTATCCTCTATCACATAATTCTCCCTTAGTATTTAAAAGTTTTCCTTTTGTTGTAAGCTGTTGTTGCATAACCTCACCCTCTTTACCCTATATCATCTCCTCACTAATAGTTTATGCATATGAAAATTGTAATACGCCTGTTACCAAGTATTCATTTTTTTGTGATATGATAATAAACATATAATATCAAAACACTAGTAAAAAGGAGATTCAAATATGCCTAAGCGCCTTTTTAAAATATTTATTAAGTCTGCATGTATTACTTTAGGAGGACTATTTTTAACTGGAATTGCAAGCTTTTACATTTTAATTATGTCTGGTTGGGTACGCCCTACACAAGATTTATGGGTAACAACGGCTATGACAACTTTAAATCATAAATGGCTTGCAACAGCTTTTATTAAACAAGATAAAATAGATGAAATTATGAAACGTAATGAAGTGGATGACTCCGGTTATCAAACCTCTACTGATCTTGTAGAAATTCCAAAGCAAGAAGATTCCTCAAATGAAGATATCCCTCTAGAAGATACATATCTTGCTCAAGGTTATAAAGAACTTGAAGAAGGGATTTATCTTAAAGATGTATCAGGTAGTACTTGGAAAGGTAAATTAATGCTCATCAGTGACCCTTCTCGTGTCACACTTGCACAAACACGCTATCAATATGAACGTGGCGATCTGGTCAAAACAATGGTTGCTACCCATGAAGCACGAGCAGGTATTAATGCAGGTGGTTTTGTTGATGGCCCCAACTATGATTCAAACGGCGGAACACCTGCTGGGCTCCTCATCGTAGATAATCAACTTATTCAATCTAACGGAAATATGAAACATAGTGTGATTGGCTTTAATCAAGATAATGTTTTAGTCCTTGGCAAAATGACGAAACAAGAAGCCTTAGATGCTAACTTACGTGATGCCGTAGATTTCAAACCCTTCCTTATTGTAAACGGGGAAACCACAATCAAAGAAGGTACAGGAGGTTGGGGTATTGCTCCACGTACAGCCATTGGTCAACGCCCTACAGGTGAAGTACTCTTCCTTTGTATCGACGGTAGACAGCCAGGCTATAGTATCGGTGTAGACTTAGATGTTCTCCAAAATACCTTGCTTGCAGAAGGTTGCATTAATGCAGCTATGTTAGATGGTGGTAGCTCAACTGTTATGTACTATGACAACGACTATGTAAACAAACCAAGTTTAGGACACGAACGTTATATCAACAACGCATGGATTATTAAATAACAAAAAAGATGTGTACGGCAGTAAATGCCTACACATCTTTTCTATTTAGTCTAGTAAAAAGCCTCTGATATCCTAATTTTTTGGGAAGTAATACTCTCTAGTAGCTTATAAAATAAATATTTGGTTAAGTGTGAGGACATGTAGGCAAGTTTATTGTATTCCAACTTCTAGTCCTCGACTTTTAAGAGAGGCTAAGTTCATTCCATCAAACTAACGGTCAAAACTCAGAAAAGAAGTTCACTTTTCTTCAGACATTTCCCTAAAACCAGTTTGATTCCATTCTCTAAGCCTCTCTAAAAAGTCTGTGGAGAAAGTTTCCATACAATAACTCACCTTACTGCCCATCACATCATAACCCTTCCGGTAGAAAGATAGCAAAACTACATGACCCATTTTCTAAACATCCTTCATATGAAAGTGCCTAATCATTTCCGAGTTTAGATCAAAAGTACTATCAATTCTACAAAGCGTGTCTTACTTAATCCAGTAGCAAAAGGCATTGATACCTGCAAGGTTTTGCCTTCCGAAGAAGAAACATTTACTCCGATCTCTTCACCACGGGGTGTCACTGGAAGTGAAAACTTACCTTCGTGAGTAGAAAAGGGCGGTAATACGTGGGTAACCTCACTGGAGCTTTTTTCGAGGATGGACTTAGAATGTGTTAGCGATTATAAAGGAAGGATTTTGTGCGAGTGTTTGAGCGCTAGCGAGTTTTCGCACATTCTGACTGAATAAGAGCTTACACCTTCTTAGTCCATTTGAGCAAAAGCGAAAGGGAGAGCACCCACGTAGTGCCGACCGGGCTCCTCACATAGTAAAAGTTTTCACTGCATAAAATATTTATTTTATAAGGCTATAATACCCTGTGTCGCCTTCTACACCCGTAATCAGCCAAAAGCCTTTACCATTTTGGTCTACATGTTCCACAAATACTTTTTGCTGAATATGTCCACTTACTTTTCCTTGAAGCATTTCATCGTATTGAAGTGTATAGACTTTATGCCCTTCATCTACTACTTCTGCTTGTTGGCTGACAAGTTTTCCAAGAGATGGGCTAGAACCACCTGTTACCCAACCCGAAAATTGCTCCATCACCTTTTTTTGTAGTGGTTCACTTAATGCACTATACTGCAAAGCACCACTTCTAGTTTGTTGTCCTCTACTCCATAAGGTAATAGCTTCTTCAGCTGTCGTTGGTTTGATTAGGCCTTCTAACGTTTTTACCTCTTCCTCAAGCTCACTCTTATCTAAATACTGAACTTGAAGCTTATCCTTTGATTGAATCTTGATAGAATCCGCTAGAAAAATGGTGTTAAGCCATTCTTCTCCTAAATACAAGGTATTGTCTGCTATTTTATAGTCATAAACTGCATAACTCGCACTATAATCTCCATCTTTAAGTTCTAAAGTAATAGGCCTTTGTTCTAATTGTTGTCCATTTCTCCCCTTTAGCGGATAAGGTGGCAACTCCATATTTCTAAGACGTGGAGGTAAGGGTTCTACATACTCCCTATTAGTTTCTTCTAAACCATTTAGGTAAGACAGATACAAATGTGAGAGCTTATAATCTACCTCCATAGAAAGGATATGTTCCTTTTTATTCCATGTTATAGACTTTGCTCCTAAGGTCTCTGCTACCTTTCGAATAGGTATGAGATTTTCTCCCTTTTCACAAATAATAGGTACACTCACTTCTACTTTTTTAGCTTGAATAGTATTAATCGAAGATAACATCAATAACACTGTTCCTACTAAAGCCGTTTTCTTCAAAGCTTGCTTCATACTACCACTTCCTTATATGGATTTATTTACTTTGTGCCTCTATGAAATACCTCTGAAATCTATTTTTATTATAACACTCTATCTAACTACGAATAATGTTTTTATTCACTTAAACCTAATACTTTTAAACCTTTTATAAAATATTGATCTAATGGATTTTTAATAATCATATTACGTACTTCTATTTCTTGTGGACGCCAACCTTTTAAAAGATTAAACGCTTGCATTGTCTTGCTATATACTTCTTCTGGCGTCCCTTCTTGAGGATTACATCCTAAGTGAATTACAACTTGTACCCATTTCACAAATTCCATATCCTGCTCATTAAGATACTTACTAAGTGCCTCTTTTGATGCTTTATCTTTCCCTTCTTCACACTGACAATAAGCTCTTAATAATTCTAATAATGTCTCACTTTGGTTTTTATATTCTTTAAACATATTCTTTCCCTCCCTAGTATTCTATATTTTGAACAAATAGTTTCTGCCCATTATAATCAACGTCTACTAATCTAAGTCCTAGTATTTCACAGCTCTTTCTAAGAGGTACATAAAGTTTTTCGTTAATCATTAGCGTCTTTATTCCTCCCCCATTAAGCCAATTATCACCTGCTACTAAATAATGTCTGCCATAGGTTAAACTACTCATTTGTGTTCTTGATGTATATTCAACAGTACCACCTATACGATTGCCTAATTCTCTTAATCCTATATATAACACACCATCTTCATTTATAATAGGTACTTTTTGTATACTTGTTGTCCCATCTAACTCCATATTCATCTCAGTAATTTCATAACAACAGCGTGTAAGTTCTTCCATTGTTAATCCACTAGTATGTAATTTTGTTGCAAGTTCTTTTCCTACATAGCGTACGTGCCATGGTTCATATATAATGCCTGTAATATCTGTCTTATTCTTTGGATAACGAATAATATAACCATATTTGTAGCAATTAGCCGCTAGCCACTTACCTTCTTTTGTGTTACCAAAACTTTCCTGTATTGTTCCTCCACTAAGCCCAGTGATATCCATAGCCAATCCTGTACGGTGCTCAGATTCATTAGGCGGAGCTGACCCTTTTTGATTAGGACCATAATTTTTAATAGCACGTGTATAAAGCATGTTTTGATAGTCATAGCTTCTATAGCCACTTACTGCAATTAAGGTGACTCCACTTGCTTTAGCATCTTGAAACATCATTTCAAGTGCATAAGCTGCTTCTCGTTCCATATAATTTTTTTCTATGTTGCCCGGTGTATTAAACCTAACTTTAGGCATGACTAAGTCTTTTGGAACATAATCACGACTGACTGGATTTTGCTTATTAACTAATATGTGATACGGGTTATGCCTAGTCGCAAAACTTGGCTCTACAGCTTGTACATTCATACATAGCTGAGTCGCTAAAAGTCCTATGACCGCTATCCTCCAATATTTCTTTTTCATTGCTGTCCTCTTGTTCTATATGTATAGTTTAATGTCTTTATACTTATAGCTTATTACAAAAAATCTTAAATTTCAACATGACTTCCACTTATATTACACAAAATTAAAATGCTCAGCATAAAAAAAGAACTGCTACACTTTTAAATGTAACAGCTCATTTTATAAGCTAAATTCTAGTCTTCAAAAGAATTAAATCCATATGAATTTACTACAGCATCTAAAGGTTTCTTTGCTTTACAATCTTCGCATGCATTTGGATCTGATAATTTAAAGTTTGGTAAATCATCACGTGTAAATACTGCATGTACTGGATAACCATCTACCTCATCCACATTTGCAAAAATAACAGATAAACCTGTTACTTTTCCACCATATGCTAAGATTGTTCCAATAGCTTTAGAAATAGTTCTACCGCTCATTGCTGTTGCTAATACGATTAATACATTTTTCCCATGAATCATTGGTTTGATATTTTTGTTAACAACCATTTGTCCACTCTTATCAAATTCTGGTGTAATAACATAGAAAGAATGATGTTTATTATTAGATGGGAAACCACCTATACTAAGTTCTTCTGCTAAATAAGCACCAATTACTTCGCAACCATCCATACAAATAATTGTATCAATAGGCGTTTTAGTCGCTCCAAGGTTAACCATTGATTCCCAAGCTGGTTGCATACCCATAATATCTTTATCTAATTTTACTTTTTTCACATATTGTTCTGCCATTACCTCAGCAACTAATTTAGATTCTCTTTGACGCATTTTTAAAGTTGTCATGTCAATGTAATAATTTACATGGAAACGATCACTTGAGAAATGTCCCGGAATGGCTTTTAAAACTAAATCAGCATTACTTTTTGATGAAATTTTGACTTGTTCTTGCATAGCTTAACACCTCTTCTTATTTAATTTTTCTTAAAGCAAAGCAGATTTAGAGTCTTCTTCGCTTCTAAATCTGCTTTGTACCAGTTTCTAACTTGGAAGAATGATATTATTATAATACCTCTAGCAAGTAATTTGAATTCCTGTTTCGTATTTTTTATCCTCAATAATTACACGGATATCATAAGTACCTTTTAAACCTGTTTTAGTTACACATGTTCTAGTATTACGATCATCTGTGTCTAAGAAAGAACCACAGCACATTGCTTTTGATGGGACAGCTGTTGTAGAAATGTAGTATCTATGTACTTCATCTCCTTGCTCAAGTAACATCATTGCAAGATCACCTTTTGTGAAGCGGCAGAAGAATGTAAACATATCAAATTGCTCTTCTACTCTTGCATTGCAAGTCTCTGGTAACATTTCTCCACAAGCTTCAGCTGGGATACCTGTACCAAACTCTTTTGTTTCACTTAAGTAACCTAAGATTGTACCTTCACCCATTTCTAAATTAATACCATCACAGTATAATTTAAGTTTTTCAGCACGGTAGAAGTTACCATGTGCTTTCATTTCATACATCTTTGTATCATTTACTAATTCTACTGTAATAGAATTTAAAGAACCACCTGTCATTTTAGCAAATGCACCTAATGCTTCTGATGGCACACCATCTTTATCATAAGCAATACCACCTGAATGCACTAAATAATGACCTTCATTGTAGTATTCTACATTACAGATATATGGAGAGAAGAATTCTGCGCCTCTTTCTTTTCCATATTGCCATACTTGCTCAATTGTCATATCTTCTGTATTAATTCTATATCTTACACCTCTAGAGTAGTTGTTATATGCAGGTACTTTTTTTGCTTCTACTTTTGTGGAGTTATGATGGTTATCAAAACACATAACATCTCCGTTTGGTGTAATCACACAAGCATGTTGCTCATATTGCCATTCAAAATTGTTACCGATTGGTTTGAAGAAATACTTTTGCATATGGTCTGGCCAAGTTTCTGGATCGCCAATAATCCAGTTTAACTCACCACTATCATAATCAATATTTACCATTACGTCAACATGACGTCCTGAGAATGTTAATGAATTTGTATTTTCATCATACCAAACTGCATTATTGTGGAACCAGTCTTCGTCTGTGAATGATAAACCTTTTCCTTCTCCTGGTGTTAAGAATTTTTTATAATCCCAAGTTTTAAGGATTTCACCTGTATTTCTATCTAATAATACACAGACATCTTCTACTGTTTCACTTGTTAAGTCTTCTGTTAAGCATAATAAGTTACCATCTGGCATTTCAAATTGATCATGATGATATGCACCTGGTACACGATACTCTTTATAAATCTTTCCTACTGGAGACATTTCATATAAACCAGACATATAATATGGCATTTTAATCAAACGATCTGTACCAAATAAGAAGTTACCATTTCTTAAACGTTTTAAGTCAAATACACAAAGTGTTGTTAAATACCAACGAATATCCCCAGCATAGTCAATCCCCATAGTTGTTTCTGTTCCTGCTGGACAAAGAATCATAATATTGTCTTGGAAGTATTCTGGTGTAGTTTGTACATATTCAATAACCTTTTGATCTGCAACATGACCTACTTCAATTTGAATCGTTGTTGTTTTTCCTCTATAAGGTGTAATCTCTACTGTATTATTGTAATCACTGTATAATCCTAATACTGGTAAAATATGAGTTGTTGCTTTTGGGAAAGTATGTACCATATCAGCTGCTTTTGTTTTACCTTTAACACGTACTGTAACAGCTACTTCTTTTTCTGTACGGAATAATACAACTGCTGATAATGGGTTAATAAGATATGCATTGTATTTTACAAGAGGATTTTCTATCGTATAGTTTCCTGCCTCAAATTCTGCTAACATTTCTTTTTCCGCTTTTGCTTGAAGTGGAATCCAGTGTTCTATTTCTTTGTATTCTACTGCCATAATCAATCTCTCCTTCGCTTTTATTAAGTATTGTTAAATCTAATTTTCCGCTCTACATGAATAGATTTACGAATGGTATACCAAGTACTAAAATAACAAGTAACTCTATTACTACTGTAACAACTGTATACTTATATACTTCTGTTGTTGTTAAGTATTCTTTATTTCCAAATAACATGGCTGCAAACGGAGATGCTGCTGGTGTACAAGCTGCTGTTAATAATACTGTAAAGATCAATAAAGTAATAATTGGCGCTGGACTAACACCTGCTGCTACACAATAAGTTAATACTACTGGTTGCATAATCATACCAATTACTAAAGAGTTACAGATATTTGTTAAAACCACAACTAATACTAACAGTACAACAGTAAATACTGTACCTGACATACCATTAAAGATTGGTGAAAGTATAGTATTTAAGAATGGTGTTACACCAGTTGCTTCATTTGTTAATACACCACCAATTAAAATGGCTGAAGTACAAAGGAAGAATGTAGGCCAAGCAAAATCTTGCCCCATTACTGGACCAAAACGTAATACTGGTCCATCTTCAAATTGAATTAAAGATAAGATACAAACTAAAACGATTGGTACAAGTAAGGAATTTTTATTGATAAAACTTAATACTGGTACATTTGGTAATAAACTTGGGATGAGCATGCAGAAAATAAAGATACATAAGAAGATGCCATATGTTTTTTGTGCTTTAGACATTGCTGGTAATGGATTTCTTTCTAACATCTCAATACTCATTTTCTTCATAGGTGTTACATCTGGTCTAAAAATGAATTTCATAATACCTACAAAAGTAACAACTAACACTAAACCTAAAATAAAGCAAGCAATAAAGTAAGTTGCATCAGAGATTGTAGTGCCTTCTGTTAAGCTTGGGAAGTTACCTAATAAACCTCTATAGTTTCCAAGTAATGCTAAACCATTTGACATATATGGTGGCACTGGGAAACCAGCTAAAGCAGAAATAACAACACCAATTACCATTAATTTTGGATACTCATCTGTTTTCTCATAACCTACCTCTTCAAATACCCCATATAAAATTGGCCAGAATAAGAAGATTGGTGCAAATGCGCCAATAAATACAGACATTAAATATGTACCTAGCATCATTACTAATGTAAATACCCATGGTTTTCCTTCTATAAACTTTCTTGTCATAATCCAACGTGCAATATAAACAGTAAGTTTTCTATTTGTTAATCCACCCATGAAGACCATTAAGAAGAACATTTGTACAACAGTTGGATTTCCAAAGCAAGTACTTAATACACCTCCTGCAGGTGCAAAATCAGTCATTGCTAACATACATATACTAGCAATACTTGCAACTGTAGGATTTACTGTTGACCAAAGGTAGATCGTACCAATAAATACGCCCATTACCTGTAATCCAATTTCAGTTACATTTGGCAATACTCCCAATGGAATAAAGCGGAATAAAATCATAATTGCAAAACCAATTAGAAAATTAACATAGGATGCTTTGACTTGTTTTTTCATATTATTATTCCCTCCAGATTATAATTGTTAAAAAATTATCATATAATTATTATACAATCCTTTCTAATCTTTTATAATGGGAATTTTTTAGATTCTATCATAAAACTCTTATAAGATTTTGGTACATATTCATCTTATTTTGTTTATAGTGCTATATTAATCGCTACATTTATAGCTAAATTGCCTATTTCTTGATCTATTATTTGTCTTAATTCTTTCGCTTCAAATAATTGTTCTGGCGTTTGTACCATAAATGAAACCTTTAATTTTTTCATTTTCCCACCCATTAACTTTAGAGAGGATAACTTCATTGTATTAATAAATAATTCTTTTTGCTCTGGTTCTCTTAAATAGCGATATGGATAGACTAAATGCAAAGAAATTTTAGATTTATAAATCTCATCTATGAGTTCATTAAAATAATTATACACTTGATAATAAGGATCAAATTGATCTCCCATATCACAATAAGGATTAAGTATAATTTCTGTTCCCTCTAAATCAAGGGGTTCCATCTGTTTCATCTGTAATAAGTGCTTATATAATTTACTACTACTCGTTTCTTTACGTTCTTTAATATGATACTTGTCCATAAATTTCTCTAAAACCTGTTCATCACATACTCGGGTATACTCATCTTCTAATTGCCAACTTTCTGCACGCCACGTTTTAGGCGCCTTTTTAAAGTACCTTTTGAAAAGACTATAAAAAGATTTCATATCATAAATTCCCACTAAATTAGCAATTTCTGTCATACACAAGCTATAATCTAGCATGTAACCTTGGATCATAATTAGCTTACGGTACTGTACAAAATCTTTAAAATTAACACCACCCACTTTTTTCATGAACTGAGAAAAATAAGTAGCATTCATGTACAATTCCTTTAAAATATCCTCTACCATTATCTTTTCATTTGTATGCTTCATTACATATTCTACAATCCAATAATACCTATCTTGTAATTTCCCTGTTGGATATTCCTCTTCCTCTTTCATATGAGAAATCAATTGATAAGAGCTAAATAACATATGCACAAGATGTTGCTCATTTAGCTTTCTTTCCTCCACTCGATCTGCCTTATCTAAATCCTTTTCATACAAATATTGACGGATTAACAAATCCATAACAACCTTATTTAATCTATTTTTTAATGGTCTATTAATATCTAATAGCTCATCATTATTCATAAACTCTACATACTCCATCTTATCAAAGATATCCCTAAACTCAGATAAACGTATTTTAGCAGATAAGATATAAGCCCCTTCACTTTGAATACTATGTACAATATAACGATTAATTAATGTAAATTCACCTTCATTTACTGTTACGACACGTTCTACTTTTTGAATAGTAATACTTCCTTTAAGAACAAGAATAATTTCTAGATTGCTTTCAGAGAAGTGAGGTTTTATAGTCTGTACATATAACATTGTTGATTTTACTCGATTTTCTGTCATCTTATCACCATCTATGCCTAATTTAAAATTTTATACACTTTTTAATTATAGTTTATATTATCATATCATAACATAGATTAAGATTTTATTATATAAAATACTGTCATGAACAAAAGGCATCATCCTATTACAGATGATGCCTTTTACACATTCTCTATTTACCCTTTTACTGCCTCTACTACCATACCTCTCTAAAATACCATTGCAACAAAAGCCAACCTAAGTTGCCTTCCTCTCCAAAATCATAGGCAAACTTAAGTTGGCTTTGTACGCGACAAGCCTTATTAGAATTCATAGTAGAAATCTCATCAACTATTCTATATGTAATAGATTGATGTGCCTCTTCCTAGCCGATTCTCGTTCTTACTAAACGCCTGGTAACCCTGCCGGTGAAAGAGGTCGCAATGACTTTACACCATTAATCGTCTGGCCATTTGTAACTCATAAGACGTACTATCCGTTTCACTAAAACCTATTACCATCTAGTCATTATTGACTTGATTAGGTGATTGAATCCTTTTAAAGCCATATTCATCAGTTACTTTGCTGTCACCGTCAAAGCACTGAACCTAAGAAAAAAGTGATTTGCTTCTGGGAGAGGAGGCAGAAATATTCCTCTTTCTTCTTAGTGGTATAGTTTCTACTACTTATCTAGAATAGCAGCTTCTCTATACTTTTATATTAGATAACCTGTAATTAAATGCTGTGTATCTTGATATATAGAGTATATAACTTTTAATCTATAGGTACAATTGATAAACATTACAAAATAAATTCTTAGATTATATACAATAAAAAGGTTGTCTTTTTCAAAACGCTTCTTCGAAATCAAGAAAGTGAATTTCTAGATTTGACATAAAAATGCTAAATAACAAAAAAGTGCACAATTATATAAAATAATCTTGTGCACTTTTTTGTTTTATAACGTACTAGCGTAAAACCTCATCGAGATTATAATACACTATCATACATTTCTTACTCTATTCAACTGTTACCGATTTTGCTAAGTTTCTTGGTTTATCTACATCAAGACCTTTAAGGGTTGAAGTATAGTATGCTAAAAGCTGAGTAGGAATAACAGATAAAATAGGCATAAGAATATCGCATACTGCTGGAACTTCTATTATTTTATCTGCCACATGCCCAATATGTGGTGTGCCTTCTTTAGCAATTGCTATAACATAGGCTCCTCTTGCTTTTACTTCCTTCATATTAGAGATCATTTTTTCTGCTAGGCGCTCTTGTGTCACAATAGCAAGGACTGGTGTCCCTTCTTCAATAAGAGCTATTGTACCGTGTTTTAATTCACCTGCTGCAAAGGCCTCTGTATGAAGATATGAAATCTCTTTTAATTTAAGTGCTGCTTCCATAGCTGTTGTATAGTCTAACCCACGACCAAGGTAGAATGCACTTGTTGCCTCTACAAGTATTTTAGCTACTGCTTCAATAGTTTCTTTTTGGCTTAAAATTTCTTCCACTTTGTTCCCTAAGCCTTCAATAGCATCTACATAAGCTACATATTCTTGGTCTGTAATCGTTCCTTTTGTGTTTGCAAAATGTAATGCTAACATATAGAATGCTACAAGCTGAGCTGTATAAGCTTTTGTTGAAGCTACAGCAATCTCAGGACCTGCCCAAGTGTAGAATAAATCATCTGCTTCACGTGCTACAGATGAACCTACTACGTTAGTAATGGCAAGTACTCTTGCACCTTTACGTTTTGCTTCTTTTAGAGCTGCTAAAGTATCCGCTGTTTCTCCTGATTGTGAAACAACAATAAGAAGTGTCTTGTCATCTACAAACGGATCACTATATCTAAATTCTGAAGCAATATCAACTTCTACTGGTATACGTGCTAATTTTTCAATTGCATATTTACCTACTAAACCAGCATGGTATGCAGTTCCACATGCAACAATGTAGATTTTATTTAGTTCATCTAAATCTTCTTTTTGAAGTTTAATGTCGTCTAATTGAATATGACGTTTTTCATCTAGACGTCTACATAGTGTTTCACGAATAGCTGTTGGTTGATCATAGATCTCTTTCATCATGAAATGGCTGTATCCATTTTTAGATGCTGCTTCTGTATCCCAGTCAATATGTGTAAGTGTTTTACTTACTACATTTCCTTCTAAATCTTGAATACGTAACTGTCCTTTTTGTGCAATAATAACTTCATTATTATCCATATAATAAACGTCTCTTGTAAAACCAAGTAATGCTGGAATATCTGAAGCAATTACATATTCATTGCCCTTTACACCAACTACTAAAGGACTTTCTTTTCTTGTGGCGATTAAAGTATCTGGATACTTACTACTAATAATACCTAAAGCGTAAGCTCCTTTAAGTCTATCTAATGTCTTATACACTGCACTTTCAAAGTCACCTTCATCATATAAATCAATAAGGTGTGCTACAACTTCTGTATCTGTATCAGAAACAAAGATATAACCTTTTTCAATAAGTTCATGTTTAAGCTCTAAATAGTTCTCAATGATACCATTGTGTACAACTGCAATTGTTCCTTCTGAATTAAGATGAGGATGGGCATTTTCTTTTGATGGCACGCCATGAGTCGCCCATCTTGTATGTCCAATACCAATATGACCATCTAAACCACTTTCTTGTACAGTTTCTTCTAAAACCTTAAGTCTACCTTTTTCTTTGATACACTTTAAGTCCTCATGTTCATCAATAACAGCAATTCCTGATGAATCATATCCCCTGTACTCGAGTGCGCTAAGCCCCTCTAAAATAATGTCTTTTGCACTGTGTTTTCCATAAAATCCAACAATTCCACACATATTCGTACCTCCTGATTATTTTGATCAGGGGGAACTCACTCAAGATGTTTTGTCCTCTAAGTCACCTTATAGATTTGTCATCTTGTTAGGTTGTGATCCCTCTAGAGCATCCGCCGAATTTTCGATAACTCTAGTCCTCGTCAACTTGATCGCTTCAAGTTCTGGCGCTTTATTCATTTTTTCCCCCACTTGAACTAGGATACTCTAATAGTTTATGCAAGTCAATACTTATTGGCGCCTAAATATTTAAACCCGCATTTTTTCGACATCAAAAAAAACTAGTTTAAGTCATCCTTCAACTTAAACTAGCCCCTCACCTACTGCATACCGATAAACATTCCTATAAAGTATGGTACAAGCCATACTGCCCATACAACAATACTAAATTTATGGAAAGAATGCTTCATATTTGTATCACCTTTATAAAGTACCCAAGTTGCCCATCCTGCATGGAATAACATCAATACAATGGCAATAAAACCTGTAATCCCATGTATTGGTGATGCCACTTGTGTACTACTTCTAGCAATGGCTCCCATAGTCAAAGTCCCAATGGTATCACAGACTAAACCTAGCCAGAAAATCAATACATGCCTTTTCTCTAGTGAGCCAGCCTTTCTTTCTCCAAATACACCTATTGTATAAAAAACAAGTGCCAATGTAATTGTTATAATTGCAAAAATTAATCTTGAGTCCATCTTTATTCCTCTTCTTTCATTTTATGCTTTAATAATCTTAATGCTCTTGTAATTTCTTCTATTTCTTCTTCTGTTAAGCGTTCAAAAACTTGATTGAAACTATGGTTCATACTTCCTCTAAATTCTTGTGCAAAAGCCTTTCCTTTTTCAGAAAAAGTAATATAGGTATTGCGCTTATCAGACTCTTTTTTTTCTTTTTGTAAGTAACCAGCCTCTTCTAATCTACTTACAATACCCGATACCGTTCCTTTAGCTAAAGAAAGTTCTTCACACAAATTAGATATAGTCATTTCTTTATTATGTGCAATTAACTTAATCACTAAAATCTGTTGAGGCGTTAATCCACTTGTTCGCATATTACTACCAATTTGACAATTCATACTTGAATAAATCTCTTTAATAAGCATAATCATCTCAAACCCTTTTTCCCTCATAGTTCCCCCTTAAATTACTCACTTATTTTATTCCACTTTAACCAACCAATCATAAAGCATACACCGCCACCAAAAAGTGCCGTTCCAAGACCTACATAAAAGGGTGCCCAATAAATTGGATTAATAAAACTTGTAGAGCGAATAACAATTCCTAATGTCATCATAAAGGCCATGATTATATAACCCTTTTTATCAAAAAATGCAAAAGCACACACCTTTTCCTTTACATAAGAAGCAATACGTCTTTGGTGTTTAATTGCCATCTTCCTAAAAATAAACTTGAAGAAAATACCAAATACACCGAGTGCTACAACGCCTGAAATAAACCAACAATTTGGCTTACTCAAAATAACTTCATAGCCTAATTTCATAATCATTGTACCTGCCATCATCCAAACCATTGCTGCAATAATGAATAAAGATCTTTTTGAACATCTTGGCATAAACTCTTTCATATTCTCACCTCTATTGGTTCGCATGCGAACCATTTATCTTTTACTATTTTATGCTTCTATCATCTTTTTGTCAACTAGTAACTTTTATATTTACTTTCTATAGGTAGGTTGGTTGTCATGTGATATAATTTTGGTAAGATTCACACCAAATGATAAACTTATTTTAGGAGGTACCTATGAAAAAATTTATAATAATAAGTTGCATCGCCCTTGTCACTTTATTAAGCTTTATAGGGTGTAGTAGCTCCATCTCTACAAAAGATATTTCTAAGCTTTATAGTACAAGTCAAGGCAGTCGTTATATTGTTGTAATTGAAGTTAAACAATCTCATCTTTCTTTTGACCTTAGTAAACATGTAAAAGATGCTATGAATAAAGTTGAAATTGCTATTCCTGTTGATCAACAATTTTATGACGATGTTAGAAAAGGCGACAAATTAAGCAGTGATTTTAGAATGGGCTCACTTCTTACTTCTGGCAGTGTAGGCTCATGGGATATTACAGTAAAAGATAAACTTATTTTAGAATAAATGCACTTGCATTCAATAAGCAAGCTCCTCTACTTGGGATTTCGCCTAAGTAGAGGGGCTTCTTTATTAAACTTTACTTACTCCTGGTACACCTACAATAAGTTTAGTAAATTCACTTTTGATAATCGTTAGGGACATAAAAAATACAATGATCTTTTCTTCTTGAAAAATATAAGCAACTCTGCACGCAAAAGTTTTATTTAAGGGAATTTTATATTCATAAATAGTCTTGCCTTCATACTTATAACCTTTTACCGTCTTAATCTTATAGGCTTTTTCTTCAATAACCCTATTGATATTTTCATAAATCTCATTTTTTATCTTTTCTTCAAATGGTTTATTACGTCTAAAAAATTTATCTAATATACTGCTTTCTTCAATAGTCACTTGATACACACTCTACCTCCTAGTAATACCCATAAAGCACTACATTTTGCTCATCTTGTATATAATCTTTGAGTTGTTGATGGCTCGCTTCATCCATCAACAAATGTATGCTTACCTCATCTAGATAATCTATTCGTACAATTTCTACCCCTAACTCTTCTACAAAAGTTTTTATAGGCGTTAGGATATTGTAGGGACACTTTAAAAGTACCTTTTCTAATTCTTCTTCCTCTTCTTCAGTCTCTTGCCTATAATTGGCACGTACAACACTACTCTCCTTAGACTCAAGTACATAAAGCCTTAGCTTATTACTTCTAGGAAACTCTCTTTTTTCTATAATCTTTAGAAGTTTCTTAAGTTCTTCTTTAGAAAGGTCATAAAAAATCTCTTCATGAAATCCTTCTTCATACAAATTGTATCCGCTTACTATTTTCTCTATAACAATCTTTCTATTCTTCTTATAAGAACGTATATCGAGACAATTTAAAAGCTCTAACTGTTCTAGTCGTTTAAGTGTATCCATGACAAAGTTATCAATGGTTAACATCACTCTCTCCTTTTGTCTTTATAATGTCCTCATTATTATAACCATACCTTGGTTTCTTGTGCTAGCTTTAATTTAAACTTCACCACTGTACATATAAAGGTATTCTTGATACCAATCTTCACAAAGTTCTTCGCATAAATAGTCTTCAGTTGTATAGAAAATCTCTTCTAGATCACCTCGCTCGGCAATCACTTTTGTTTTGCCAAATACCTGATTATCTTCTTCTATATAAAAGTACCAGCCACGCCATTCTAGTTCTGTCAAATACATCTTTTTAATCCTTTCTCGTTGTAACACTTACTTAGCATTTCTTTATTATAGATAGATTATAAACTTTTCCTCTTAATCATCTCTTTTAGAGTATTATATCATTCTCTTCACTATAAAAAAAGGAAGCTACCCATCCGGTAACTTCCTTTCAAGTTGAGAACTCTATTTCTACATCTTTATTTATTTCCCTAATAAACTAAGTTGGTTAACCGTAGCAAAGTTCTGTACATTATAAAGCATTAATGCATCTTCTATGCCATTTTCACGCATATAAGTTGCAATAGGCATATTTAAAAATCTTAAATCAAGTACATGTATTTCTTCAAAGTGTTCTGTTAAAAAAGGAATCATTGCATTGGCATAAGAGTCTTTAATAACAGCTAACTTTTTCCCATTATTCACACTTGATTTAATCGTAATAATCGGATGATTACCACCTAAGAAAACAGTATATTTATCTTTTTTATCCAGTTGTCCCATCTCATAAACTGTATCCGTTGTTCTATTATCAGCCATATAGAACACTTCTAGCTTTGCAGGTTGTTTAGGTATAAAAAGTTCAATAGTATCTGGCTTTGCAAAAGTAAAATTCCCTTTAGAAAAGAGTGAGCCATAAAAAGCTTCACTGCCAATAGCAAGGTCAAAATCTTCCATTTTTAAAGCCTCTATCCCATAAGCTTCACAAAAAGCTAAATAGCTATAATACGCTCCAAGAGTCGTCCAGTGATGGTCTGTTTTATAATACAGATCTTCTTCTTTATGTGCATCTAGTGCTGCAAATACATCTATTGTATGGATAGAATCTTTAAGTCCATTGTCTACAGTATCAATAAATAATTTTTCATCATAAGGTGTTGCATACGCTGGTAATTTATCTTCATATAGTTTAGTTGCTGTTGGTGCTAACATAAAATATACATTAAAGTTTTCTGCAAATTGATTAATATAGTTGATGTTCTTATTCATCAAATCTAAATCCGGTGTCTCAAACTTCTGTAAGAAATAATCATCTTTCCCAATATACACCCCATTGTTTTCTTTTTTCTGCAATAAAAGCTCTGTCCTAGACTTCATTGCAATGAAGGTCTCACGCCCCGGGAATTGATCTGCTATATATGTTTCTACCTCTTTACCATAAGTCCCCTTAAAGAATTTATCAGTGGTAAACTTTGGCTTAGTGGCTAATGTTCTATTTTCAAGTTCTGAAAAAGTTTTATCTTTAGCTATGAGCTGAAGTGCAAAAAAGCCTCCTATATAAGCAATAAAACTAGCTGTTAAAATGATTTGAAAGCTACGTCTCAAAGTATCATCTCCTAAAATCTAAAATATAAAAATGGATTGAATGTTGAATCGACTAAGTAAGCTGTGCTTAAAAGCATTACAACTACATAGAAGATATAAAGCATCCATGGTTTCAACTTCATTTGAAGCTTCTTCATGATAGGTGTAGCAAAAATCATTCCAAGGAGGATGACTACTGCATAATTTGAAAGCTGATAAAGTGTTTGGTTACTCAGTATACCTGCTTCCCCTAAGCCAAACATAGCTTTTAAGTACACTATAATATGACTACTTTCTTCAAGAGCAAATAATACCCAACTAATCAGTACAACACCTAATAAATAGATATGACTTACAAAACGTGGCATTTTATCAAGTGCTTTTAAAAGACCTGCACGCTCTATAATAATAAGCACACCGAAGAATAGCCCCCATAAAATAAAGTTCCACCCTGCTCCATGCCAAAATCCAGTTAAAAACCATACAATCATTAGGTTGCGATAGAACTTTGGCTTACTTACACGGTTTCCACCTAGAGGAATATAGAGGTACTCTCTAAACCAGCTGCCAAGTGTCATATGCCATCTACGCCAAAACTCTGTTACACTTTCAGACATATAAGGATAGTTAAAGTTTTCCGGGAATTTAAAGCCCATCATCTTTCCTAAACCAATAGCCATATCAGAGTATCCACTAAAGTCAAAGTATAATTGTAGCGCAAAGGCTATAATTCCAAACCATGCACCTACAAAAGTCAACTCACTCGCTGGCATAGCCTTTACCGCTTCCCATGCCATCCCAATATTATTGGCAAGAAGTACTTTCTTTCCAAGACCTTCTATAAAACGCATAATCCCTTCACTAAATTGATCAAGTGTCTCAACGCGATGATTTAGCTCATGTTCTACTGTTTCATAAGTTACAATAGGGCCTGCAATCAGTTGAGGGAACATAGCTACATAAGCACCAAATGAAATAATATTCTTTTGTACTCCAATTTTTCCACGATATAAGTCAATGGTATAAGACATGGTCTGGAACGTATAGAAAGAAATCCCTATTGGTAATGCGATTTGTAAGAAATGAATATCAAGATTTAAGAAGTTATTGACATTATCAATGAAGAAGTTAGCATATTTAAAGAATCCTAACATCCCTAAATTACCTACCATTGATACAATAAGTGCAATTTTAGGAATAACTGAATGACTTCTATAATGGTCAATAACACGTCCAACAGTATAATCTAACACGGTTGAAAAAATCATAATGAGCACATAAACAGGCTCACCCCAAGCATAAAAGATTAAGCTTGCAATAAACAAAATGAAATTACGCAACCCTCTTGGCGCTACGTAATAAATCATTAAAAATATCGGTAAAAATATAAACAGAAAGAGTAAACTGCTAAATACCATATAACACCCCTACTTTACTTGTGCATTAAAATTACTAATAACAGTGTCTGCTGATTCACTAATTACAAAAATAACATAATTTCCTTTTGTTGCTGTTTTATAGTTTTGAACAAGTTCAAATTGTGCTGGTAAATAAGATTGCCATTGATTTTTAAGTGATTCTACACGTCTTTCAATACCTGCAATAACTTTAGATGCATCACTTGCATTATTAAGTTCAAATACAGCAACTTCACTTGCATGAACCATCATCATTGGCATACGTACTTCATAACTTTTAAGAATAGACGTATCAATACCATATGTATCTGCAAAGAATGCACTTTCCATATTCATCATACCTGGCATCTCAACATCTCCTGTAAGTACTTTCGCCATTAATTCAGATGCAGTCATTGTTGTTACTTCTGGTTTTGTTTCTGGTGTCGTTTCTGGTTTTGGTGTTTCTGGTTTGGATGTTTCCGGTTTGGATGTTTCTGGTTTGGATGTTTCTGGCTTTGATGTCTCCGGTTTGGATGTTTCTGGCTTTGATGTTTCTGGTTTGGATGTCTCTGGTTTAGATACTTCTGGTTTTGTCACAGGCTTATTTGTTTCTGGTTTTGTTTCTGGTTTCACTTCTTCTTTTTTAGGTTCTTCTTTTTTCTCTTCTTCTACTTTTTCCTCAACTTTTTCTTCTGTGCTTTCTTCAGTTTTATCTGTCTCTTCTATATCTTCTTCTGGTACTTGTGTTTCTTCTTCACTTGTTCCCTCATTTTCTTTATCAACAGATGGCGTTTCAATTGTTGTATCTTCTGCTGGCGCTTTTTCGCTACTACATCCAACAAGTGCGCCTCCTACAGTGAGTGCAAGCATAAGTCCTATAAGTTTTTTATTTAATTTCATATTCTAGTCTCTCCTTTTTGTCATCAAATCATTATCATTTTAACATTAAGACGTAGTGTTATCTAATAAAGTTCCAGTTTTTATACCTGGTATATATTGGTACATTTCATTTGGACATAATAAAAAGAGAAATACCCTATAGCATTTCCCTTTTTACTCACTTATCTATTCATTTATAGATGATGTACTTCTACTTCTTTCCCTAGCACTTTAAGCAGTTTCACTACATCTTTAACCACACTATTTTTCAAGTTAAAATTAGCTGGAAAATCTGGATTTTGATGAGCTGGATTAATGGCCTGCCCTACCCAAAAAGTAATATGGGTACTTTCTTCTAGTAACATACGTGCAAGTCTTGAAGCACCATCTAATCCATCTATTCGAATGACACCTAATCCTTTTTGTTTTTCCTCTAAATAATTAGAAAGTATTTCCTTTGTAGCATTTAAAGTAAGTAAGCCTTCTGTTACCAAATCAATACCTGCCATATATCCCATAGGAGGTACTTTCTGATTATAATTTTGTAAATCAATACAAATCTCTTCCTCTAGCTCTCTTGCTACAATATTTGCTGTTGTACCACCACAAAGTACAACTTTTCCTCTTGCTGCTTTTATTTGTTCTACTAAAAGCCCATCACTAGCTTGATCTTTTGGTGGACCTGTAAATAAATCTAGATAAGTTCTTTCTTGTAACTTAACTGCTACAACCGTTGTATCATCTCCTGGTCTGGAGTCATAGAGATTTTCACATACGCCTAATAAATCTCTTGCAATCATAGGTGCCTCTTGTTCTACTCTTACAAGGTCAGTCAAATATTGGTCGATATGTTCCCATTGCCAACCTAAATTGAGTGTCATCCCTACTCCAGCATGTACAACCCCATCACTAATGATAACAAGTGTATCACCTAGTCGCATCTGAAAATTACTTTCATAAATCACTTTATTATTAATGGTGCGCGTCCTCTTATGAAGTGGGAAAGCTTCTCCTTTACGATAGTAGAAAACAGGTGGGTTATCATATTCTACCATATAGGCTTCCCCTGTTTCTTTAATCTCTAATATTGTAAATGTGGAATACGCTAACTTTCTTACTTGACACTCTGGCAATGTATTTGCAATGGTAGAGATGGTTTCTTCAATACTTGCGCCTTCTTTTAGCATGGTAATAGCTATTTTTGAAGTCAGTGTGGCTAAGATATTAGCTTTAACCCCACTGCCTAGCCCATCTGATAAAACAATAATCATACCATCCTCTGTTTTGACCATCTCAACGTGATCACCACACAACTCTTCGTGGTATTTGTTCATACTGTATTTACCTATATCTATGGAATACCTCACTAGCGGTCACCTTCTTCATTCAGCACTTTCCTAAGTTTCATAATAGCCACTTTTGTCTCAGCAGTTGTCTCTCCCAACAAACTGGCTATTTCTTGTGCAACACGCATTTGTTTGTCAATAATAGACTGAGTCACATCCAGTGTACTTTCTTTTAAACTTAAAACTTCTTTTTTACGCTTTTCTTCATCTGTAATATCTGCAAAGATGACCAAAAGTGCTTTTTGTTTTTCTAGGTAAATAATATGTCTATAGGCAATAAAGTCATAGGTTGTAAATTCTACTTTCTCCTTATTTGAAGAAGTTTTTGTTCTTAGCACTTCTTCAAAAGGCTTAGGATCCATCATAATACTGATGCTTTTACCTTTCATTAAATCCCCTTTATATCCAAAGCGCTGTTCACTACTTGGATTCATATCTATTAATTTACAATGTCTATCTAATATTAAAATACTATTCGGTGAGTTGTAGAAAATTTCGTTGCTTAATCTTTCTGCAATACTTCTTGTATAAGGTAAGCACATATCTATTTGAGACATACCATGTAATACAGCAATAGCTTTGTCACGACAAGTTTCATAGCCACAAGCTCCACAGTTTAGTTCATCACTTTTTTCAACTTTTCCCATGCTTTCTAGGACTTGATGAATCTGCTCCTTGGTTGCTGTATAAATTTCTACCTGCTTATTTTTAAAATTACGTAAGAAAGATACTTTTGGATTATAGTATTTCACATCACTTTTTTGATCTACTGGCTTACGCATAAACTTTTGAATGGCACTTAATCTTGTAAATACGCTGCCTTCTTGGTTATGACCTCCTGGCCCTGCAATACAACTTTCACTACATATATTCATCTCAATACATACATTTTTCAATTTACCTGCTCGTAAGTCATTGAGTATTTCTTTGCAGTTTTCCATACCATGTACACGTAATACTTCTAGATGATTATCCTCTATCACTTTACGTATACCATTTAAAACACCACCTACTACAGGATACTTACTACCTCTTAAAGTCCCTACAAGATTGGGTTCATCTGGCTCTAATTTTTTATAATCAATGCCTTGTTCACCAAAATAGTGCATGATTTCATCAAAGGTAAGTACAGCATCTATATCCCCATCTAGCTCTTCACTAAGGGCTTCACAGATTTTTGAGATACAAGGTCCAATAAAGACAGTATACGCTTCTGGTGAAACCTCTTTGATCATACGCCCATGTGCAATCATAGGTGATACAATAGGCATCATATTTGGAATCAAATCAGAATAATAGCGCTCAATAAGTCTCACCGTAGATGGGCAGCATGTTGTAATCAATTCCTTTATCTCGGTTTCTTGTATGTAGTCTTCATAAGCTTTAGAAACAACTTCTGCTCCTACAGCTGTTTCTTCTATTTGATTAAAGCCAAGTGCACGTAGCCCTGCTATAAATTTATTACTTTCTTCAAAGTAGGCACGGTAAGAGGGTGCTAAAGAAACAACGACTTGCTTCTTTTCTACAAGTGCTGCCTTAACTTGGTCTAAACTAGATTTGACATCCCTTGCATTTTGAGGACATACGACTAAACAATGGCCACATGCCACACATCTTTCTGTTATAATATGTGCCTTATCATCTTTCACTTCGATAGCCTTCACTGCACATGTTCTGACACATTTATAACAATTTTTACAGTTGGTACTTGAAAAATTCATTACTTGCATGTTCTCACTCTCCTATAGACTTGCTCTTTAAAAAAGTCATCTACACCTTCTCTTGGAACACTATAAATCAAGCCCTCCATTTCTACTGAAACTGCCTCTGTACAATGCCCCAGACAGAATGCTGCTTTCAAAATGACACGTTCTTCTAAATGATAGTCTCGGATTAGTTGCTGAAGCCTTTCTATCACGTCATGAGACCCTTTCACATAACATGCACTTCCTACACATACTTTAATTTCCATAGACTCACCCCTGAATAGTCTAAATTTTAACAAATACTATGATTTTATTATAAACTTTCTATTTCATAGTATCAACCTTCTTTGGAAAATTCTTTACATAGGTTATGATATGAATGCGAACTATAGAAAAAAGAGTTATAAAACAAGATTGCTCATTGTTTTATAACTCTTTCTTCTCCATTTATACAATGTATTTATGCTCATCAAACATTTATACTTTTTAAGTATTTTTTTATTTAATGCTCTACCATATTATGAATCCATTTATACGATTTAAAACGTGTCATACATAAAATAGCTTTCACCACTTCTTCTAGCATAAGCATCATCACTACATACTCTAATCTTAAATTAAATACATAGACACCAATAAAGGATAAGGGCACACCTATTCCCCACATAGTACATGCTTCTAAAATAAGGGAGCATTTTGTATCTCCACCACCTCTAAAAATACCAATAATCATAACAATATTATAAACTCTCGGTATAATAATTACTGCATTAATGAGTAATACATTAATTGTCATTTGAGCTACTTCTGGTGTGACATTAAAACAACTCACAACCAATGGCGCCGTTAATGCAATCCCTATTGAAATCAAAATACCTAGTCCTGTAGATAAGATAATAATACGCTTAGCATATAATTTTGCTTTGTCTATATCTCCTTCACCAATGGCATTTCCTATTATAGTAAGGACTGCTGCCGCAATAGCAAAGATGACCACTAAGAAAAAGTTTGTAATGGTATTAACAATTTGAATGCTTGTAACTGCCGTCGAACCAATATGTCCATAAGCTTTAGTGTAGATCAGTGAACCAAGTCCCCAGCATATTTCATTGGCTGTAATAGCAAGCATAGGTTTGGTTGCTTTTTCTATCAATTCTTTTGGGACTACAAAAAGTTCTTTTGCTTTTGCTGCAAGCTCATACTTTTTAATATAAATCCCACCAACGATACATACTGTTTCTACAATACGTGCAAGGAGTGTTGCAAGAGCTGCTCCGGCTACCCCCATTGGTTCTACTATACCTAATCCAAAAATAAAAATGGCATTAAAAATAATATTTATAAGTACTGCAATAGCACTCGCAACCATAGGTAGTTTTGTACGCCCAATACATCTAAGCCCATAACTATAAGCAAATGTAATCGCTGTTAAAATATAACTAAACGAAACGATTTTTATGTAACTTGTGCCAAGTTCTAAAATTTTAGGTTCCTTATTAAAAAAGCCTATCATTTGCGTTGGAAATACCTGTACAACAACAGTGATGACTAAGGCATAAACACTTCCCACCATAAGCGCTAGCCCCAACATACGCTTAATATTAGTCAGATCTTTTTTTCCCCAATATTGAGAAATGAATACACCTGCTCCTGCACAAATTCCTGTTAATCCAACCATAATCAGAAGGAAAATTTGATTGGCTAAACCTACAGCTGCAATCTCTCCCTCTCCTAATCGCCCAATCATTAGGGTATCAATCATATTTAATGATGAACTAATAAGGTTTTGAATCATAATAGGAATAGCTATTGTAAAAAGTAATTTAAAGAAAACCTTATCTTTCGTCATATCTTTTATAGTTTGTTTCATTTTTTCACCTACCCCTTTTCCAAGTTTATTCTATGCTCAAACTCATTCTATCTTACCTTAATTATGTATTATAGTCTACTCTTTTAATTGTATGGATTAATAAAATCTGCACTTTTGGTACTGGTATTTTAGCAGACATCTTTTTCAGTTAGTTGACTTATTTATACTTTTTATTTACCATAAAAATATATGTTATATCTATAAACATTATAGACAGTATCTTTGAATAATGTCTTTTATATAATCTTATTTTAGAAGGAGACTTTTACATGGCAACAATTAGAGAATTAGCAAAACTCTGTAATGTATCTGCCGCTACCGTCTCACGTGTGCTTAATCATGATGAAACAATTAGCGTATCTAAAGAAACACGTAAGAAAATCTTTGAAACTGCAGAGCTTGTATCCTATCAAAAACCTATACGTACAAAAAAACCTAAACCTACAACACTTACAATTGGTCTTGTCCATTGGTTTAATGAACTTCAAGAACTCAATGACCCTTACTTCATCTCCATTCGTCTAGGAATAGAAGAAGCTTGCTCCACCCATTCCATTGAGCTTGTGAAAATCTTTAACTCTGATGCATTAGAGATGAATTTTCCTAATGTTACTTTTGATGGCCTTATCATATTAGGTAAATTCTCCCAAGAGCACATTGACCGTTTTACTACTTACTCACAAAACATCGTCTTTATCCATTCCAATGAACAACACTTTGCTCATGACTCGGTTGTGGTTGATTTTGCCGATGTTACAGAACACGTTCTTCATCATATAATCGAAAAAGGTCATAAAAAAATAGGATTCATCGGAGGTCACGAGGTCATTCCTTATACGAATACCACATTAGATGATACACGGGAGACAACTTTCAAAGATTACCTCACAAAAATTGATCTCTATAACCCAAACTATGTTCGCATAGGTCAATTCGACTTCCATAGTGGCTATACACTTATGAAAGACCTTATCATAACAAATAAAGAAGAATTGCCTACTTGTATTTTTGCTGCAAGTGACACTCTAGCAATAGGAGCTTTAAGAGCAATTGCAGAAGCCGGACTTTCCATCCCTCAAGATCTTCAACTTATTGGTTGCAACGATATTCCGACTTCCCAATATACTTCCCCTACACTTTCTACCATAAAAATTTATACTGAGCTCATGGGACAAACAGGTGTTAAACTTTTACTTGAACGTATCAATGGTGAACGTACAGAATCTATTAAAGTTGTTGTTCCTCACAAAGTCATTTTCCGTGAAAGTTTTCAATAAAAGAGGAGGGTACTACCCCTCCTCTTTTATTATCTATTTGGTTGTAAGCCAAGACATCACTTTTGCTTTAATAGCTATTCTAAGCATCTTGCCTTCTTCTTTTGTAATTTGTTTATTCTTTACACCTTCATTAATTGCTGCATAATATTGTTTTAATAAAGCTTTTTTAAAGCGTTCTACTTTTATATTACGCATTTCAAGTACTTCTGGTAGTTTTTTGCCTTCTTTAATCATTACTTCAAGTTCTTCATTTGAAATACCTAATTTACAAAGTGCATTTTGAATCACTTTAAAATTGTCAATGACAAAAGGTGTTGGTTCATTACTACGTTCTTCTTGTTTTTCTTCTGTTTTTTCTTTTGTTGCAGTTTTTACTGTTGCTGCATTTACTTTCTTATCTTCTTTTTGAGTTGGAACAGCCGCGCTAACTTCAAAATTTATATAAGTATTAGGTTTTGGAGCTGGTTCAGGCTTGCTAACATCAGCCTTTGGTGCTGCTGTACATGCCATGACTGCATTCATACACATAATCCATACAAAGGCCATACTTACAAATTTCAATGCAAATTTCTTCATCTTTTGCTTCACTCCTTTAGACTTGATATAGCAATAGCATGTGGAAATTTATACTTTTTATCCTCCCAAAATCTTGAAATGAATAATTTACTAAAAATTGGGCATTCTATTTCTAAATCCATTTGCTCCTAAAGGAGGTGTTCTTATATGCCAAATTATATACGTTGTAGAAATTGTGGATATGACATGTACGGTCCCGAGTACCTAGCTAATGCTATTGACCCCTTTGCTTACAGCAGTGATAGCTACTATCCTCCTACCGCACTACTTAATCTTTCTACTAGAGCTGATGACCAAATAGAATGTCCTTACTGCCACAGTAAAGGCAACTGGAGCCATTAAAAAAAGAGGTGCTAGCACCTCTTTTTTTAATACTTATAATTTAATACTAAGCAGTCATATTTATAATAACTAGAATAATAAATCTCATCTTGTGCCAGCTGAACAATTTCTTGTAATATTTTATCTAGTGACCATTTATTCATACTCAGGTTAGAGAATATAATATTTCTTTCTCTCATTTTATCCTCACTAAACTGTTTTTTTAAGTTGTCCCAATCCTGCTTAGTCTCTACTCGGTAGACACCTTCTAAAGTGATAGGTGTATTAATTGATAGTAAGGCATTATTATTTGCCTTCGGATATTTTGTTTTATCCCATATATGGCTAAGTTCCATATAGCTATCTTTTTCATTAATATAATTATAATATTGTCCTATATGATTACTATCTTGATCTCCCCATGTAAGATCTACATGATAATAGTTGCCTCCAAGTTTCACCAAGTTCCAAGCATGTGGTATACCATCTGCCGTTCCTTCAACAATTTGAGTAGGGATCCCTACACTATTTAAAAAATACATTAAGCTTTTTGCATATCCGTCACATACTGCTACTGTATCAATAAGCGCGCCACTCATCATATGTTCTGTTTTTGCTTTATTGGTTCCATATGTAATTTTTCTTGCTAAGTAATCAACTAACTTCCATTCACGTTCTACTTCTGTCATTTTAGATGTAATCTGACTTGAAATAGTATTATTAATCATCTTATCTACTTGAACAGAATCCTTAGTAAGCCTGCTTTTATCTTGTACACCATATTCTAGTTTTAAAACAACTTTCGGATTGCGCTCACCATAAACAGTGAGCTTATACTGGCTATAATACAATTTAGGATACTTCATTACCAATGCATCTAATTGATTAGAAAATAAGTTTTTCATAGTATCAATAGTATATTTTCCATTTTCAAATTTAAAAGTCATTTCTTCTTGATACGTGTCTAGGCCATATTTTAAAATTTCTTCTAATTGACTATTTTTTTCAATATACCATACTTGATTGACTTTTGGTGCAGGTATAGTAAAACAAGTAATTTGTATTTCTCCGCTTTTATCTTTCTGTGTTACATAGTAAGTTCCTGGTAAAGTAACATTTGTTGATGTTGTAATAGAAGCTGCCAAACTTCCATCTCTAGAAAGAAAAGTTTCTTTATCTCCTACCTGTATTGTATATGTATTTACATTCCCCACATTTTTCAACACATTGGCTTTAACTTGTACTGCTAAACTACAAACTAGAATCATAAGTATACCTATTAATCTTAGTCCATAATGCTTTTTCAATACTTCGCCTCCTAATCACCCTTAAATCCGAAGGCTCTATTTGACTACTCGGATACGCCCTCTTGAGTCCGCTTGTCCTCCTTTAACAGGATATGCTTCACCTTCTATATTTATTACAACATAATCCGCATCATAGTAACGCCCAAGTGTTTGCACTAAACTTGCAAGTACTCCTTTTTGTTCTCTTGCGTTATAATTTAAATCTACAAATTCTCCGCTTAATTCTACATATAGGCAATTCTCATCATCTTTAAAGGTTTTCTCAATAGTGACACCATTTGATAGCGTTGTTACGTACTCTGAGTCCATTACTTTTTTTAGTAGATCCGTTAAAAAATGTTTAGGTTCCTCATTGGTCATTATAGCTACTTTTTCCTTAATAAGTTCTAGTGCACCCGTTTCTTTTTTAGCTATATAAAGAGATACCGTTTCTTCTTGAGCTTTATTATTTTCTATTTGATTAAGTTCAAATTCCTGAACGCCATTATCATTTTCATACTTAGCATATATAAGTCCTACTTTTTCCCCATAAACCTCTGTTATTTTGTAATCATCATGTAGTGTTGTAACCTCAATACCTTTCTGCTCTCCTAATGGTGTGTCATACTTTTTATCCACTTTAGTAATCGTACGTATTGCACCATCTGAAAGCACCCAACTATTCCCAGCTGTGAGTGGCAGTTTGAGTACTGTGTTTTTATATTGTCTAAGTGTAGTATAATTTTCTTTAATGGCTACATCTTCTACAGATGCCACTTCATAAATTGCATCTTCTTCCTCAACATAAACTTTTGTTATACTTTTATCTCCATATAAAAATTTAATTTGCATAACATCATTATTTATAAACTCCACCCAACTTGAAAGTGGTCTATATTTTTCATTACTTTCATAAGTCCATATTGTATCTTTAATAACAGGTAAATAAGTATCTAGTGATACACTTGGTTTTTGAGGTAAGTCTGCAATTTCTTCTTCTACTAAGATGTCGTTAGGTTCTTGTTTTTTAACATAGTTAAATCCTAAACCTATTACAAGTACTGCACAAAGTACAGGAATAACTACTCGTTTCTTTAGTTGCATATTTACACTCCTTTCATCAAGAATGATACCCTTTCTCTTTCATATTACCTAAAAATACGCCTAAAAGCTAGCTTTTTTATCGTATAAAGCCTTTTTGTTCCTCTATATTAAAGTTTCCTTGCTCATCCATTTCAATGGTATACATCATTTCTACTTTGTAATCTTTAATCCATTCTTTCCCATATACCCTTAATTTACCAACTACAGTTACAATGTTTTCTTCTTGCATTTCTCTATTTTTCACTTCCCTTACTGCAAAATCAATTAATTCACGTTCCACACTATCTCCACCTATAGGTAAAAAAGCATTTTCTCCATTTTTATAAATGTAATCATTCACAAAACAAATGAGACTTTGTAGATAATACATATTATTAATTTCTTCTGTCGCCTGTTTGAGATTATTATAATATGTATTTTCCATACTCTTATTCCACTTATCTAGTACCTCTGACTGACTCATTTCCCAACTATTTGTTACTTTTAGCATACTAATCAATACATCTTCTTTAATTTGTTCTACCTCTCCAACTAAACTTTCTAATCCAAAAGGCATCATATAAAGCTCATCTTGAGCTGTTCTTTGCAAAATCATGTAATAGTGATATAGGTCTATTTTTTCCTTGCTATTTACCCCTACACTTTCAACTTTTACAAGATATCGATCATGACCATCTGCTTCTAATAGTGTCATTCTAGAATCAATTAAGGCTACTTTTCCCCTATAGGTTTCTTCCAATATATTTTCTGCAAATTTAAATAGTCGCTCTTTATCTATACTTTCTTCGCTGGATTCACTGATATGTTCTTCATATTTATCATTTGCTTTAGTTATAGAGTACTCCCTCATACCATAAACACACCCTATAATCACCAGTACACACAATGCCATGATAAGCAGTATGATTAATATATTCTTTTTTATCTTCATATCAATGTCTCCTTTCTTATCACTTTTAACCTAATGCCTTTTCTATAGCTAGTTTCATATTATTAATCTCCCTACGCTTAAAAACGTTTACCAGTCCTAAACCTACCAATATGACTACTATACTAATATCTGTAACTAAACCTCCCACAAAAAACAGAAGGCATACCACAGTAAAAATACCTGCTACTAAATATGGTCTTTTAGATTTTGACCACATAACGGGTACTGTATAACGATTATTTCTAAGTTTTATGAGATATACATACCAATCTGTTTCTACAAATGTTTCCCCTTTATTATTTTGACCTATCTTAAGAACTGTATCATCTTTAAGATTCTTTTTTAATCTTTTTAAAATTTCTTGTTGATTCATATCTTCTGTAAGATAATAGTTTATCATATAGTCCCCTCTTCTTTTGTATCTATAATGCCTTATTATGACGAATAAATTTTAACACAATATTAATTTTTAATAGATTCTATGAAAAAAGATAGCAATCCATACAATTGCTATCTTTCTATACACTTTATTCACTTTGATTCCTTATGCGATAAGATGTGGATGATTCAGTTTAAACTTAAGGACACTATGTTGATTTTCTAATTGTTCAAGCTTAACAAGTGTTTCTTCATAAGCCAACTCACTTTGATCATATTGTAATTGTGAAATCATCCCTTTTTCAAGGTAAATCTTGTTTACTGCTAATTCTTTCTCTTTAAGAACTAAATCTGAAACATAAATTTCATGTTGTTGTTCTAGTTGTTTAATATTCACATAAATTTCGCGAATAGCTTTTTCTAAATTCTCTTTTGTTAACTGTTTTGAATCTCTTGCAATTTCACGATTAGTACGCATTGTTATTACTTGAATATAGTCATAAGTCATTATTGGTGTTTCTTCAGCTACTCTTAAGTCTTCAGTCGCTTTCCAAAGATCAATATGTTTTTCTGCTTGACTACTTGCAAATGCGTTTAAACTAGCAACCTCTTTATAAGGTTCATAAATTACATTTGGATCTTCTAACTTATATCTACTCATCGTTACACCCACCATATTGCCTAGTTGAGTGTACTTTAAATCTAGTTGCTGTTCTAGATCTGTCTTACTTTGTAATGTTTGTTGATAGGCTAAATCTTGTTGTTGCATATAAAGGTCACTTTTAAGCCCTTTATCTTTTTCTATCTGATTTTTTAAGTTCTGTTTTTCTAGAAGCGCAATGTTACTATTTAACATCTCTAACTGTCTTTCACTTAACAAGATATCTTCATAAAGTGATGTAACACTTAGTGTAATTTGATCTTTTATAACTTCTTGCTGCTTTCTTGTATATGTAGCTTGTACGTTTTGTGCATCATAAGCATAGTATCCACCTTGTAGATAAGCCATATCAGCATTTTCTTTATCCAAGTCGCCCTTTTTTTCTGTTATTTTAAGTTGGAGGCTTTTGGACTGTGCTTGTTTAATGGCATTATCTAAAGAAAGTACTTTTGCTTCTTCAACGTCTTTTGCATAAGTCAAACTACCCGCTTGCACCATCAAAGTAGCACCTAACAAGCATGCTAGCATTTTTCTTGTATCCATCTTTTCACCCCTTTTGTTTAATTTTAATCTTTTTTATTTCTATTCATAACGTAAAGCTTCTACTGGGTCTAACCTTGAAGCTTGTTTTGCAGGATATACCCCAAAGATAATTCCTATGGCACTAGAAGTACCCACTGCAAAAGTAATCATACCTGGTGTTAGAACAACATTTAAGCCAAAAGCTCCTCCTAAAGCTGCTGCACCTACATAACCTAGTATCATTCCTATTATACCACCTAGTACGGTTAAAATAATAGCTTCCACTAAGAATTGTCTCATAATTTCACCATTACTTGCTCCTACAGCTTTACGAATACCAATCTCTCTTGTACGTTCTTTAACTGTTACCAACATAATATTCATAATACCAATTCCGCCTACTAATAAGGAAATAGCAGCAACAAAACTAATGAATCCTGTCACAATACTCATAACCGTATCTAATTGGCCAATCATACTTGTAGCACTTTGTGTGGTATAGCCATTTTTTACATTATGGCGTTTATCTAAAAACCTTCCTACTTGATAGGCTACTTCATTTGGATCATACCCTTCTTCAGTCATAAATGCTGCACAGTAACTACGTAAATCTCCAAAGTTAGTAATTTGATCCATCGTTGCAAAAGGTAAATAAATAATAATAGGCATCATATCTTCTGGCATGCCTGGGAAAGTCATCTGCTCTGTAAGACCGATAATTTCAAAGCTATGCTTTTCACCCGCTATGTTTAGTTCTATAGTTTCACCAATAGCATCCTTAGCATTGTTCGATCCCATAACTGCCTTTGCGTAGGTTTCTGATACAACACATACATTTGTTTTTGCAGTTTCCTCTTTCTCAGTAAACATACGCCCACCAACAATAGTAAGTTTTTGTACAACATCCATATTATAAGGTACACCTGCAAACATAACCCACTTATCTTCATCTTTATAATCTTTAATTACATCTGACCAATTCTCTGTATAGAGTATGGCCTCTTTAACTTCTTTCATTTCTCCTATAGCTTCTAGGTCATCTTGATTAATCATATATTCTGGTGACCAGTTATTCACTTGAATCATAACAGAACCTTTACCAACATCTTTAAAGGTACTCATCATCATATCTTTGACACCAGCACCCACACCTAGAACCATAATAACCGAACCTATCCCGATAAACATGCCAAGCATAGTGAGGAACGTACGCATTTTATTGCCTAGAAGCTGATTAATCGCACTTTTAATACATTCTATGAGATTCATTTTAATCCTCCCACATCAAGTCTTTGTTGTTGAAGTTGTTCATCTTGAGTCAGCTTCCCATCTTTAAACACCACTTTACGTTTTGTATAAGCTGCTATCTCAGGTTCATGAGTAACCATAACAATGGTCGCACCCTCATCATTTAACTCCTGGAAAATACGCATAATTTCCTCACTAGATTTACTATCTAGATTCCCTGTTGGTTCATCTGCAAAAATAATAGAAGGGCTATTAACCAGTGCACGTGCAATCGCAACTCTTTGCTTTTGTCCACCAGAAATCTCATTAGGCTTATGTTTTACACGATCACCTAAGCCTACACGTTCTAATGCTTTATAAGCTCTTTCACGTCTTTCCTTTGGCTTAATTCCTGCATACATAAGAGGTACTTCTACATTTTCCAAAATAGTAAGTTTAGGTAATAAATTAAATGCCTGAAAGACAAATCCAATTTTCTCATTACGAATTTTAGAGAAATCTTTATCCTTTAATTCTGATACATTAACACCATCTAATATGTAGCCACCTTCTGTCGCTTGATCTAAGCACCCTAATATAGAAAGAAATGTAGTTTTCCCTGAACCTGAAGGTCCCATAATAGAGACAAATTCTCCTGCCTCAACTTTAAAATCTACATCAAATAGGGCTTGTAATTCTAAGTTACCATTTTTGTAGACTTTATTCATTTTATCAATCTGGATCATACTTACTCACCTACTTCTTCAAGAGGTAGATAACTTACGCTCATTCCATCTGTAAGTGCTTCTGTAGGGTTAGTTACAATGAGATCACCTGCATTTACATCACTTACTTGTACATATTGATTATCTGCTGCCCCTTGTTTAACAATACGTTTTGATAGCATATTATCAGCACCTACTACAAATAAATAGTTTTCATCTTCTTTATCTGTCATTGTGGCAAGTAATGGTACTGCTACAACACCTTTTACATCTGATGTAATAATCTTTAAGTCCACTGTAAGACCTTCTTTTAGCCCATTAGCATTCTCTAAAGTAACTTCAATAGGAATAGCTGTACTTACTGCACTTTTATCTTGAACAGCCTTTTGGACAGCTACTGGAGATACCATAGAAACAGTTCCTTGTGTTTCTACTGTTGTAGAACCATTATACTTCACATTCACTTGAAGACCAGTTTCTAATTGGGCTGCATAATATGGAGAAATCTCAGCTTTTACAATAAGTTTATCTGGATTAATAATTGTTACAAGTTCTGCTCCTGGTGCTACAAAGCCACCTTCTTGTGCTGTTACTTTTGAGACAACACCTTCCATTGGTGCTACAACTTGTTCTTTCACTTTTGAGATTTGATCTAATAAGCTTTCTTTTTGAAGTTCTAAAGAAGCAATTTCATTTTGTTTCATTAAAATATTTTGTGCTTTTGTTTCATCATGTACTTTATTTTCAAGTAAATCTAAGTTATATTGTGCATTAGCTTTTTGCATATTAGCTGTTTCAATATTTTTTTCTGAAGATGCTATTTTACTTTCAATAGATGTTACTTGTTCTTTAGCATTTAATAAAACTTTTTCCGCATCATCTAACTCTTTTTGTGCAGCTAAACCTTCATCAAATAAAGTTTTTGTTACATTATGATTTTTTTCCGCTTGTTCTACATCTTTCTTTGCAAGTGTAAGAGAAGTTTCTAGTTGACGAATACTTTCTTCTAAATCTGTAAGATTTTTGTCTATCGTTGCAAGTTCTGTTTGACTTTGCATAATAGCTTGCTTACTTCCACCTTGAAGTTGACCAAGAGCAATACGAGCTGTCTCCATCTGAAGTTCTAACTTTTCTAAATCTCTTTGCAAGTTTTCTTTTGTTTCTATATCATAAGTTAAGAGCACATCGCCTTGCTTTACATAGTCTCCTACTTCTACTTTTATTGTTTCTACTTTTGTACTCGCTTCAGCAAATACAACCTCACTTTTTTCTGCTTTTACAGTTCCTGTAGATGAAATTTTAGTTTGAATATCACGTGTCATTGCACGGTCTACATTAACAAATGTCCCTTTAGGATCACCAGCCAAAGCTACAGCTTGATTCCCCCCCTTTAGCATACCTGCTACTAAAAAGACCCCAATAACTACAACTACTATAATAGCAGTTAACTTCTTCTTACTTTTCATAATTGCCTCCCTGTCTCCTACAATATTATATTGCGTATAATATCATAATATAGTTTTTAATATAAGAATTGTCAAACACTTTTTTATTGATATGTATAATATTTCAACTATGAAAAATTTATCATATTCATATTAAAATAGTATGAATTATTATTCATATATTTTATTCATACAACCCTACCCCTAATTAAAAAACCTTTCCCTTCTTTTCATTATACCCTCCTTATGATCTCTAAATTTATTACCGATCTATTTTTAAGCCTATAAGCATCTTTTTTATAAATTATCTATTAATATTCCAATTATTATACTAACATTTAAATATTAATTTACACACAATATAATTCTTAAGTTTTTTTAATAATTAAACTCTAAAATTCTAATCAATATGTACATACGTTTGTAAAGCATAGAAGTTGGAAGTAAATTATTTTAATTGTATATTTTAACAGTTTGCCTTATAATATAAGCCATAACTTTTATTCGAAACGAGGTGTTCCTTATGTATGCAAAATTAGTTCAAGATGCACGCGAAAATATAAAAGATGTTGTTATCAAAACTCCTCTTTTACATAGTCCTGTCTTCTCTAATTTAAGCGGCAATGAAGTCTATTTAAAATGTGAAAATCTCCAAGTAACTGGTGCTTATAAAATTCGTGGTGCTCTGAATAAAATTAGAAGCCTTTCTGAAGAAGAAAAAGAAAAAGGCGTTGTATGTTCATCTGCTGGTAACCATGCTCAAGGTGTAGCTTATGCAGCTACTTTAAGCCATGTAAACTCAACAATCGTTATGCCAGAAACAACACCTTATCTAAAAGTTCAGTCTACTAAAGATTTTGGTGGTAATGTAGTACTTCATGGTAGTTGTTATGATGATGCTTTCCAGGAAGCTTCTCGTATTGAAAAAGAAAATGGTGCAACGTTCCTTCACCCTTTCAATGACCCAGATGTAATCTATGGCCAAGGTACAGTAGGTCTTGAAATTTTAGAAGACATTCCAAACTTAGATGTTATTCTTTGCCCAATCGGTGGTGGTGGCCTTATTAGCGGGGTTGCTCTTTATGCAAAATCTATTAATCCAAATATTAAAGTGATTGGTGTTCAAGCTGAAGGTGCCAATGCTATGTACCGTAGCTTCAAATCTGGCACACTTACTTCTCTTGATAAAGTGGATACAATTGCTGAAGGTATTGCCGTAAAAACACCAGGTTCACTTACTTTCTCTTACATAAGAGACTATGTAGATGATATTATTACTGTTAAAGATAGTACGATTGTAGATAGTTTACTTATCTTAACAGAAAAACATAAACTCCTTGCAGAAACTTCTGGTGCTGCTTCTCTTGCTGCACTTAAGAAGCTTAACTTCAAAGGCAAAAAAGTAGCTGCTATCATCAGTGGTGGTAATATTGATATGTTAACACTTTCTGCACTGATTAGAAGCGGACTCGTATCTCGTGGACGTCTCTTCTGCTTCACCATCGAGCTTCCTAATACACCAGGCGAACTTCTTGAAGTATCTAAAATCTTAAGTAGTATTAACGCCAATGTGGTTAATCTTGACCATAACCAATTTAAAGCACGTAATCGTTTTAAAAATGTACTTCTTGAAGTTACAGTTGAAACAAATGGCCCAGAACATATTCACCTCA
This sequence comes from Holtiella tumoricola, assembly GCF_027857615.1. Classification (NCBI taxonomy): domain Bacteria; kingdom Bacillati; phylum Bacillota; class Clostridia; order Lachnospirales; family Cellulosilyticaceae; genus Holtiella; species Holtiella tumoricola. Next base: position 154,561 of record NZ_JAQIFT010000016.1, read on the forward strand.
TCAAAAATACATTTGAAGAATGTGGCTATTTCATTACACAACTTTATTAAGCATTTTCAATGCCCTTTAATAGGGCATTTTTTATTTATAATTTCCCTAAGGTCTTCATGCAATATTGAACGGCCAATAACAAAAAAGGAACTGATACATTTATCCATGCATCAGTTCCTTTTCATTTACTTACTATATTGCTTACGCTTGATAAGCAACAACTTGATTTGGTTTTACATCAAGAGCATTCGCTTCATCAGTATCAATGTGTAATTCTAATGTAAAACTTTCATGTACGCGTACTAATACGTCATGTAAAGTTCCTTTTCTTTCACCATCAAAGTCAAGTGAAATAAGTTGTTTATCACAAAGTCCAAACGCTTTAGCATCTTCATTTGACATATGTACGTGACGTTTTGCCACAATACAACCTTTATCTAATGTTACTTGCCCTTTGGGACCGATAAGTGTTACTCCTGGTGTCGCAGCAATATCACCTGAATCTCTAAGAGGTGCTTGCACTTTTAAGAACATTGCATCTGTTTTTGATACTTCTATTTGTGTTTCACTTCTAAGTGGTCCTAGAATACGTACATTTTCTAGCTGACGTCCATTTGATCCTACAACTGTTACACGTTCATCTGCTGCATATTGTCCACCCATTAAAGTTTTAATTGGATGAAGCTCAGCCCCTTCTCCAAATAAAACCTCTAAGTCTTCTTTACAAAGATGAATATGTCTAGCAGAAATGCCTACTGGAATCTCAATTTTTTTCATTGCTTTCCTCCTGATGTCTTTAAGGCCCTATATAAATATATAGGACCTTTCTATTTTATCTATTATTTCGTTAATCAAGCTATAAAAATTAAGCTACAAAGCTTTTAAGAACAGTTAAGCTTCCTTTGATTTCATAAGTACCTGTTGTAGCTGGAATTAAGAAGCTATCGCCAAGTTTGATTTCTGCTTCAAAATCATCTGCTACTAAAGTACCTTCACCTTCTACACATGTATAAATGAAGAATTTTTCTTCATTACTTGTGTCTTTTAAGCTATCTTCTACAACATGTTTTTCTACTGTGAAAAACTCACCTTCGCAAAGTAATGTCTCGTTGATCGCACCTTCTGGAAGAAGTGTAAAATCAGTTACTTCCATCGCTTTATCTAAGTGCATTTCACGTCCGCGGTTGTAGTCATATACACGGTATGTAATATCACTACTTTGTTGGATTTCTGCAATGATTACACCAGGTCCAATAGCATGGATTAATCCACTTGGAATGTAGAAGAAATCACCCTTTTTAACTGGGATAGAGTTAAGGAATCTATCAAGTGTTCCTTCTAATGCTGCTGCCTTGAATGCATCTTTATCAGTTGTTGTTGTACCAATAACAAGCTCTGCACCTTCTTTAGCATCCATTACATACCAACATTCTGTTTTACCAAATTGATTTTCTACACGTCTTGCATATTCATCACCTGGGTGAACTTGAACTGAAAGGCTATCACATGAATTGATAAGCTTTACAAGAAGAGGAAACTCTTTACCTGCACATTTTGTACCTACTAATTCAGCACCTAATGCTTCTACAAGCTCTAATAAAGTTTTACCAGCATATTCACCTTGTTTTACAACACTCATACCTGCTGTATGTGCAGATACATCCCAGCTTTCGCCAATTACGCCTTCTGGCATATCATTTCTGTAGTTTTCTAAATCACGTCCGCCCCAAATACGTTCTACGTATACAGGATTAAATACTAATGGTTTCATTGTATGTCTCCTTTTATGTCTTTTAATAAAGTTTAGTGTGCAAGTGCAGCAATCGCTGTACCGATTAAGTTAAGGTCTTCCCCTTGAATGAATTCATAGTAATGACCATGTTCTTTAGTTAAATGAGATCTCATATAGAAATCTAATTTTTGTCTATAGTCTTTAAGTTTGTAGAATGTTGTACCTTCACCTACAATAGCAACTGGTCTTGCTTGGTCACGACCTGCACCTGTTTTTAAGATACATGCTGAAAGTTTAATTGCAGAGATTTTAGCTGCACGTTCAATCATTGCATCAATAAGTTCATACATAAGTGTACAATCTGTTGCTTCTTCAATACATTGTACAAGTACATTTTCACTGTTATGAGGATGTGCTACAAATAAGCTTACATCGATAAGCTCTAAGTTTTCTAAAGCCATAACTTTTTCGTTGCAACCTGTAGAGAAAATGCCTTCTTTAGCTGCACCTTTTAAAACTTCTTGTACTAATGGTCCTAAGTATCTACCACTGATCATTTTTTCTAATTGATAATCTCCAGGATTGTTAGAAGATTCATCTAACACTTTGTCCATTGCACCACGTGGTAACTTGTTGTATGCGCCTGACTCTGTATTAATAATCATTGTATCATCTTGAGCATCTGTAATTTTAGTAATTTTACTTGAGTCTTCGATATAGCAAAGGTTTGTGCCTGTCCCAAAGATAAATCCAATATAACCATCAAAGTTACGTTCACTTGTAATCCCTTTACCACCAAGTAAAGTTGCTACTGTATCATTTAAAATTGCTACATTACGATCTTTACCATCAACTTCTTTAAGACCTTCTACTAAGTTTGCACCAATCATTTCACCTACTACTTCTGGTGCTTTAACTTCTTTAGACCATCTTAAAAGAAGACCATCTTTATCTTTATTAATTTGAGTTGGATAAGAGAAGCAGAATCCGATTTCTGTAGATTTTGCTGCTACGTCTTTTGTATAATCAACTAACGTGCCAAAGAATTCTTGTTTACTAAGTTCACGTTCAATGCCAGGCATTCTTGTTTTTGAAAAGTCGCTAATGCTTGGTTGCATATTATCATCAAAGCTTACTAGCCCTACTCTAAAGTTTGTTCCTCCTGCATCAATAACAACCGCTGGTACATTTGTATCAATGTTATTCTTTACAGAAAGGTATGTTGGAATCATATCAAGGCTACTACCTTCTTGAGATAAACCTTTTTCCATTTCAGCAATAAACTTTTGGCATTCTGTTTCAAAATTAAGATCGCCATAGTACATGCCGTGTTGACTTAAAAATTGTGTAATAATTGTCTTTGACATATTCGTTTCCTTTCTCTCATTAAATCTACGATTATATTATCTATTTTATCATATCATGTCCTAAGCTTATCGTTAAGTGTAAATTAATATAATTTATAGTATTTTTTTATATACCATATTTTATCTGATATTTATGTCTCTCTTTTATTGCTTTTTAAAGTGCAAAAATGTATAATTGACACGTTGATAATATTTTGTCAACTACTACATATTATAGAACCGATTTATGGAGACTTAGGTGATGAATAGTAAGATTAAAAGTGTACTATCTATTTTATTTGGAACACTACTTATGTCTATTGCAATCAATGGCATACTTGTTCCTAATCACATGTTAAGTGGAGGGATTAGCGGAATTTCTCTCTTCTTGCATTTTCTTTTTGGCTGGAATTTAAGTATCATGAATGTTATATTTAATATTCCGCTCTTTATACTGGCTTTTATCTTTTTAAAAAAGCAATTTATTTATTTTAGTTTACTTGGTATGATAAGCCTTTCCTTATGGTTAGAAGTAACCTCCGGGATTGTTATTCCTACCAATAGCCCACTTACTATCATTCTAGTTGCTGGTCTTCTAAATGGCGTAGGTATGGGTATTATTTTCCGCAATGAAGCTTCTGTAGGTGGAACAGATATTATCGCTAAAATTGTTAATAAATTTTTCTCTATTAGTATGGGAAATGTGATTCTTGCTATTAATATGTTGATTATGCTTACTGCCATTTTCACATTTGGCCTAGATATTGCCATTTTAACTGCAGCAAGTATGTTTATCAGCAGCCAAACAACAAATTATGTTGTAGATGGCCTTAATCGTAGGCGTACAGTCTCTATTATTACCTCACCAGATGTCGGTCAAGAAATTGCACAAGATATTATGGATAAAATGCATCGTGGTGTAACTATTGTACCAGCCATTGGTGGTTATACCCATCAAAACAAATATATTCTTTATGCAAACGTTAACTTACGTGAAGTTGCTAAAGTTAAAAATATCGTTTCAAGCCATGACCCACATGCTTTTGTTACTGTATCTGATGTAGCTCAAGTAATAGGTAATGGACGTGGTTTCCTACCACTAGAACAAAATACATAAATAAAAGAGGAAGTGATCATCACTTCCTCTTTTATTATTCTCCAAATACTTCTTTATAATCCTTTTGGAATTTGATAATGCCTTCGGTAGTTAAAGGATGCTTGGTCATTTGCTCAATAACACCATAAGGTACTGTAGCAATATGTGCCCCTGCAAGTGCGCATTGTGTGACATGTATTGGGTTACGCACACTCGCTGCAATAATCTCTGTCTCTAATTTATAATTATCAAAAATGGTTACGATATTACGAATTATATCAATCCCTGATTCTGAAATATCGTCTAAACGACCTAAGAATGGGCTCACATATGTTGCACCTGCACGTGCAGCAAGTAGTGCTTGATTAGCTGAAAAGATCAATGTAACATTTGTCTTAATTCCTTCTTTAGAAAGGACTTTTGTTGCTTTTAACCCTTCTAAAGTCATTGGAATTTTCACCACCATATTAGGGTGAATCTTAGCAATTTCACGCCCTTCATTGATCATCTCTTCTGCAGTTTCACTTGTTGCTTTTACTTCTCCACTAATAGGTCCATCAACTATTGTTGTAATTTCTTTAATGACTTCAAAGAAATCTCTTCCCTCTTTTGCAATAAGAGAAGGATTTGTTGTTACACCACAAATAACACCTAAGCTTTCAGCTTTTTTGATATCTTCTACTTTAGCTGTATCAATAAAGAATTTCATGCGCTCATCCCCTATACAATTTCTTTAAATAATGTTTTTACAGTAGGATAAATCTTTGCAAACTTCTTATACTGTGCATCATATTTTGCGACTAATGCTTCATCAGGTTCTACTGTATTAATAATTTTTACAATCTGCTCAGCTGCTTCTTCTACATTTTTGTATACACCACAACCTACCATTGCAAGCATAGCACCACCTAATGCTGGGCCTTCTTCGCTTTCAATCTGATCCACTTTTACATTAAGAACATTGGCTATAATCTGTCTCCATAATGAGCTTTTTGCACCACCACCACAGATTTTTGTACGTTCAATTTGAATCCCTAAACTTTTTGCTACTTCAAAAGAATCACGAAGTGCAAAGGCAACGCCTTCTAATACGGCTTGTGTCATTTCCTCACGTGTCGTATCCATAGTCATACCAATAAATGTACCTCTAGCATCTGGATCATTATGTGGTGAACGTTCTCCCATAAGATAAGGAAGGAAGAATACTTTATTCTCACCCAACTTATTTATTTTTTGTTGCTCACCTATATAATCTTTATCTTTTACAATATCATCCATCCACCATTTATTACATGAAGCTGCACTAAGCATGCACCCCATTAAGTGATAGTGACCATCTGCATGAGCAAAAGCATGAAGTGCGTTATGTGGATCTACACCAAACTGGCCACTTGATATAAAAATAGTACCTGATGTGCCAAGTGAAATGTTACACATACCATTTCCTACCGTCCCTGTTCCAACAGCTGCTGCTGCATTATCACCAGCTCCAGCTATCACTTTAACATGACTATTTAAGCCAAGCTCTGTTGCAATCTCTTCTTTTAAAGTACCTACTACTTCATAACTTTCAAAAAGTGTTGCAAGTTGATCTTCTTTAATACCACAAATCTCTATCATTTCTTTAGACCAACATTTATTTTCTACATCTAGTAGTAACATACCTGATGCATCTGAAACATCCGTACAATGTACACCTGTAAGTTTGTACGCAATGTAATCTTTAGGAAGCATAATTTTGTTAATACGATTAAAATTCTCAGGTTCTTTATTTTTCACCCATAAAATCTTTGGAGCAGTAAACCCTGTAAATGCAATATTTGCTGTATACTTAGATAAGTTTTCTTGACCAATTACTTCATTTAAGTAGTTACATTCTTCCCAAGTACGCCCATCATTCCATAAAAGTGCTGGACGGATTACTTCATCCGATTCATCTAAGATTACAAGTCCATGCATCTGCCCACCAAAGCTGATGCCGTCTATCTCATCTTTGTCTACATTCGTAATAAGTTCTTTGATCCCTACTACAACTTGTTCCCACCACTCTTCTGGCTTTTGTTCTGACCACCCTGAGTTTGGAAAGTAAATAGGATATTCTTTAGAGACTACATTTTTAATGGTTCCTTTTTCATCTGTCAGCAGTAATTTTACTGCTGACGTTCCTAAATCAATACCGATATAGAGCATACGCTACCTCCTTATTATCCCATGAATGGATTTTCTGTTTTATAACGCATACCTTTTGGCTGATTAAAGCCAATTTCTTCTGTTTCAACACCAATGTATTTGAATACTTCATAAAGTGTTTTGCCAAAGTGACCGAATGCTACTGCACCATGATGTGGGTAGTTCCCTTCAATAAGTACATGGCGGTAGAATCTTGCCATTTCTGGAATTGCAAAGATACCAATTGCTCCAAATGAACGTGTTGCAACTGGAAGCACTTCACCTTGTGCAATATAAGCTCTAAGTTTCGCATCTGCAGTACTTTGTAATCTAAAGAATGTAATATCGCCTGGTACGATATCCCCTTCTAAAGTTCCTTGTGTTACTTCTTCTGGAAGAGATCTTGCCATAATCATTTGATATTTCATTGAACAGAATGAAAGTTTACTTGCTGCTGTATTCCCACAGTGGAAGCCCATAAATGTATCTCTTAATGTATACTCATGCTTGCCTTTAATATCTTCTTCATATAAGTCTTGTGGTACTGTGTTATTAATATCTAGTAAAGTTACAGTGTCTTCACTTACAACAGTTCCAATAAATTCACTAAGTGCCCCGTAAATATCAACTTCACAAGATACAGGAATACCCATTGCTGTTAAACGGCTATTTACATAGCATGGTACGAAGCCAAATTGTGTTTGGAATGCTGGCCAACATTTACCTGCAATAGCTACATACTCTCTTGATCCTTTATGTGCTTCAACCCAGTCTAATAAAGTAATTTCATATTGAGCAAGTTTAGGAAGGATTTCTGGTTTCATGTTCCCTTTACCTAGCTCTTCTTCCATACTTTTTACAATTTCTGGAATACGAGAGTCATCTTTATGTTTGTTGAAGGCTTCAAATAAATCAAGCTCTGAGTTCTCTTCGATTTCTACACCTAAATTGTAAAGTTGCTTAATTGGTGCATTACATGCTAAGAAATCTTGTGGTCTTGGACCAAAGCTAATGATTTTTAATCCTTGTAAACCAATGATTGCACGTGCCATAGGTGCAAACTCATGAATCATATCTGCACACTGAGTGGCTGTACCTACTGGATACTCAGGGATATAAGCTTTAATGTTACGTAATTTTAAATTGTAACTTGCATTAAGCATACCACAGTATGCATCCCCTCTACCTTGAACCAAGTTGCTACCTGTCTCTTCTGCTGCTGCTACAAACATGACTGGACCATCGAATTTTTGAGCAAGTAATGTTTCTGGTGTTTCTGGCCCAAAGTTACCTAAATATACAACTAACGCATTACATCCTGCATCTTGAACTTCTTTTAATGCTTGTAACATATGTACTTCATTTTCAATACAAGTTGGGCATTCAAAAATCTCACCGTATTTTTCTGTATATGCTTTTACTACTGCCTCTCTTCTTGTTACTGATAAACTCATTGGGAAACAATCTCTACTTACTGCTACAATTCCTAATTTTAAAACTGGCATATTACTCATTTTTATTCCTCCTCTTATTTAACCTCTATATTTTTGCCTAATAATCCAACAAAAGCCCATTTGATTCCTGCATCTTTATGAGCGATGAGCCATTTGTTTTTTGCAGCTAACAAACGGTCTTCCCCTACTTCTCTTTCACAATCATCAAGTGCTAAGTTAGTATGTTTAGGTAATATAACAATGCATTTAAAGCCTAATTCATCCACACTACAAGGTGCATAATGTAATGTTGTTCCATACATTTCTACAACTGTACCCGCTGGAACATAGAAAGCTTCCACAAGACTTGTATCATAGGTATAATCTTCACTGATATCTTGCTGACTTCCAAGTAGTAAAACCATATCCGTTACAGCAACATTGATTTCAGAATTTCTATGATACTCTAGAGCATTAAGCAAATGATTGTGCCCATTGCAGTAACCTATTTGGATTGGTAACTCACCAAATAATTTACTTTGAATTTCTTGTGCAATAGGTAACGCTTCTAATGCATTCACAGAAGGTTCATAGATAACACCATCTGGCACATCTACTTCATTCATCACTTCTAGTAATGACGAAACTTCTTGTACGCTTGTAATGATTCTTCCATACTTTTTAAAACTTGGTTCACTCACTTGCTTTACTTTCATGGATCTCATCCTCTCTACTTTGTGCACGTGCACAGTTTAATATAAAAAAATAAGTTTCTCAAACTTAAATATAATATTTAAGCTGTTAAATATTATATTTAAATTTGATCTGGGTTTTTGTTAAGTATGCTATAGTATCTGGCGACTGCCCTGTCATCAAAAAATCAAACATGATTTTTGTAGCCTCATATCCTTGTACATAAGGTTCTTGACATATAGTTGCTGCAATATTTCCTTCTAAAAGATTCTTTTTAACACTTTCAATCGTATCCACTGTTATAAGCATCACTTTCTTTAATAGCCCTAAGTCTTCTACTGCTTTTAGTCCACCTTCTATACCACCAGCTGCAAAAAATATTCCTGTAAGTTCTGGATGTTCTTCTAACATTTGTTTTGTTGCAAGGTAAGACTTAATATCTGTGTCATCATTTTCATAGACACCTATGATTTCAATAGGATACTGTTCTTGTTGTATAGCTTGCTTAAAACCTTCAATCCTCATGTTATGCCCTAGTATTAATTTATTACCTGTTATAATACCTATTTTATGCCTTCTCCCTGTAATACCGAAGATATTAGCAGCTACATATCCAGCTTGTAAGTAATCACTACCTACATAGCATAATTTTGTAACATCTGGTATATCCGTATTGACTGTGACAATCGGTATATTCAGTTCATTCAACCTGTTAGCAATACGCTCACTATTTATCGGTGATAAAATAAGTCCTGCTATATCTTCTGCAACAAGTTCATCTATCCTTTTTAACTGTTCTTCAATATCGTAACAATGAGTTGTTCTTAGTAAAGTCTCAAATCCAAAGTCTACAATTTCTTTATCTTTCGCTTCTACACCTAAAATAACATCTTTGTAAAAAGGGTTATCATGAGCATTTAAAATCACACCAATCTTCTTATTCGTACTCTTTTTAGCTAAGCCTTTTGCCACTAAGTTAGGTTTATAATCCAGTTGCTCTACGATTTTTCGTATTCTGTCTTCCACCTCCTTTTTTACACCGCCGCGATTATTAATGACACGGTCTACCGTTCCTCTAGACACCCCTGCCATCTCTGCTATCTGTTTTACTGTTACTGCCATTTACTCATTTCTCCTTCTATTTTGTGCGCGTGCACAATGTCTATTTTTAACATATCATATTTTATTTATACTTTCAATCTTTTTCCGATTTATTATTTAAGTATTTAAAATAACTACAAATATCAGCCTTTTCTCTTGTATACTTTTAACAATCTTTAATCCTTCTTCACTTTTTACGACGGATTTTACCTTCTGATTTGTATATATAGGATGTAAAGGTTAAATCTCAAGTACTTTGGTGGCCACCTACTTGTAGTTTTCCTTTTACTGCTAAGGAAATGGATAAGCTTTAGGATTCCTCCCTCTTACCTATTGTTAAGCTTTTTCCCTAGTAAAACTTAATCTATAGTAGTCTGTGGCAAGCCTATAGATTAGGGATAGTACTGCTTATCTTAAGTTTTGTAGCATATTATTATGTTCAGCTCAATATATAGGCATCTATAACTGATGGGACAAACCTTGACACTTCTTCTGTACTATAGGCACTACCATTATTCTTAGCCAATATGTCTATTACCCTATTCCTATTTTCTAAGACACATGGCAATGCTATAGGGACAAGATCCGTTCATAGTATAATCTGATTGTTATAACTTCCTATACCTATCTGTGAATATTCTTTGCTGCAAACTTCACAAGCTACTTTGCCACAAAACAACAAACTCACTTAAGTAGATCTCATTTTTAAGAGGGAGAGATTACTTAGGTGGGCTTGTTGTGTTTATATTATATCTTAAATTTGTTATATCATTCTTCAACAGACTAAAAGCTATCTCTTTATAGTGAGATAGCTTCCTTTAACTCTAAAATCGCTTTTGTAAATAATTCTGGCTGGTCTATCATTGTTGCATGCCCAGCTGCCGGAATACTCCTAAATTTTTTGTAAGGTGCTTCAATCTTTTCAAAATATGCCTTCGCTAATGGATAAGGTGTTTGCCAGTCTTCTTCTCCCATTATATAAATAACAGGCACTTTATATTCTGTACTATATTTTTCTAAGTCATATTCATCATATAAGAATGGCCACAACTTTCTGTAGTTCTTCCCTATATCACTTGTAAAACTCATTCCTTCTTTAATGCTCATATAAGGACTTAAAAATACTGTACTCACTAACTTTAAATCCGGCCCCATAGCTAGATTATATTTTTGTTGGATCTGACGTACTTGCATTAGTCTTTTTAGTTCTTCTTGCGTATATTGAAGTGCTGGATAAGGTTCTAACGACTTTAATTTTTCAATATACTTTGTTGCACCTTGTGCTTTAGCACATGCCATCACTTTATTAAATCCCACTTGTTCATTTTTTCTAAAACTTACAACCTGCCCTACGCCAATATATCCACTTACATATTGAGGATATTTCTTTACAAATAGGGTACCAAGTACACTTCCCCAAGAGTGACCTAAAATAATAACCTTTTCTTTTCCTAGTTTCTGAGTTAAGTATCTGACTACTTCTAATGTATCAGCTAACATCTGTGTTATTGTAGCTGTATTTGCTACTTCTTCAGGATTATTGGCTTTAAGTGTCTTACCAGTATTTCTTTGATCCCACTGCACAACTGTAAAGTCCTTCTCCCAACCAAATTGAAAATCAGGTATAAAGGGCATCATCGAACTTCCCGGTCCACCATGTAAAAAAAGGATAACTGGGTTCTTTTTATTTTCTCCTCTAATATAAAGATACTGCCAAATTCCCCCGATTTTCCTCTTTTCCATCTGTTCGATACCATTGGGTGATTTTATTGCATATTGCTTTCGTCTGCTTGATTTTAATAACATCTTTCTCACCCTCATTTTATTTTTAGTATACGCTTTCATTTTAAGTTTACAAAGTTATTTCCACTTTTACATAAGCTCAAATTTAATCGTACTTGCTTCTTCATATAAACTAATCATAGTAATAATCTTATATTCATCACTTAATACTACGTCTTTTTCTGATTTAGCACCCATTATAAAAGGTACTCCCATCGCACGGAATACATATATTCTAGCGCTTTCACCTGTTAACTGATCATAATGTTCTTTAATAAATCGCATCAATGTCTGACATTCTGGCAAGGTTAACTCACCACCAGCCAACTTATCTTTTAAGATTTTAATACTTACAACTTGATCCATTTCAACAATTTCTTTTGCCATCATAATATCTTTGTACATTTGTATAGCCTGTTCTGTTAAAACATGCTTCTTAATCAAACGTTCTAAGTCTATATTACTTTCTTCTATATCTGCACTAAACATTTTAGCTAAATCATCTAAAGAAGCTTCATCCTTCATATTCACTATCATTTCTATACGATCTAAGATTTTCTTTCTAGGAAAGAATGTTTCTTGACCTGTAGAAACGGATTTTTTAATAAACCATTCTTCTGGGATAATATTTTTTCTTTTCCATCTATAAAGCTGCCCATAGGAAATACCTGTTTCAATTAATAAATCCTTTTTTGAAATAAGTTCGTCTTCCATTTTTGATCACCCTTTTCTCACGCTGTAATTTGTACAATTTCTCCTACTTTTGAACATGGGTCAACTGAAATAAAAGTAGTATACTCTACTTTATCAATGATGCAATCTGGACCGATTTCTACATGTTCACCTCTTATAACACCTACTTCTGCTGTATCAATACGAATTCGGTCACCTTCAATAACTTGGGCAATTAACTTACCTTTTTTACCATCAAAGTCCATCTTAACAGCAAAATTAAACCATTTTTTGAATCCTACTTCATCGCTCGCTACTACTTTTTTTCCAATTTCAATTGTGCTTGCACCTATTTCTTCTACCTGACATGGTCCTAATAATTGAATCGTTACTTTCTCACTATTAATACGTCCAGCACCTTCTAATCCACCTCGTAATAAGAAGTATTCTGCCTCAAGATCTTCTTCTAAATGTAACATACCATATACTTTGCAGTGGTCTGCCTTAATACTTCCTCTTATTTCAGCAGCTCCCATAAGCTTCATCGTTTTCCCTTCCAAATTACCTGTAATTTCAAAAGCACCTGCTGTTTTCATCTCTTGAAAGTAAATATTCCCTTGTGCTGATGCAGCGCCTGCACTACTAAATTTCTGGCATGTAATATTCCCCTCTAATTCTCCACTTCCTAATATGCGAATCTTATTATATTGTCCTTCTATGCACTTTCCATCACCCATAATACGTACATCACCTGAAGCCATATTATTTCCTCCTTAATTTTTAACCACATCTATTACTTCTGCTTTATCGCTGATTTCAATAGTTTCTCTATATTCCACTTGCTGCACTCTACAACCAGGCCCAATCACTACACGATCACCTCGTACCATCTTTACGTCAGCATTCTCCATGTAGATGTCATCGCCTTCAACTACATTCCCAGTAATTACACTTGTTCCACCAGTAAACATCCCAAATAGTTTGAATAAATAAGGCCTAGAACTTTCATTATAACCATTAATAGATATTTTACTTGCTCCCATTTCATTAAAGGTACAGCTTCCATTTCCTGTACGGCATTCAATACGGATTTTTTCTGCATTAATTGTTCCATAATTCTTAATGGCCCCTTCAATGTTCACTTCTTCAGCTTCTATATTTTTACCTGTAGTTAATACCCCTGATGCTGTAACCTTCTCACATTTAATATCACCTTCAATAGTTGTTGCACCAGAACTTACAAGTAAGCCACCTCTCATATCTCCTCCGATTTTACATGCACCACTTACCTTTACTTCTTTTGCTTCTACATCTCCTGTTACTTTCCCCGCACCTGAACATCCAAACTTATCACATATTACATTGCCGTGTACCTTTGCTGAACCAGACCCTGAAAAACGAATACATTCTAAATCACCATTTATTTTTCCTGCACCACTGATTGATACAGCATCAAATTGTCCTCCTGGATAACTTCCAGCACCACTAATTTGTAAATCTCTATTACCCATTTTCATTCACTCCCTAAGTTATAATTTTATTTAAAATATTAAAACTCATTTAGAATTATATTAACTTATTACTTTATAAACTAAGAATAACACAACATTGTTTCACTGTAAAGAGTTTTTTGTAACATTGTTTTACTTGTTTGTTTTATACTTTATTTTTTTCACTTATAAAACAGTTAAATTTCTATTAGACATTTAATTTTCCTATATACAAAGCACCCATACTATAACATATATCATTGTTATAGTATGGGTGCTTTGTGTAAAGTTCTCTATTTACATTAGGCTTCTATTTGTATTTGAAGTTCTCCATCCTTATAATCTACTAAAAATGTAGAGAATGGTTCTACGTCATTAGCAATAAGCATACGTCCAATCAACGTTTCCACTTTACGTTGTAAGAAACGTTTAAGTGGTCTTGCTCCAAACACTGGATCAAATCCTTGATCTGCAATATATGCTGCTGCTTCATGAGTTAGGCGAACACTTAGTTGTCTATCTGAAAGACGTTTATTTAAGTCTTTTACAAGTAAGTCTACAATCTCTATAATTTGTTCTTTCATAAGTGGTTTATAAATAACTATATCATCAAGACGATTTAAGAATTCTGGTCTAAAATGCATCTTCAAACGGTTATTAACGCCTTCTTCTACTTCTTGTGTAATCTCACCTGTTTCAGTAATTCCTTCTAATATAAGATCAGAACCAATATTAGAAGTTAAGATGATAATTGTATTTTTAAAGTCTACTGTACGTCCTTTTGAATCTGTAATACGTCCATCATCTAACACTTGTAAAAGTACATTGAATACATCTGGATGCGCTTTTTCCACTTCATCAAATAGGATAACAGCATAAGGTTTACGTCTTACAGCCTCTGTAAGCTGACCACCTTCTTCATAACCAACATATCCTGGAGGTGCTCCAATAAGCCTTGCCACTGCATGTTTTTCCATATACTCACTCATATCAATACGGATCATTGCACTCTCATCATCAAACAAAGATTCTGCTAGAGCTTTGGCAAGCTCTGTCTTACCAACACCTGTTGGCCCTAAGAAAAGGAATGAACCTATTGGTCTACGTGGGTCTTTAATTCCTGCTCTTGCACGAATAATCGCATCACTTACTTTAGATACTGCTTCTTCTTGCCCAATCACACGTTTATGAATAATTTCTTCTAAGCGAAGTAATTTGTGGCGCTCACCTTCCATAAGCTTTGTTACAGGAATTCTAGTCCATCTTGAAATAATCTTAGCAATCTCTTCTTCATTGACTTTATCACGAAGAAGTCCTGCTTCACCAAGTGCATGTACTTTTGCTTCTGCTTCTTTTAGTTTTGTTTCTAGTCCAGGGATAATACCATATTTGTATTCAGCTACTTTATTTAAGTCATATTCTCTTTCATACTTTTGCATCATAGCTGTTGCTTGTTCTATCTCTTCTTTTGTATTTCTTACAGAAGTAATGAGTTCTTTTTCATTTTCCCATTTAACACGCATTGCATTAAATTTATCTTTAAGCTCTGCTAATTCTTTTCTTGTTTCTTTTAAGCTCTCTTTTGAAACAGCGTCATCTTCCTTTTTAAGTGCTGCTTCTGCAATTTCAAGTTGCATCACTTTACGTGCGATTTCATCAAGTTCTGTAGGCATAGAATCTATTTCTGTACGGAGCATCGCACAAGCTTCATCGACCAAGTCAATAGCCTTATCTGGCAAGAAACGATCTGAGATATAACGATCTGAAAGAGTTGCTGCTGCAATAAGAGCATTATCTTGAATTTGCACACCATGATAAATCTCATAACGTTCTTTAAGTCCACGTAAAATAGCAATGGTATCTTCTACTGTAGGTTCACTCACCGTAACAGGTTGGAAACGACGTTCAAGCGCTGCATCCTTCTCAATATATTGACGATGTTCATTAAGTGTTGTTGCACCAATACAGTGAAGCTCACCACGTGCAAGCATTGGTTTTAATAAGTTGCCTGCATCCATAGATCCTTCTGTTTTCCCTGCACCAACAATATTATGAATTTCATCAATGAAAAGAATAATACGTCCTTCACTTTTCTTAATCTCCTCTAATACTGCTTTAAGCCTTTCTTCAAACTCTCCCCTAAATTTAGCACCTGCAATAAGTGCACCCATATCAAGAGAAAAGATTGTTTTATCTTTAAGGCTTTCTGGTACGTCACCATTTAGAATACGCTGTGCTAAGCCTTCTGCAATAGCTGTTTTACCAACTCCTGGTTCTCCAATAAGGACTGGATTGTTTTTTGTTTTACGAGAAAGGATACGAATGACATTACGAATTTCACTGTCACGTCCAATAACAGGATCTAGCTTTCCATCTCGTGCACGTTGTACTAAATCATAACCATATTTGCTAAGTACATCATAAGTGCCTTCTGGCATATCGCTGGTTACACGACTTGCACCACGTACTTGTTTAAGCACTTCACCGAAGTTTTTCTTATTAATATTATAAGCACGTAAAAGGTTTCCTACTTCATAGTTAGCAGTCTCAATAAGTGCAAGCATAATATGTTCAACCGAAATATATTCATCTTGCATCTTATCTGCTAACTTCTCACTTTTTACAAGCATTTTATCTACGTCTTGAGATACATAGATTTTATCTGCTTCACGACCAGGTCCAGAGACGCTAGGCTTTTTGTTAATAGCTGAAATAACAGCTGATTTTACAGCACTTACTTCTATATTCATTTTTGTTAATAAACTTGGTATAAGCCCATCTTCTTGATCTAAAAGCGCATATAAAATGTGTTCTTGATCGACGGCATTATTTTGATGGCTAATAGCTGCACTTTGTGCATCATTTAAAGCTTCTAAAGATTTTTGAGTAAATTTTTGCATATTCATACTGTTACCTCCTCAATATGCTTAATGTCTAGATTGTTATTTTATAAATATTAAACTCTAATGATACTGCTATTTATATATTGTCCATAATGATTACTTAATTCATTATTTAAATAGGATAGATTATCATTGTATTCAAAATAAATCTTAATGCCTTTATCAATGGCTTTGATATAGTCTGCTATAGCATTTGCTACTGCCTCTCCGTCATGCCTTCCTTCATCTTGACGTATAAGCTCTCTTGTCCATTTCCCCCCTTGGTCAATCTTCCATCCTGGGAGTTGTACTTGACTTTCATACATACTCCAAAGTTCGAAGAAATGAGAAAGATATCTTTGAAGTACATCACTTTGTGTCCTAGAAATAATCTTGAGTTCACCGATTCTTTTATTATTACTTCTATCTAAAGTTATGGCATAACGAATGGTTGGATTATATTTATATCTTAATACACTTCTAATACTCATCATGCAGTCAGCCGCTTGTGGCTGAATCTGAAAATGACTATATCCATCTAAAAGTTTTTCTACTTGATCAAACACGTTTTTCATTTGCATCTCTGGGGTAATGAGTGCAACTTTTTCTGCAAGTATTTGATTGATTAAATTTGAACGACTTGTATTTAGTCGATAAGCTAAGGCATCTACTGCCTCTACTACATCATCCATAAGAACAATACTGTAAACGCTCTTTTTCATCTCATCACCTCTTTTATAATCCTATTGTATGCTTTTTTATATTTCTTGTCAATGATATTATATAATTAATTACACGAATTATTGTTGTAAATTTTTCCTTATCTTTATACGAAATGGTATCATTCTTTTCTCTTTGATCAACCCATACTTTATTATCCTCTCTTTCTTTCTCTTTATCCCCATTGTAATGATAAGATATTTAGTAATGTCTAAAAATATAAAGAGGAGGTATCCTTGGATACCTCCTCTTTATATTTTAATTCTTATCTTACTTATAGCACATTAATCTTCATAATCTTGGTATTGTGCTTTTAATGCATAAAGTTTTTCTTTCAGTTCTTCTACAACTGTTTGATAAGCTGGGTCATCATAAACATTGCGTAACTCTTCACTATCTGTTCTTAAATCAAAGAGCTCCCACTGTGGCCACTCTTTATCTTCTACTTCCTTTAAGCATACACCGTTAAAATCTCTTGCTTCTTTTAAATAGCAAATAAGCTTATAATCTAGCGTACGAATACCATAATGTGGTGATACGCCATGTTCACCTTCATATACCCAATAACGATAGTAGAGTGTATTACCCCAATCTTCTGGCACTTCCCCTTCTGCAATCGTTCTAAAACTACGCCCTTGCATATCTTCTGGTATTTCAATACCTGCATAGTCTAAGAAAGTTTCTGCAAAGTCTAGATTAGAAACGAGTTCATTAATAACCGTTCCTGGCTTAATTGCTCTTGGATAGCTCATTAAAAACGGCATACGTAATGATTCTTCTAACATATAACGTTTGTCGAACCATCCATGGTCACCTAAGAAGAATCCTTGGTCAGATGTATAAACAACTATAGTATCTTCAATTAAACCCTCTGCTTCAAGGAAATCAAGTAAACGACCAATATTATCATCTACAGATGCAATACATTTTAAGTAATCTTTCATATAACGTTGATACTTCCAATGTTTAAGTTCGGCATCTGTTAATCCTTCTGGAAATGGTTGTTTAAGATCAAATTCAGTAAGTTCTTCTATCTTCATTAGATTAAACTTAACAGCGTCACTACGTCCTTCATATGTATCATTAAAAGTATCTGGAACTGGAATCTCTACATCTTCGTACATATCTTTATGTTTTTCATCTGGCACCCAGTGACGATGAGGTGCCTTATGGTGACACATCATAAAGAATGGTTTCTCTTCATCTCTATTTTTAATCCAGTCTATTGTAAGGTCTGTTACAATATCTGTTGCATAGCCAATGTGTTGTTTAAGCTCTCCCATATCATATAATTTTGGATTGATATAATCCCCTTGCCCATGGAAAATATTCCAGTAATCAAAACCTGTTGGATCATAGTTGCCCCCATGGCCTAAATGCCATTTTCCAATAATACTTGTTTGATAGCCATGAGCTTTTAAGATTTTAGGTAAATTTTGTTGACGCCCATCAAATCCATCTTCCAATGTTTTTACACCATTTAAGTGGCTATGTTTACCAGATAAGATTACTGCACGACTTGGGGCGCAAATAGAATTTGTACAAAAACAATTATCAAATCGTGCCCCCATATCAGCTAATCTATCCATTTGTGGCGTTGTATTTACTTTACTTCCATAACAACTCATAGCATGAGCTGCATGGTCATCTGTCATAATAAAAAGGATATTTGGTTGTTTATTCTTCACGTTACTTCTCTCCTCCTATTGAATTTACATAGGATTACTATAACAAACTCTTAACTTTGTTTCTTTCTATTTTATACTGTGTTACAATATCATAAATAAATTACTTCAATTCGAGGAGCTACACTTATGACTACTAGTACTTCATCTAAACGTACTGTTATTGATTATACAACTATAGATCCTTTCTTTAACTTTAAATTAGGTAAAGTATGCCACAATATGGCCAATACACCACTCGAAGAACATACCCACCCTAATGGGATTGAAATTACTTACTTCGTTCGTGGAGAACAAGTTTATACTATTGACCAAACAAGTTATACCATTAAAAGTGATGAAATGTTTATTACTTTTCCAAATGAACTGCATAGTTCAGGACAACACCCAAAAGATAAATCACTCTTTTATTATCTTATTATTGATAAAGATCTAATAAGTAAGTTACTCTTTGACCCATTAGAAAGCAAACACTTACTTGATAGCTTACTACAAATAGAAAATCGTGTTTTTAAAGTAAGTACTACACTTGCTAGCTTATTTGAAGAGCTGCTATCTTATAGTACAAGTTCATCTCCTTATATTAAAACACGTATTCATGCCCTTTTGAACCATATTCTCTTGACTATTGCCGAAACCAATCAAGCTCATATTTCCTATGAGGATACCTCTATGCCTGAGGTCCTTTCTTATATTGAGCAACATTTAGATGAAAACATTACATTAGAGCATCTTGCTCAAATTGCTAATCTCTCTGAAGGGCGTTTCAAAACTAAATTTAGGCAAGATATTGGCATGCCTCCACGAGAATATATTTTACGCGAAAAAATAAAGCGGGCTAAAGAACTTCTAGAAGATGATGTATTAAGTATCACAGATATTAGCTATATGCTCAGCTTCTCTTCTAGTCAATACTTCTCTACTGTTTTTAAACGTTTTACATCTATCTCGCCTTTAGAATATCGACTTAATTTACAAAACGCTCCTAATCTATAGGAGCGTTTTACTTATATTCTTTTAATAAAAGAACAACCTTTTACCTCATATCCTCTATCCTTATAAAACTGGCAAGTATCTTTTAATCCTTCATCTTCTACAACAATTCTATGTATGTTTCTCTTCCTCGCATAAGCTTCTACATCTTCTAGCAACTTATTACCCACTTCACTATTTTGATAACTTGATTTTACTGCAAGTGCATTGATTTTTATATATTCTTCATCAAACTCATATGACATTCCTTTATGGATACCTATAAATCCTATAACTTCTCTTTGATCTAGAGCTACCAATGTATGATAGTCTGGATGAACTTGAAAACGTCGGAGCCTCATAATAAGTTGTTGTGCATTTGATTCTTTATACCCAAACTCTCCTATCATCAAACTTGTTAACGTTACTGCATCTTTTACTTCATAAGGCCTAATGATTACATCCATCTTTCTTCCTCCTTGTAGTATGAAAAGAACCTTCTCTTATACCTATTATAAGAGAAGGTTCTTTAATTATCTATATATTTTAAAAATCGACAAATTTATTTTGCGGTATTTGAAGCAATAAGTGCCACATCCCACACACCACTAAATGGTGGTGAATAGCATAAATCCATAAATCCAAATTCATCTACAGTAAGACCTGAGTAGATCGCAATCGCATAATAGTTTGCACGTGGTACAACTACACCACTTCCAACTGTTTGAGCACCTAATATTTTTCTAGTCTCTGCATCGTATACTAACTTAATGCTTACTTTTTCTGTACCATAGTAAGAAGCATAGCTATTACCAGTAATAAAGTTTGTTTTATAATTAAGGCCAAGTCTTTTTGCTTCTACTTCTGAAATACCTACTTTTGCTGCATCTATATCAAATAATTTGATAGCTGAACTGCCAATAAGTTTAAATGGCTTTCTCTCTTTTCCACCTAATAAATCTGCTATAATACGCCCCTGTTTATTTGCATTAGTTCCCAGTGGTGCATAAAGAAAGGCTCCTGTAATAGCTGATTTCATGATACTGCAGTCTCCTGCAGCATAGATATCTGCTACACTTGTCTCCATATCCTCATTTACAATAATTGCACCATTTGCTGCCTTTTCTACACATTCTATAAACGCAGTATGTGGTCTAATACCAGCACAATTAATAATCATATCCGCAGTTAATGTTAAGTGATCTGTACCATTTGTTACTACTACGCTTTCAATCACGTCATCTTTTGCACTTAAAGCTTCTGCTTTATACCCTGTAAGTACTTGAACTTGATTACGTTCTAATTCTTCTGTTAGGGCTACTGTAATTTCTTCATCCATTGTACTTAAAACACGATCAGCAAGTTCTACTAGCACCACGTTCTTATTGTACTTTCTACATGCTTCAACAAGTTCAAGTCCAATAAATCCTGCTCCAACTACTACTATATCTTTAACGTCTTCTTTTTGAAGTTGCTCTTTAACATGGATGCCATCTGCCACATTACGAATCTCATAAAGATTAGAATATGGGTTATCAAATGGTACAAAGCGATTGACGCCTGCTCCACTACCGATTACTAACTTATCATAAGAGTCTGTAAAAGTTTCACCTGTTGTTAAATCTTTTACAGTAACAACTTTTGCTTTTTCATCTACTGATAAGACTTCGTGATTAATCTTAACTGGAATACCACTTGCAGCAAATTGTTCTGCTGTTCTGGCAATAAGATCTTCACCTTTTTTAATTTTATCTGAAATGTAAAAAGGAATGCCACAAGCACCAAAAGATACTTCCTCTCCTTTTTCATAAACCACTAAATCCACTTGGTCGCCTAAGTTTCTTTTTAATTTAGTAGCTGTACTCATACCTGCAGCTACACCACCAATAATGATTACTTTCATTTCTAGCACCTCATTTCTAGCCAATATAATCTATTATTACTCTTCCATCATGCCTGACTTTGTCACGCCTGCTTTCATATCTTTAAAATGTTCCATATTCATTTGTCCAAGTGTACGATCTACAACAATCGCATTCACCATAGAACCTGTTACATTTAATAATGTTCTACCCATATCTACAATTGGGTCAATAGCAAGAACAGGGCTTACTACTGGGAATGATGATGCAAGTCCTACACCTGAAAGTGCAACTGAAGCAGCCATTGTAGCCGTCCCCGGAATACCTGCAATTCCAAGAGATCCTAATGCCACTACTATAATAGACATTGCAATAAATGTTACATCAATTGGCATACCATTTACATTTGCTACGAAAATAAGTAGTAATGCTGGGAATACCCCTGCACATCCTTGCATACCTGCTGTAGTACCAAATCCAGCTACAAAACTTGCTGTTCCATCATTAACACCTAACTTCTCTGTCAATGTTTCTATTGTAAGTGGTAAACAACCTACACTTGATCTAGAAGTAAATGCTAAAATCATAACAGGGAGTGCTTTTTTAATATAAATAATTGGATTGACACCAAAAATTGCAAGAGCAATAAGCTGAATTACAAACATAATTGCTACCGCCACATATAAAGCAACAATGAAAATACCTACTTCTAAAATACTTGTAAGACCTCTTTGTGCAATAGTATTAGCAAGTAATGCAATAACTGCATAAGGCATATATTTAATAATTGTCATTGCAACACTCATAATAATTTTATGAAGTGCATTAGTTAAATCAAAGAATGGTTTAACCGTATCATAGTACTTCTTAGACATTCTTTTTGCACCCATTCCAAAGAATACTGAGAAAATTACAAGTGCAATAATATTAACATCTACCATCGCCTTTACAGGATTTGCTGGAAGTAAGCCTCTTAATGTATCTACTACATTATTGACCTCTTTAATCTCAGCACTTCCTCCGGCAATAGCCATACCACTACCTACATTGAATAACATACCTACCCCAAGCCCTACTATTACTGCAATAACAACCATTGTCATTGTTACAATAATAGAGTTCTTAGTCAATTGACCAATATTGGCACCTTCTTTCATATTAATAATAACATGAACGATAGATACCATTACTAATGGAATAACTAACATACGAATTAAATCAATAAAACCATTACCAATTAGGCTATACCACTTCGTTGTTTCAGCTACAAAGGTAATATCCATAGGATTATCTGAAAATCCTGAAATAGCTTGGATAACAAGACCTAGAACTAATCCAAGGACCGTACCAACGATCATCCTCTTTGAGAAATTTACTTTTTTCTTTTGTAGCCTATTCATTACTACAAATAGTACCACAAGCAAACCAATACAAAGAAGTGTTTTGAAATCACTTAGCATCAAAAATTCTTTAAAAAATACACTATTCATGTTGTCTCTCCTTTAATGTCCTTTATATTTTAAGTTGATTCTAAGTATATTATTAAATTTTACTCAAAATCAGCTCTCTAGCATAATATCTAGTATAACTTCATCTGTTTTTTGCATACCTTCACGAGCAAGGGTACCTACTGCAGCAATTGTTTTTTCAACATCATCTTTGACAAGACCTGTCCCTACCTCAAATACATTCCCCTCTAATGCCATTAAATGACCTAAAATCGCAGCATCTAAGCTTGTTGCAATCTTAGCTGCACATGAAGGTTTTGCTCCATCACATACCATACCTGATGCAATAGATAAAGCATTTGTCACTGTATCACTAATAACCTTTACATCTGCGCCTCTTTCTAAATAACTCATACCGCATGCAGCACCACATGCAGCACTTACTGCACCGCAATATGCTGAAAGTCTACCAATACCAGTCTTTTGATGAATACTCATAAGCAGTCCCATAGCAAGGGCACGATAACGTTCTTCCTCTGATGCATTTTTATATTTTGCATACTCAATGATAGGCAATGAACAAGTCATCCCTTGATTTCCACTTCCTACAACAGTTACTACAGGATATGGGCAACCTCCCATTCTTGCATCTGATCCAGCTGATCCCATTGCTTTTAATTTTAGATAAATATTTTCTTCTCCATAGTACTTAGCAATTGTTCTTGCTACTTCATTTCCATACTGTTTTTCTAATCCTGTCTTTGCAATTTCTGTATTATGGGCAAGTACCTGTTCAAACAAACATTTAAGTTCATTTACATCAATCTCTTTAACAAATTTGCAAATTCCTTCAACACTCATCATTGAACGGTCAACACTATAGCCTTTTAGTGTATCATCTTGTAAATTTTCTTCATAGATGACTTCATTGTTTTTAGTAACCTTACTAATATTATTATGTGTACGTTTAAGCTCTACTATAATGTGTTCTTTACCTTTTATGCACTCAACTATAATATGAAGTTTTTCAGATGTCTCTAATTTCTCTAATGTAATAATATTTTTTTCTAGAAGTGCTTTTGCCTCTTCTAATTGTTCCTTTGTTACTTCTTGAAGTATCTCAAGCTCTTTGTCGCTTCCCTTAACAACAAGTCCTAAAGCTACACATGCAAGAATACCTTTTAGACCATCACCATTAGGAATCTCTACACTTTTAGCATTCTTTATAAAATTACCACTACATTTAATAATAACTTTTTCAGGGTATGCTCCTAATACTTCACTTGCTTTTGCAGCAGCATATACCACAGCAATAGGTTCTGTACATCCAATAGCTACAACTAGCTCTTCTTTTAAAATTTCTAAGTACTCTCTCTTCATATTCTTTCTCCTCGTGCCCTTTTCTAGTTTTAAATTTATAAGCATTGACAGCAATTTAAAAGTGATTATTAACCTTAATTGATTTTTATTATTACTTATAAATTGTATACTTTAAATACACATTATGTCAATACGTTTTCTATGTATAGTATAGTCATGCTCCATAACTCATTTTTAATACTTTTATTTTATCTTACCATATGACAAAGTACAAAAAAACAGTCTATTTTTCTAGATTAAAAGAGAAATAGACTGTCTAAAAAATTATTTATTTTTTTGCTCTAGATATTCATCGTATGTCATCATACGATCAATTACACCATCTTCTTTAATTTCAATAATACGATTTGAAATTGTTTGAATGAATTGGTGGTCATGTGATGTAAAGAGAATGTTTCCTTTGAAGTTGATTAGACCATTGTTAAGAGCTGTAATAGACTCAAGGTCTAAGTGGTTAGTTGGTTGATCAAGAAGAAGAACGTTAGAACCTGCTAACATCATACGTGAAAGCATACAACGTACTTTTTCTCCCCCTGATAATACTTTTGCTGATTTAAGAGCATCTTCACCAGCAAAGAGCATACGACCTAAGAAACCACGAAGGTAACTTTCTGTTTTTTCATTTTCAGAGTATTGACGTAACCAGTTAATAAGATCTAAATCACAATCATTGAAGTATTCACTATTGTCTTTAGGGAAGTAAGATGTAGATGTTGTAACACCCCATTTAACAGTTCCTGAATCTGGTTCCATTTCCCCAGCAAGGATTTTGAAAAGTGTTGTTACAGCAATTTCATTTTCCCCTAAAATAGCAATTTTATCTTCTTTATTTACACGGAATGTAACATTTTCTAATACTTTTTCACCATCAATTGTTTTTGATAAGTTTTCTACGTAAAGAATTTCGTTACCAACTTCACGATCTTGGTTAAATGCTACGAATGGATAACGTCTTGAAGATGCTGGCATCTCATCAATTGAAATCTTATCAAGCATTTTTCTACGTGATGTTGCTTGTTTAGATTTAGATTTATTAGCAGAGAAACGAGTGATGAAGTTTTGAAGTTCTTTAATCTTATCTTCGTTTTTCTTATTTTGAGCTTTCATAAGGGCTTGAACCATTTGACTTGATTCATACCAGAAGTCGTAGTTACCTACGTACATTTTAATCTTACCATAGTCAATATCTACTGTATGTGTACATACTGTATTTAAGAAGTGACGGTCATGAGATACTACAATAACTGTACCTGGGAAGTCTAAAAGGAAGTCTTCTAACCAGTTTACAGAGTCGATATCTAAATGGTTAGTAGGCTCATCGAGTAAAAGAATTCCTGGCTCACCAAATAATGCTTGGGCAAGTAATACTTTAACTTTATCTCCACCTTGAAGATCTTTCATAAGGCTGTAATGAAGGTCAATGCCAACACCTAACCCTTGAAGAAGTTGTGATGCTTCTGATTCAGCTTCCCAACCATTCATTTCTGCAAATTCACCTTCTAATTCAGATGCTTTAACACCATCTTCATCTGTAAAGTCTTCTTTTGCATAAAGTGCATCTTTTTCTTGCATGATTTCATAGAGTCTTGCGTTCCCTCTAATAACTGTCTCAAGTACAGGACATTCATCATATTGGTAATGATCTTGTTTTAATACAGACATTCTTATATTAGAAGGAATACTAATTTCACCTGTTGAACTATCAATCTCACCTGATAGAATCTTTAAGAATGTAGATTTACCAGCACCGTTAGCACCGATTACTCCATAACAGTTACCTGGAGTGAATTTTAAGTTTACATCTTTGAAAAGCTTGGTACCACCGTACTGTAAGCTTACATCTGTTACTGTAATCATTGTATTCTCCTTTTTTCGTTTATTATCGCAATGCTCATTATAGCATATTCTCTAGCAAATAGTAAACTTTCTTATCATTTACTCATTACGAATATACAATGATAGCTTGCATCAGCGTCAAAAGGTACACCTTCAAAATCACCATAACATTCTATATTCTTATATCCTACTTCAACTAACATTGCCTCTAATTCATCTTTTAAAAGGGGTATGAGCATGGTTGTATGCTCTTCTACCTTATCTTTTAGATGGAATTTGGTATCAAAAGCTACTTGTGTTTGATCTTCATTCATGCGATAGCTTCTAAAAAATTGCATTCCTATTTCTTCATTTGTAATAGGAGGAAGTTCTGTTACATTATGACGCATGACGCGATCATAGTTTACGATCTGTACGACAAATTTCCCATCTGCTTTAAGAATGGTATTTAGATCTTTTAAAAAGCCTTTAATCTTTTCTTTTGTTTCTAAATGCACAATAGAATTGCCGATGCAGTATGCTCCGTCAAAATGCCCTTCTATACAATCTTTAATATTTTCCATACTACAATGAATTAATGCAAGTTCTGCCTCTTCTATATCTGCTTTTGCTTTTGCACTCTCGATCATACCAGCGTCTGCATCTAATGCTGTCATTAGGTACCCTAACTTGGCTAAAGCTAAAGCATAGCTTCCTGTACCACAAGCTATATCTAGTAGCTGTTTAGGTGCTTGTCCTAAAGTTTTTTGTAAAAATGTAATTTGTGTGCCATAAGCGGGAAAAATATAATCATAACATGATGCGATTGAACTATAAAATGACATACTAACTCTCCTCTTTCACCAAAATAATATTGTTATCCTTATTTCTATTTTACCCTTAAAATAAAAATTTAATAGTCATATGAATTGCTTTTTTGTTTTAAACCTCGTATACTTATTAACGGCGTTTATGCTAAGACAGTTCGAAAACCTCCTGTCTTAAAATAAAACTAGGTAAAGGAGAATAAAAAATGCAAAAAAACTTTTCAACAAAAAGACTGGTGACAGTCGCTCTCGTTGCTGCACTCTACGCAGTACTAACAGTGGCACTTGCTCCTATTAGTTACGGTAATCTACAGTTTCGAGTTTCTGAACTTATGGTTCTGCTTGCTTTCTTTGACCCATTTTACATAGGTGGCCTTACACTGGGTTGTTTCATCGCTAACCTCTTGGGACCAAATGGTATTATGGATATTATCTTTGGAACACTTGCTACGTTTATAAGTGTTACAGCGATTAGCCTAACAGCTAGGTATAGTAAAGGAAGTAAGATAGGCCTTTGTATCGCTTCTATATGGCCAACACTTTTCAATGGTCTTATCATTGGCTGGATGCTTAACTATCTCTTTAAGCTTCCTTTAATACTTACCATGTTAGAAGTAGGTTTCGGTGAATTTGTTGTTGTTTCAATAGTAGGTGTTCCTCTTTTTGTATTTATTATGCAAAAGTATCCACATCTATTATCTATGCATAAAAAAACACTTGCCAAATAGGCAAGTTTATTTTTCAAGAGGCGTATCCCATACGCCTCTTTTTTATGGTCTATATGGCTAATTGATTAGCTAAATAGATTTTTAATTGTTCTACACGGTTAGATTTTACTTTTGCTACTTCAAAGGTAATATTTTTATAAGTAACTGAGATACTTTGCTTTGGAATCCATCCTATTAAATGCACAACAAATCCACCTATTGTATCAAAGTGTTCACATTCAATTTCTAACCCTAACTTCTTGTTGACATCTTCAATATGAGCGAGTCCATCTACCAAATAGGTATGCTCATCTATTTTAGCAATCTCTTCATGAGTTTGATGCTCATCTAATAGGTCACCTACAATCTGACTTACAATATCTTCGATTGTAATAATCCCTTGAAAATCTCCATACTCATCTAGAATCATTGCCATATTATTTTTTGTTGATTGAAGCTCTTTAAATAAAGTATCAATACTTTTTGTTTCAGGAACATAATATGCAGGTCGTACTAAACTTTCTATATCAACCTTTTCTATTCCACATTTTAGGGCTGCTTCATAAAGTTCCTTAGCATGTAATATACCTATTACATTGTGAGGTTCTTCTTTATATACTGGAATACGCGAAAAGTGCTTATCCATAACTTGATTTAAAATGGTTACATTATCCTTTTTCAAATCAATACTATATACGGTTGCCCTAGGCGTCATAATTTCTATAGCTGTTTTATCATCAAATGAAAATACGCTATATAACATTTCTTTTGCTGTTGCATCGATAACACCTTTTTCATTTCCTTCATCAATAAGTGTTTTGATGTCCTCTTCAGAAATTTGTTTTTTGAGCCTTCCTCCCTTAGAACTTGTTAATGATCTAACCCATTTAAAAATATGCCCAGGCCTCGGCTGGTCATCCACAGTGATTCCCCCTTTAATTTAAATAATAGTATACTCTATACATATGCATTACTTTAATATTTTTGCCAATTTCCTTCAATAAATCTAGCAACACCTGATTCATTATGATGGCCGATAATAGCTGTGCTTAGCTCTTTTATCTTCTCAACTGCATTTTCTACTGCATAACCATAGTCTGCAAGTTCAAACATCTCAATATCATTATAATTATCACCGAAGCAAACAATTTCTTCATATCCATAATCACGTTTGAGCGTTTTAATTGCATTGGCTTTTGAAACAAGATGGCTATAGACCTCTAGATAGTAAACACCTTTTTCATAGATATCTTCATAATATACCTGACTGAGTCCATCATAGTCTTTTAGTGCTTCATAGATTGTATGAATTTTTTCTTGATCACCCATCATAACAAAGTATAACACTTTTTCCTTATGTGCAACTGTTTCATGCTTAAATATTTTTTGTGGCTTATTTTGTCTCTCATCATAGAACCTTTGTTCAACTGGGTGATTGAAGTCTCCATGGTAAGCAATAAGCTGATTATCTTCTATACAATATACAAATGCTGATTGCTGATTTTCTTTTAATACATTTTCAATCACATTAGCCATTTCTGTACCTAAGTAGTTGACTTCTTCGTAGGTTTCTTTATTTATATTATATATAGCCGCACCATTCATAACTACCACTGGTGCACTAAGACTAAGACCTTCTAATAATGTGACAACTGTAGCAGGTGTACGTGCTGTTGCAACGCTAAATTGTAATCCTTCTTCTACTGCTTTATTAATGACTTCTTTTGTATAAGAAGTTATTTGTTTGTCTCTATTTAAAAGTGTTCCATCTAAATCTGAAATCCATAATGTTTTTGCTTGCATAATGCCTCCTCAAATGTTGTCTTACTTCATTATAACAGATTTCATCCATATAATGACTGGTATTTGCATACAATAATGATACATGTTAAACTGTTACCATTATATATGTGGGAGGCCTATATGACAACTTTTCTTATACGATTATTTGTAAAAAATCCTGAAGATATTAAAAATCCCTTTGTACGCGAAAGATATGGTCTATTAGGGAGCTGGGTTGGTATCTGCTGTAACCTTGTCCTCTTTTTAAGCAAATTGCTTATCGGGCTTATTTCTGCCAGTGTTTCCATTATGGCTGATGCGGTTAACAACTTATCAGATGCAGCTTCATCCATTGTAACCCTTGTAGGTTTCAAAATTTCTGCCAAACCAGCTGACGAAGACCACCCTTTTGGACATGCAAGAGTGGAATATATAGCTGGACTTGTTGTCTCCTTTATTATTATCTTTTTAGGTATTCAACTTGGTTTATCTTCAATCAACAAAATCTTCACACCAGAACCTATGAGTGTATCTCTTGTAACGATTATTGTTCTTATTCTTTCTATATTAATGAAGCTATGGATGAGTTTTTTTAACCGCAACCTTGGTAATCGAATTAATTCATCTACATTAAAAGCTACTGCTACCGATAGTCTCAACGATGTTATTGCCACAAGTGGTGTCTTAATTTCTGTAATTATTTACTTCTTTACCTCATGGAATCTAGATGGCTATATCGGCGTTGTTGTGGCAGGTTTCATCATTTATTCCGGTATCAATGTCATTCGTGAAACAGTAAGCCCTCTCTTAGGAGAAGCACCTACTTTAGAACTTGTAGATGAAATTCAAAACAAGCTTTTAAGCTATGAAGGTGTACTTGGCATTCACGATCTTATGGTTCATAACTATGGTCCAAATCGTTGTTTTGCTTCTGTTCATGCAGAAGTTTCTGCTACAGAAAACATTCTTGTAAGCCATGATCTCATCGATACCATTGAACGCGACTTTGCACTTGAACTTGGTATTCATTTAGTTATTCACTTAGATCCAATCATTCAAGACGATGAACTTACAAATACACTTCATTCATTAGTCATTAATTGTATTCACGAGATTGATCCTCTACTATCTATTCATGATTTTAGAGCTGTCCAAGGTGTGACACATACTAATCTTATCTTTGATATAGCAGTTCCTCATAACTTTGTTTCATCTGATAAAGAACTTGCTTATTTAGTCAATCAAGCTGTTAAAAACTATGATGAGAGCTTCCACTGTGTAATTACCGTTGATCGAAGCTATCTCTCTACTACAATAAACACCACAAAGTAATTACTTTGTGGTGTTTTGTTTTTTATCTGGATAAGAGCCACAAGCACAAGGTAAGACTTCTACCTCAAAAAGGATACGTTTCCTTATGCGAGACATACGTTTTTTATCAACATAGTCTGCCATAATCTTATATCTACCTGCACGAGTAGCTTGAATAAGCCATACATGTTTATTATGATCATTAACTACCTCTTCGGTTATCTTCATACCTTGAGGTATATTCAATTGCCATTTAAATCTTCCATCTACCTGCTCGTCTAGTTCAATTTTCATATTCTGTCCTACTGTCGCCTGATTATATCCAGGTAGAAGTTGATATTTCACTTCTTCAATTTTATCTCCTGTATGCCTGAAGAGTCCAGTTTGCTCCTCTGATTGATTAAGAATAGAAAGTAGTGTCCATGCCACAATTGCTGTCTGTACTTGAGTATTCATTATCAGTAACCTCCTAGCTAGACATAAAACATATTACCACTAATATCCTATTCTTATTTTACATATTATGTGCCTTTTCCCTAAAATATTTTAATCATCCCAAATTAAGGACACTTATAAAAATAGAGGCGCTACACCCTCATGTGTTAGCGCCTCTATTTTTATATCTTTTATTAGAATCCTAATGGAATACCAAAAGTGAAGAATCCAATTAGTAATGTTGACCATACAATTAAGAATGCAATTGAGTATGGTAACATAAGTGCAATCATATCTCCAATTGTGTATTCTGGTTTGTATTTTTTCATGAATACGAGTACAACACCTGCATAAGACATAAGTGGTGTAATAATGTTTGTAGATGAGTCAGCTACACGGAATGCCGCTGCTACAACATCTGGTGTCATTCCTGAATGTACTTGGAATAACATTGGTACGAAGATTGGACCAAGAAGCATCCATTTTGATGTTAAACCACCTACAAAGAGGTTGATAAGTGCTGTTACAAGGATAAATCCAATAATAAGTAAAACTGGTGAGTTATCAAGTCCCATTGATTGAAGACCTTTTGCTCCAAGGAATGTAATATATGTTCCCAGATTAGAGTTACTTAAAAGCGCTAAGAAGTTATATGAGAAGAATGTTAAAACAAGTACATAACCCATGTTACCCATTTGTTTTGCCATTGCTTTGATAATATCTTGAGCTGACTTAAACATACCTACTTTGATACCAAAGAATACACCTGGTACAAAGAACATAAATGTAATCATTAAAATAATGTTATCTAAAAATGGTGTTACTTTTGCACCTTCTTCATTAATGTATGTAGCTAAAGGACCAAACCCTAACATTGCTACAATAGCACCTGCTACTAATAAACCAAGACCTGCCCATTTTAAACCTTTATTTTCTTCTGGTTTAACAGTGAAGTCACTTAAATCAATATCTTCTGGAACAACATAATCTTGTTTTTCAAGTTTAGGTTTAATAAATTTGATAGTTACAAATGCCCCTACAATTGAAAGAACAAATGTTGAAGCTACTACAAAGAAGTAATGCATTGTTGGTGCATTTAATGCTTGCCCTGCTGCATTTACAAATGGCACCCCTTGGCTCTCTGCAAAGAGCTGAGCATTTTTACCAATGATAACGTCAATTGATGTTGCTGGAATAAGGTTAGCACTAAATCCAGCTGAAACTCCAGCAAATGCTGCTGCCATACCGATAAGTGGGTTTTTCTTAAGACCTGCATATAAAAGACCTGCAAGTGGAATAAGGATAATGTAACCTGCATCTGAAGCAATACTACTCATAATCCCTAAAAATACTAATACAAATGGTAAATATTTATCTGATACTTTAAGTCCTACTTTTTTAATAAGTGCTGTAAGAAGACCTGATTCTTCTGCAATCCCTACACCAAGCATAATGATAAGGATTGTACCAAGTACCCCTCCACCATAACCTAACCAGTTTTTAAGTAGAGCATTGTCAAAGATCCATCTAATATTTTCTGATGTAAACATGTTCTTAATCTCATTTACAACAGTACCCCCATCAGCTCCCATAGTTTCGAATGTTTTACCACCTAATACAAGTGTTAAAAGCATTACTACTACATAAAGCCCAATAAAGATAATAACTGGATCAGGAATTTTCTTACCTATCTTTTCTATGAAAGATGTACGTGTTTTCTTTTCTGCCTTCATCTCTAATCCCTCCTGTTTACTAAGCTGTCTATTTTTCGTTTGTCGTTAACCTTATGTTAACTTATTTATGTAACCATAATAGCATCTGTTTTGCAAGTTGTAAACCCCTTTTGTGCATTTTCTTATTTAAAGCATATTTTACACACATCTATTTTAGATCATTTTTTTCTCTCTTTTAATCTTTCATTTTTCTCATTCTTTATTCACTTTATCCCACTAAAGTCCTTTATAATTCAAGCTTTCATAGAGTTTATCTTTAATATAATTATGTATTTTCTTCTATAAACATAAAAAAAGAAGTAGCCTATTAAGGATACTTCTTTTTGGTAAAGATTTGTTTTTTCATCTTATGTCTATTAATTTTGCAAGTCATCATAACTCAAATTGCAATTTATCATTCCTATTTCTGAATTTTAAAAATTTAACTTCCTTTTATTCATTACATTCGTCTACTCTTCTTACGGTAAACCCACCTTCATTAAGTGCTTGAATAAGTGCCTTAACATTTTTAACATCTACACGTAGTATAATCTCTCTTAAATTCATCACTTCAATATCAATTTCTGCAATACTTATAATATTAACCCCTTGCTTTGTAATGATTTCAGTAAGAGTTGCTAGTCTTCCCTTTACATCTCTTGTAGTGACTTCAATTCTTGTATGCCCTACACCTAATATTTTATTAAAGGTCTTGAAAATAGCTTTATGGGTAACAATTCCTATAAACTCACCTTTCTCATTTTCAACAGGAACAAATTGTAGATTATGTTCTGCAAGTACTTGTCCTGGTACTTCAACTAAATCTCTCTCTTTTACTGCAGCAATTTTTGTTTTCATAAGTTCTACTATAGGGCGCTTTAAAAAGATTTCTTTCTCTTCACTACCATTAAAGTATTCTTCAAATATATATTTTTTAGAGATAACACCTACAAATTTTTTACCTGTTACTACTGGCAAAGATAAAAGGTGGTTTGTATCAATAAGTGCAATTGTGTCAGCAATAGTTGTTTGTACATCTACAACAGTAAGCTTTTCCACAGGAATCATGATATTTTTAACTAGCATAATTATTCCTCCTTAATTATGTAATATTTTAATTATATCACATTATATAATTATTTTCAGCGAACTTTATATATAGTACATTATATTCTTTACATTAAATATAATTATTATAAAATTTGACTACTACATCTTAAACTGTTATAATATCTTTATCTTCATTTGCTGGAGTAGCTCAGTAGGTAGAGCACATCACTCGTAATGATGAGGTCGTGAGTTCGATCCTCATCTCCAGCTTTACAAAAAGGGACACATCATCTTCGATGTGTCCCTTTTCTTTTTACCTATATCCAATCTAAACGTAAACAGGGTTGATACACTACGTCATTAGTGCCCAACCCTGTTCTCTCATTTATT
This sequence comes from Holtiella tumoricola, assembly GCF_027857615.1. Classification (NCBI taxonomy): domain Bacteria; kingdom Bacillati; phylum Bacillota; class Clostridia; order Lachnospirales; family Cellulosilyticaceae; genus Holtiella; species Holtiella tumoricola. The sequence goes on from NZ_JAQIFT010000016.1 coordinate 189,044, forward strand.
CTATTTACTTTCTACCCGTTTTTGATATTTATATCTATATAAGATATTATAGATATTCTATATTTATTAAAGAGTCTTTCTAATATTTTTCGTTTAAATGTGTATATTTGCTTATTTTTAAAAAAGCTTTTTGATATTTGCTATATTATCTTTTCCGTTAATCTTATTTATATATTTCGTCTACATATTTCTATATTTTATTTTGGGAGAGGATATTTCATATATTTTGATATTTACTGAATTAGGATTTTAAACATAAATTGGGAGAGGGACGTTTAAATCCTAATCTTTAGTTCGTACATCTATATTTTTGCATACTTTTAAAATATGTTGGGGGTAATAAGGACTCTTTAAAATAGAATTTGAGTAAATTTGTACGATCCTCCTTCTTTGCAAATTTACATAACCGATTAGGTTAAAACGGGCTTTGTTCGCACAAAAAAAACACCTGTTATAACTAACTGTTATCTGCTTCGGTAACTGGCTACCATCTCTACTAAATGTAGAATTAAGGCCCTGTAGTTTTGCGTCATTACCTTTCGGTAATTTTGCCTTTATCGGTCATGTGGTGCTTAACATCTTATATATCGACTTATTTTTAAAACACTTTATAGCTTTTTAGAAAAAAAATTAAATTTTTTTCTAATTTTTTTCTAAAAGATGTCGAATACAGTCTTCTACTGAATCAACAGTATATTTTACATAGGATTTTAGATCTTCTTCTGCATGATTAAATGTAAAAGACGATGGATAACTTTCAAACATACTTAGATCATTCCATGAATCACCAATTACATAAATATGTTCTTCACTGCTTTCAAGTTTATCCATAAGTTTAGCAATGCCTGAAGCTTTCGAACACCCCTTAGGCACTATATCAATAAAAGTTTGATTACGATAAGCTATAATATCATTTCTATATCTATTATTTAACTGATTCTTAATCTTTTCTACTTCATCCACTGTCGCACCAAGGGCAATTAATGAAATAAGCTTAATCTCACCACTTTTTTCATTCATTTCTTCTTTTGATACTTTTTGTACTTCTAATGCCATCTGGTCAATAAAATCCGGATAACGATCCATATACGTACTGTATCCATCTACATAAGCCATATAAAAGCCATCTTTCTGGTCATAAGCATCATAAATCTCTTTAGCTACACTTTGTTTTATATTTTTTTCATAATAAGATCCTAAATGACTATCTAAAATGAATGCTCCATTACATAGTACAAGACCATCTATCTCTAAGTCATATTGTTCAAATACCTGTTTGGTATTAGCAAAGTCTCTTCCTGTACATAAAATAAAAGAATGTCCCGCTTCCTTTAAAAGCTTTATAGCATCAAGTGTCGTTGTAGCAATTTCTCCATTAATTAATAATGTTCCATCTATATCTGAAGCCAAAGTTCTCTTCATTCTATTCCTCCATATTTTTATCATCTAAAGTTCCTCTATATGCCTTACACCTTCGGCACTACTTAACAAACTCAAAAATTTTGCATGTTCTATTTTGGCAGGTGCTTTAATCGTTAATAATGTAATAACTTGAGTATCAGTTTTAATCTTAGGTTTGATAATATCTATTTCAGCCACTTGTAAGTGATTTGCCTTAGCAAAATCAAAAAAATCGCTTACACTGCTCATATTCGTAAATTCCACATATACGTTAATAACCTTAGATTTTGCAGCTACCTTATGGGTAACACTGTGCAAGGCTGTCATTGCTATGAAAATATAGATATAGGCAATAATAGCTCCACTATAAAATCCTATTCCTATAGCAAGCCCTACACATGCTGATGCCCATAAGGCTGCTGCTGTTGTAAGTCCCTTCACTTGATTTCTTCCTGTTACAATAATTGTACCTGCTCCTAGGAATCCTATACCACTTATTACTTGTGCACCCATTCTAACAGGATCCCCACTAAGACCCCATTTTTCAAATACATATTGATTAGTAATCATTGTTAAGGCTGCACCCATACATACAAGCATATAGGTTCTAAAACCAGCCGGCCTTTTCTTTTTAACTCTTTCTAGTCCTAATAGTCCACCAAAAAGTAGAGCCATTCCTAGTCTTACACTAATCGATAAAATATTAATTTCGGATAAAGCATGTTGTAATGTTTCCATATCCATTTCCTCAATAATATCATTTTGTCTAATATCTCCTAGTATAAGCCTTTTTCAATTTTTAATGCCCTTCTTATAAAAATAAGGAAAATAGAACTGTAAAAATACCTGTCATTCCTATCGCAAGTCCTGACATAGCACCTTCAAGCTCTCCGATTTGAATAGCCTTACTTGTTCCCATGGCATGACTTGATGCCCCTATAGCCAAACCAGCAGCCACTGAATGCTTTTCTAACTTAAGGACCTTGATCATACTAGGCGCTACCACTGCCCCTAATATACCTGTTATAACAACTGCCCCTATTGTAATCCCCGCTATACCTCCTTGCTTACTTGCAACTTCTATAGCAATAGGTGTTGTAACGGACTTAGGAATAAGTGATGCAGTGATCGTATCACTTAAGCCAAAAAGCTTACATAACAAAATAACACTTGTAATAGAAGTTAATGCGCCTACAGCTGTAGAAATAAGAATGGGCAAAATATTAGTCTTTAATGTTTCTAAATGCTCATACATTGGAATAGCTAATGCTACGGTTGCAGGTCCTAAGAATAAATTAATCAAGTCTCCTCCTTTATTAAATGCTTCTAGAGGTATATGACAAGTTTGTATCACTATGATTACAATTCCTATAGCAATAAGTAGTGGGTTGAGTACAGCTACTCCTGTTGTTTTATGTACTTTAAGACCAATCTGATAAGCTACTAAACATAATACAATCCCCATAAAAGGTGATGCTATCATTGCTTCCATCTATCTATTCCTCATTCTTTCTTGTAGTTTAGTAATACCTTTAGCTGTAAAAGCTGTTACTGTAAACGTTATAAACGTAGTCAAAATACAGATTGCTAATATGGGTAGTAAGTCTCCTTTTACTGTTTCAATACTCTCTATAATTGATACACCTGCCGGTATAAAGAAAAATGCCATATTACCTAATAAGAATTTACCTAACGTTTGAATCTGCCTAAGCTTTATCCATTTTAGAAATAGTAAAATAAACAGGGCTAACATCCCAATTATATTACCTGGTATGGCAATTGGTAATAATGACGCAATACCTTCCCCTCCTAAATAAATTCCAAAAATCACTGCTAGCTGAATAAACATATGTGCATCCATAAAAATCTCCTTCACTACAGTTAATTATATTGCAGTTCTATTATCTGCCTTCAGTCTTATAATTTCAAGTGTAATTAAGAGCAAAGTAAAAAAAGGAACTCAAAAAGAGTTCCTTTTTAAAACTTATTAAGACATGTAAGATACTACACCACGTGCACTATCCATACAAATTGTTGTTCCATTTTTTAAGATTGTAGTTGCATTTGTTGCACCTACGATTACAGGAATATCTAAAGCCATTCCAACGATTGCTGCATGTGAATTAACACCTGATTGCTCAGTAATAATACCAGCAGCTTTTTTAATAAGTGGGAAAAGTTCATTTGAAGTTTGTGGAACAACTAAGATGTCACCATCGTTAAAGTTGTTTTTTACATCTTCAATACTGTTACAAATACATACATTACCACTTACACTCTTTTCGTTAAGACCAGTTCCAGATACTAAAATCTTTCCCACTACATCAACTTTCATGATGTTTGTAGTACCAGATACTCCAAGAGGCATACCTCCTGTAAGTACTACTAAATCACCTTTTGATACAATACCTGTTTGTTCTGCAGCTTCGATAGCTGTTTCGAATAAATCAGTTGTGTTATCTTTTTCATCCATGAGTACTGGAATAACGCCCCATGTCATAGCAAGTTGGTAGTAAGTTTCTTTAGATGTTGTACATCCAATAATTGGACATGTTGGACGGTATTTAGAAATCATACGAGCTGTACGTCCTGATTTTGTAACAGTAACGATTGCTTTTGCTCCTAAATCATGTGCAGCTGCACATGTTGAATGAGAGATCGCATGAGTTACATTTTGTACTTCATCATCTTTTCTATTTTTGAAACGATTTACATAATCGATATCTCTTTCTGTTTGAAGTGCAATACGAACCATGATTTTTAAGGCTTCTACTGGGTAAAGACCTGCTGCTGTTTCACCTGAAAGCATGATTGCACTTGTACCATCATAAATTGCATTTGCAACGTCATTAGTTTCTGCACGTGTTGGTCTAGGATTTTTCATCATAGAGTCAAGCATTTGTGTTGCAGTAATAACTTGTTTACCTGCTGTGTAAACTTTTTTGATGATCATTTTTTGAAGAGCTGGTACTTCTTCAAGAGGAATTTCTACACCCATGTCACCACGAGCAACCATTACACCGTCAACTACACGAATGATTTCATCAATGTTGTTAACACCTTCACGGTTTTCGATTTTAGCAATGATTTTAATATCGTTCGCATTACATTCTTTAAGAATTTTACGGATTTCTAAAATATCATCTGCTGTTCTTGTGAAAGAAGCTGCAATGTAATCAAAGCCTGTTTTAGCACCGAACATAATATCTTCTCTATCTTTTTTACTAATGAATGGCATTGAAAGGCTAGCTTCTGGTAAGTTAACCCCTTTATTATTTGAAAGTGCACCATCATTAATAACTTTACAGATAATGTCTGTATTATCTTTAATATCGATAACATTTAATTCAATAAGACCATCATCTAAAAGAATAGCTGAACCTACGTGAACATCGTTTGGTAAGTTTTTGTATGTTACGCTTACGATCTCTTGTGTTCCTTCAAGATCTCTTGTTGTAAGTGTGAATGTATCGCCTTTTTTAAGCATAATTTTTGAGTCTTTAAATTTACAAACACGGATTTCTGGACCTTTTGTATCTAACATTGTTGCGATAGGAAGTCCTAGTTGTTCTCTAAGTCTTACAACTGTGTCGAATTTTTGTTTGTGACCTTCATAATCCCCATGTGAAAAGTTAAAACGTGTGATGTCCATACCTGCAAGCATTAACTCACGTAATACTTTTTCGTCATCAGTTGAAGGACCAAGTGTACATATGATTTTTGTTTTTCTCATGTTTTTCACTCCATTACTCTAGCTGTCTAATCTATTTTGTTTCTCTTACATCATACTGTATATAGGCCCCTATATTCAAGTATGAATGTCGGGATTTATTAATTTTGTAGATATTTATATAGTATGCCTAATTATTTTACATTTATTTAGTGTTTCTGATAGCTATTTTTTGACATTTTTCTATTTTATTTTTCCACTCTCTTTGTATATATGTTTACACATTATCGCCACAATATTCTAAACACTTTGTTTTTATGCACTTATTGCACAAGAATTTTTCAATAAATTCTAACTCCTAAAAAATAATTATGAGCCTTTCTTAATCTATTACCTAAACGTAAATTTCTTCAAAAAGCATATATAAAAAGCAATACACTATTAGTGTATTGCTTTTTATATATGCAGGTAACAGGACTTGAACCTGCATGAAGAAACCCCTCAATAGAACCTGAATCTATCGCGTCTGCCATTTCCGCCACACCTGCTTATTCAAATATTCACACTATTATTCTATCACTTTTATCTTAAATAAACAATATTATAGCTTAAATTATTATATCATCGCACAACAATACCCATTATATATCCTGCTAATATAAAGCCACAATTCCAAATTGCAATACCACCTATAGAGTAAATTGTAAAACTCCATACTTTCATTTTCCCTGTTCCTGCAACTAATGAAATAAGTGTTCTTGCTACAGGAATCAGACGACTAATAAATACACCTTTATTTCCATACTTATCTAAGTACCCAAAACTCTTATCAATAGCTGGTCTAGATTTTTTAAACTTAGTGTACACCTTATCTACAACAGGGTTTCCTATATAATATCCTAATGCATACAAACTATAACTTCCTAGCATACCTGCAAGGACAGATATAACTAAGGCATAAATAAAATTAATATTGCTTGTTGCTACTAAGAATCCTGCAGCAGGCATAATAATTCCTGCTGGTAGCCCAGGCAAATTTAAATATTCTAAGTATACAATAATGAATAAGAAAATAATTCCATAATCTTGCATATATTGTACAACTGTCTCCATATTTTCCATATACTTTCCTCTTTATAATATATTTTCCTTATTTCTTCATTACTATTATAATCATTTTTATTATAATTATAATACCCTAAGTATACTGTAGTAAAAAACCATTAAGAAATAATAAAGATTGCTTTCATTTTCAAGTGACAGTTGTTATACTTATCATATTGATTTTTTATAACATGTCAGACTTATGTGTTTTTTACACACTTTAATAGATGATTCATTTTATATAAAAGGAGTTAAAATTATGTCAATCAAAATTGTAACAGATAGTACAAGTTATCTACCTGAATCTCTTTGCAAACTTTACGATATATCTATCGTTTCCCTCAATGTTATTATGGACGGTGTAAGTCAGCGTGAAATAGACCTTTCAAATGACACATTTTATACTAAAATGGCTGAATCTCGCGAGATTCCTACATCTTCTCAACCTATTCCAGAAGAAATGATGGAAACATTTGAATCCCTCATTAAACAAGGCCATAGCATTCTTGGCATTTTCATCTCTTCAGAGATGAGTGGTACTTATGCAAATAGCCACCTTATGAGAGACCTACTACTTGAGAAATATCCAGATGCTGACATTCACTTTTTTGATTCCCTTACTAACTGTATGCAAATGGGATTTATTGCTGTAGAAGCAGCAAAAGCTGCCCAAGCTGGTGCTTCTATGGAAGAAGTATTAGAGCGCTGTGCATATGTACGCCAGCATAGCCGTTTTGTGTTTACTCCTGAAGTGTTAACTTACCTTCAAAAGGGTGGACGTATTGGTGGTGCCGCTGCACTTCTTGGAAACTTCCTTCAAATCAAGCCTATTTTAACGGTTAATCCTGATGGAAAAACAGACGTTTACACTAAAGTACGTACCAAGAAAAAAGCTGTTGCCAAATTAATCGAAATTCTCCTAGAAGAGATTGGAGATAAAGCAAACTTAGAAGATGTTATTGTACATCATATTAATTGTGAAGAAGAAGGGAAAGCTCTAGCCCATGCACTTTCTACACAATTAGATAAATCTGTTTCTATCCAATCTATTGGTCCTGTTATAGGCCTTCATGTTGGACCTGGTAGCATTGGTATTGCTTATCATTACAAAACCCATTAATCCCACAAAAGGTGGTATTGCATCCTTATGCAATACCACCTTTATCAATCTCATCACTATGTACTTGTGTGTACCATTCCCCCAACACCTTATCTGTTTTCAAAATATGTTCTGTAATCCATTCAGTAATAAAGCCTACTAAATCAATAAGGCATTGGGTTTGATTTTCATCTACCGTATAAATATCTATACTATCCATCTTCTCAATAAAATCTTGATGCATCACTTTATGAGAAAATAACTTATTATATTTAACTTTCATCATCAGTTTTTCTTCTTCAGCAAAATGGAATTTTGTATAATCTTTTAGTTCCTCTGCTAATTGCATAATCTCATCAAATCGATCAGTATAACTTGGAAGCATTAATAATTCATGGGCAGCTTCAGCAATTTCAAATAATCGTTGATGTTGTTCATCAATGATATCCACTTTAACTTTAAAACTATCTTGCCATTTTATCATCTGTAACACCTCTTTTATATTTCATTATAATGAGTATAGCATCTTTTTACTCCATACAAAAGATAAACTATGTTATTTTTTATTTCTTCTATCTAAATATTTTCTTTATCTTAAGTAATTTTTAAGTTCTACTTCATTACATATTTTAAAGCTATTTTTATAAAAATCGATAAGTCCTTCATCTTTCATTCTAGAAAGTTCTCGTGACATAGCACTTCTAGATACATTTAAATATTCTGCCAAATCATTACGATTAAGAGGAATATTAAACGCCCTTTGCCCTTCTTTATAACTTTGTTCTAATAAATAAAGAGCTAATTTTTCACGCATTCCTTTTAAAATGAGATAATCAATCTTTTGATTAAGATGATAGTTCTTTTCACCTAGTACATAAAGCATATTCCGAATAAGTTGTTTATGAAAGCCACAACTTTCCCCACATGTCATAAGAATCTTTTCATATGGAATAAATGCAACTTCTGTATTTGTTTTCGCTCTTACAGAAACAGGACTCATACGTTTCTTTGTACATACAATGCCTTCTCCAAAAATTTCCCCTGTACCAAGTACGCCTACAATCATTCGATCTCCTGCTCTATTTTCTTTAATAATCTCAACTTCGCCTTCTACTACAATACTTACCTCTTCTATCACAGAATGAAGTCTAATAATAAATTCACCTTCATTATATTTCTTTGTTTTAAGATTTAAACACCCTAAAAGAGACTCTGTATATATTGTATCAATTTCATTAAATAAAACGGATTTTTGAACAGCCTCTATTACCTTTGTCATTTTATTTCCTCCATATTTACAAAATGTTGCTATAGCAACACCACTTTTTTTATTTTTATATTATCTTATAAACATAAAAATTATGCAACTTACACAAGGAGTGATTGAATATATGAAAAATCAAGAAATGTTTTGTTACCAATGTCAAGAAACAGCTCATAACGCAGGATGTACTAAAGTTGGTGTTTGCGGTAAAACCTCAGAACTTGCTAACTTACAAGATTTATTAATTTACGTTACAAAAGGACTTTCCCAAGTGACTACACGATTAAGAAGTGAAGGTGTAGAAATTAGCCCATCTATTAATCACTTTATTACTTTAAACTTATTTACTACTATTACAAATGCCAACTTTGATGATGCTATTTTCTTCTCACGTATCCAAGAGACATTAGCTATAAGAAATGAGCTATTACAACAGCTTAATATTAAAACACATCTATCAGATGCAGCTTTATGGAATCTTACTTCTAAAGAAGACATTTACGCTTCATTAAATCAAAAAGCTTCTGCATCAGAAGTAGGTGTTCTAGCAACCCAGGATGAAGATATCCGTTCACTAAGAGAACTTATTACCTATGGTTTAAAAGGCTTATCCGCTTATTCAAAACATGCTTATGCCTTAGGTCATACCGATGAGTCTATAGATGTATTTCTTCAATCTACTTTAGCTAAATTATTAGATGATACTTTATCTGTTGACGAACTTATTGCTTTAACATTAGAAACGGGTAAAGTTGGTGTAGATGGTATGGCATTATTAGATACTGCAAATACATCTTCATATGGCAATCCTGAAATCACATCTGTTAATATTGGTGCTGGTTCTCGCCCTGGTATTTTGGTATCTGGTCATGACCTTAGCGATCTTGAGCAACTTCTTATTCAAACAGAAGGTACTGGCATTGATATTTATACGCACTCAGAAATGCTACCAGCTCACTACTATCCACAACTCAAAAAATATTCTCACTTAGTAGGTAACTATGGAAATGCATGGTGGAAACAAAAAGAAGAATTTGAAAGCTTTAATGGACCAATTTTAATGACGACTAACTGTATTGTTCCACCAAAAGCTTCCTATAAAGATCGTCTTTACACTACAGGTGCAGCAGGCTATGTAGGATGTAAACATATCGAAGGTGATACTGGTAATCAAAAAGATTTCTCCTCTATCATTGAACATGCAAAACACTGTCTTCCTCCAACTGAAATCGAAACAGGAGAAATTGTAGGTGGATTTGCTCATGCTCAAGTATTTGCTTTAGCGGATACTGTTGTCGAAGCAGTTAAATCTGGAGCAATCAAAAAGTTTGTTGTGATGGCTGGTTGCGATGGTCGTGCCAAATCTAGAAATTACTACACTGACTTTGCATTAAACTTACCACAAGATACTGTTATCTTAACTGCTGGATGTGCTAAATACAAGTATAACAAACTCACCTTAGGTGATATTAATGGTATTCCTAGAGTTCTAGATGCAGGACAATGCAATGACTCTTACTCTTTAGCGCTTATTGCACTTAAATTAAAAGAAGTATTTGGCTTAGCAGATATTAATGAATTACCTATCATCTATAACATTGCTTGGTATGAACAAAAAGCAGTTATTGTTCTACTTTCTCTTCTTTACTTAGGTGTTAAAGAAATTCACTTAGGGCCAACACTTCCTGCATTCCTTTCTCCAAATGTAGCAAATGTACTTATCGAAAACTTTGGTATACAAGGGATTCAAACAGTAGAAGAAGATATGGAGCTTTTCTTTAATGACGCTACTTCTACTCCATCTAATGAAGTACACAAAGATATGATTATTGGAGATATCCTTAAATTAAATCCTGACTATGCAAAAGTATTATTGCAAGCAGGTATGCATTGTCTTGGATGCCCATCTTCACAAATGGAAACACTAGAAGAAGCTTGTGCAGTTCACAATATTGATGTAAATACACTTTTAAAACAATTCAACTAAAAAAGAACCTAGTATGGTATGACACACCATGCTAGGTTCTTTTCTTATTCACTCCAATCTAATTTTGTGCTTTTTTCATCCTAATCTTAACAGCCACTACCCACAATAAACTTGCCACAAAAATCCCTATCGTATCTGCGCTTAAATCAAGTAAGTCCATGGAACGTTCTGCTGCGAAGAGCTGCATCACCTCTGTTGAACCTGCAAATACGAAGATACATGCCACTACATAATACCAAATAGGAAGTTTGCGATTTCTTATTAAATACTCTAAGTAATACACACCTGTTAAGACAAAAAACATTCCAAAATGTACAAGTTTATCAATATTAGGTATACCTACTTGTGGCACACTACTTCCTGGCATCCAAATGGCTATTAAAATGAGAATAATAGCACCTATTGTAAACTTATAGCCCATCAGTTTCTTAACCATGTTTAATTCCCCCTCAATTTTCACTATCTCTATTGTATAAGGAGGCTGTCCATTTCGCAACTCCTCTTTATATTATTTCCCTGGAAATAGCATAGTATTTTACCTATATACTATTTGCTTATTTAGTATGAATCTTATATGATATAAAAATAAAATTATATTTCAAAGGAGTTTTCTATGTTTGCGTCTTTTATTGACTTTATTAAGAAAGAAGTTGTTCTAGTCATTGCTTTATCTTTAGCAATTATTACTTCTTTATTTTCTCTACCTAAGCTTGCATATATCGACTTTAAAGTGCTTATTTTACTTTTTAACTTAATGATTGTTGTAGCAGCTTTTAAGCAACTCAATGTACTCGATACAATAGCCATCCTACTCTTAAAAAGATGTGGAGACTTAAAAAAGGTTTCTTATGTACTTATTTTCATCACTTTTTTTGCTTCAATGTTTATCACCAATGATGTTGCCCTTATCACCTTTGTCCCTCTGACCTTAGTCATTGCAAAAAAAGCAGAAGTAAATGTACTCAAAATCATTGTTTTTCAAACTTTAGCTGCCAACCTAGGAAGCGCTTTAACACCTATGGGAAACCCTCAAAATCTTTTTCTCTATTCTTACTATAATCTTTCCTTTGGTGATTTTATCAGATGTATGCTTCCTGTATTTATAGTCTCTACCTTATTTTTAATACTACTTATATATAAAGAAAAAAATACAAAATTTCAAGTGGAACTACTTCTTCCCCAATTAGGGAATCGACTACATATTATAATTTATATGCTACTCTTTGTCATCATTCTACTTTCAGTTTTTCGTTTACTTGATTATCGTTTTGCATTTATTGTAGTATTACTTAGCGTACTCCTATTAGACCATAAGCTTTTTACTCAAATAGATTATAGCTTACTTCTAACTTTTGTAGGTTTCTTTATTTTTGTTGGAAATCTTTCCAACTTACCTACTGTAAAAACTTTTATGGAACAGCTTTTGTCTACATCATCTAGTACTTACTTTGCTTCACTAGCTGCTAGTCAAGTTATAAGCAATGTTCCTGCTACTATGTTACTTGCACCGTTTACTACATTTCCTGATGCGTTGCTATTAGGTGTGAATATAGGTGGTATGGGTACACTTATTGCTTCTTTAGCTAGTGTTATCTCATATAAACTCTTTACCAAAGACCTTCCTGAACAAAGTAATACATACTTATTTCAGTTTACGCTATATAACTTCTTAGGTCTTCTTATTTTTATACCCTTCATCTATCTCCTTTTCATCAGATAATTGTATTCAAAAAAGCAAAAGATCAGCTAGTCCTCAAACTAGCTGATCTTTTTAATGTGGTTTACGAATAACAAGTAGAAGTTTCTCTACCCATCCTTTTTTATACTTTATTGATATATACCCTACAATGGACATAACTACTGCGCCAATAGCATCAACGATTAAGTCTTTCATTGTATCCATCAAAGCCATTCTTCCTATTAAGTTCTCACCATTTTCAAATGCAAATTTTTGCATATTGGTATGTAAAAGACCATCAGCAAAAAATTCATAGAATTCCCATATAACGCCCATTGTTATTGCAAAGCAAAATGCAAATACTGCTACAAATAATGGACTTAAATTCATAGGAACTCTTTCTGTCTTATTTAAAAAGTTAATAAAAGAAAATCCTAGCGCTCCAAGCATTGCACCACTAAAAGTATGCAAAATACTATCCCAGTGAGGCACATTATAATAAAAACTACGTACTTCTCCTAAGTAAATCGCACAGTATAAAAAGAGTGTATAAAGAAGCATCATACTTGAAGGAATCTCTAAGTTAATTTTCTTTTTAAGCATACCAGGTAATAACATAGCAAATACACCCACTATACACTGCAGAAGCATAAGGACATATTCACTCTTAAGTCTTTCAAAAGGTCTAGTCGGATCCAGCTCAGTTGGTGCCAATGTCATTGCAATCACAATAAATACAATAGAAAAGATAAGTGAAAGCATAACAAAATAATTAAAGGCCTTTTTCCAATTGATTTTTTTAATATTCACAGGCTAATCTCCTTTTCTTTACTTCTTTTAATTATAAAGGAATTTCACCATACGTCAATGCCCTACTAAAATAACCTCTCTTGCCCCTTCTTCTAAAGCGAGTTCTCTAAGACTTTCCATATAAGTTTGTGTAGGTGTCATCATAAGTGCCTCATGATGCTTAACACCTACTGGTCTAAAAGCAATCAGTTTGTAACGAATTATTGTCTCCGATTGTTTCAATATTTTGGCTACTTCTCTTACTGTTTGCTCATTATCAAAGAGTTCTGGCACAATAACTGTACGTACTTCATAAAGCTTTCCTGATTTTGCTAAAAACTCTAAGTTTTTAAGCACCATTTTATTAGTGGTTCCAATATATTTAAGATGTGTCTTTTCATCGTATACTTTCACATCTAACATAACGCCTTCGCACCATTTAAGAAGTTCTTCTTGTTCTTCAAAGTCACATGATCCATTGCTATCTATCATGCAACTTAATCCTTCTTGTACTGCCAACTCAAAGAGTTCACCTAAAAAACCTTTTTGTAACGTACACTCTCCCCCTGATACAGTAATACCATCAATAAAATGCTTATAGGGCCTAATCCCGTCTACTATTTGTTCTGCTGTAAGTTGCATAACTTTTGGACTACTGCTATTACCACAATTTCCCGTACAAACGCCACATTCTACGCAACTTTCCTTATCCCACTGAACTGTTCCATTTTCTTTTTTCAACGCACCTTCTGGACAAAGTGATACACACTCACCACAGTGTTTACATTTTTTGATTGTTTCTGGATTATGGCAATAAATACAATTAAAATTACAACCTTGCAAAAAAATCGTCATTCTATTGCCCGGTCCATCTACTGCACTAAATGGAATAATTTTATTTATAAAACCCTCTGTCATTTTTGCACCTTTCTTTCTAATACTCTACCATTTCTCACTTGTCCTTGCCCTAATACAACTGTATCTTGTAACGTTGCAATACCTTGGTCAAGTTTTTCAATTTCACTTTTTTTAACTAAGTATCCTGTAATACGAATCACATCGCTCTCTGTACTATAAAGTGAAAAATAGCGCATACCTTCTTTAAATGCACCTTCAATAATTCTAAGGACATATGCTGGATTATTAAAAGCCGTAACCTCAAACGGGAATATATCACCTATACCTGATGGGAAGTATTTATGGAATCTAGCTGATTGTACAAGGTGTTGTAAAAGTTCTGGTTCTTCTCCAATTGGGATACGACAGCCTGGACTAACATTTATATCATCGCCTATTCCAACTTGAGCATGAAGTAATAAACGCTCTTTAGTTGCACCACAATGTGGGCTGACATGCTCTATTATAAAGGTATGCATGATTTCTATAATATGTTCGCCTAAATCATTAGCTACTTGGCTATGACCAAATCTATCATCATGTCCTTCTATACTTAATAAGTTATTTACACATTCTGCAAGTCCTACAAGTCCAAACATAGAAGTAAAGTTGTCCTTGCGAATAAATCCTTCTTTAACTAAAAAGTTAGTTTCAAAAAATGTACTTTCTTCTATTATAAAGCGAATACGTTCCTCGATGTAATTTGCCATACATTCCATTGCACGTGGCAACGCTGTTTCAAAAAACTCTTCTGTATCTGTTACTGTCATTGCCAATTTAGCTAAATTCATACGTACAAGTGTATGTGCACCCCCTGCAACAGGAAGCCCATTATAACAACTGGCAATACCATACTCACCTAACTCTGTTTTAAACATCTTATCATTTGCAAAACTTGGTTTTGCAGTTTTAAGTGCAGTCACAATCGCAAGTTCAGCAAATTCACGAGATGTCGTATCATCATATTTAAGTGTAATATTTGGTGTTGCATTTTGGAGTTCTTGTTCTAACTCAAGAATAATACGCCCAGCACGTGTACTCTTTGGTCCAATGTTTGCATGACAAAACGAATCTGTAATTGTACGATCAATATGGGTTAAAAAGAGTTTAATTGCTAGACGTGCTTCTTCTTCATTCTCAATAAAAGGTTCCAAAAGGGTATCAATATTGCCAATATAAACTGGCATTGTTGTAATAGATGGGACGTGCTTATAGAAAATAAGGAGTGTGTGTGTTGCCTCCCAAATGTTTGTCGGTGGTGCTAACTCTAAAAAGCTACAGCCTTTTTTCATAAGTTTCTCATAATCTGGCAAAATGTAACGTGGTCTATAAGGTGCATTTCCTTCAAATAAATCGCAAATAATACCTGCTTCACGTAATACTTGTATTTCATCACTGATATTTAAAACATTTAATGTATTTTCTGCGTAACGTGCAAGGTTTACTACTTTTTGCTCAAAAGTAAGAGTTTGATCTTGTATAATATTTAACGCCATGATGTACCTCCTTGTGGGTCATGTTCATTTCTATCTGATGTTGACTTTTACTTACTATCTTATAAGAAAAACTATTTTACGTAAAGTGCAAAATCATCCAATGCTTCTCTAAATACCTTCGTAACATTTGAGGGTGCCAAACCATTAGGCAATATATAAGAAAAGTTTCTTTTATAAGGTTCATCTAACTTGATAATATGGATTTCATCCATCAAATTTGCCTCTTTTGCAATGTAAACTGATACCATAGCAATACCTAGTCCATTTTTTACAGCTTCCTTTATGGCATAATTACTGCCTAGGATTAATTTTGCCTTTGGAACGATTTGATTATGGGCCAAGAACATATCAAGATATTCTCTAAGCCCAGACCCTTCCTCTCTTGTTACCCATCTTTGATTCTGCAAACTTTCTATAGAAAAAGGTTCTCTTCCTATCTGTTCCTCTTTATTGGTCACAATAACCAATTCATCCTCTAAAAAATAAACCTGTTCAAAGTCACCGGTATAGCCTAAGCCTTCAATTAGGCCTATATCTAACTGAAGCTCTTGAACCTTTTGTCTGATTGTGGCTGTATTATTGATCAACACTTCTATTTCAATATCAGGATACTTCTCACAAAAGCTTTTCAAAAAGTAAGGTAAGATACATTCTCCGATTGTATAAGTGGCACCTATTCTTAAATGCCCTTTAACCGTACTTGATAAATGCTGCATTTCTAACTCTGTCGTTTCTAAAAGTGCAATCATTTCTTTTGCTCTTCTATAAAGTAAATAACCTTTTTCTGTTATCGTGATATTTTTTTGCCTAACAGAGCGCACAATAAGTTGCGTATTAAAATGTTTTTCTAAGTTCTTAACATGTACACTCACGCTAGGCTGAGATAAATTAACTTTTTCGCTTGCTTTAGTAAAATTTTTATATTCAACAACTGCAATAAACGTTTTTAGTTCTTCTAACATACTTTACTCCAATGATTAATTTTTTTAATGATAAATATTAAATACATTCATTTTACTTATCATTATAACCGACTTATACTAACACTATCAACGAAATAATTAATGAGGTGAACTTTATGATAACAAGATTAATTTCTCCAATCAAACTCACTCGCCATCATTTTAGTAATATTCCTATTGCAATTACAGGCATTTCTCTTGGTTTTATTACACTTGGTAACTTATGGGGCGACTTAGGTTCTTATTGGCTTAAATATTTTGCAAACATTTTTTCTGCTGTAGCGGTTATTCTTATGCTATTAAAAATCTTCTTACATCCTAAAAAATGTTATAAGGAAATGCAACATCATATGACAGGAAGTTTCTATCCAACTATTGGTATGACACTTATGGTATTTTCTAATTTTGTTGCTAGTACAGTTAATCTTACAGCTGGTAGATGGATTTGGTGGATTGGCATCTGTATTTTCATAGTACTGGCTGTTGTATTTATGATTGCACAAATCAAAAATTTCTCATGGCATAATGTACTTCCAAGTTGGTTTGTACCATTAGTAGGTATTGGGGTTGCTGCTGTTTCAAGTGGTGGTGTACAGATGAATGATTTTGCATCTAACTTTTTCTATATTGCATTCTTTATCTATCTTATGGCACTTATTGGCTTAATTTATCGCATTGTAACACACGGTAACATTCCTGATGACAAAAAACTTACGTTAGCCATCATTGCTGCTCCTGCTAGTGTATGTTTAGCTGGTTATATGGCTACTACCCAAACACCTTCAACTATTATCTTAGCTATTCTCGTTCCATTAGCACTTGTTTCAACATTCTATGTTTATACATTAATTCCTAAGTTCCTTAGAATACCTTTCCATCCAGGACTCGCACCACTTACCTTCCCATTAGCAGTAGGTACAGTAGCCGTACAACGCTTGTCTAACTATTTAGCAAGTATTAACTCAAGTCTTGCAGGTTTATTCAATCAACTTTTCTATATTGAATTATTTGTTGCTACACTCGTAATCGGTTATATTGTTTATAAACTTTTATTCCTTCTTTTCAATACACTTTTTAAAGATAATAGAGAACTTATTCCTCATTAAAAAAAGACAACTTCACTTACATGAAGTTGTCTTTTTTTAATATAAAAGGCTACAACTTTCAAAAGAATATTGTAGCCTTATTTTTATTGTAAATAATCTTTTAATTTATTACTTCTGCTCGGATGACGAAGTTTTCTAAGTGCTTTTGCTTCGATCTGACGAATACGTTCTCTTGTAACATTAAAGTCTTTACCAACTTCTTCAAGGGTACGTGCACGTCCATCTTCAAGACCAAATCTAAGCATAAGTACTTTTTGTTCTCTCTCTGTAAGTGTTTCAAGTACTTCGCCTAACTGCTCTTTTAAAAGTGCAAAAGAAGCTGCCTCAATTGGAACTGGTGTATCTTCATCTGGAATGAAATCTCCTAAATGACTATCTTCTTCCTCACCAATTGGTGTATCAAGAGAAACAGGTTCACGTGAAATTTTCATAACTTCACGTACTTTTTCAATAGGCATGTCCATAAATGCTGCAATTTCTTCTGGCTGTGGATCACGACCAAGTTCTTGTAGTAATTGTTTTGATGCTCTCATTAAACGATTCATTGTCTCTACCATATGCACTGGAATACGAATAGTACGTGCTTGGTCAGCAATTGACCTAGTAATAGCTTGTCTAATCCACCAAGTTGCATAAGTACTAAATTTGAATCCTTTACGGTAATCAAATTTCTCTACAGCTTTGATAAGTCCTAGATTTCCTTCTTGGATTAAATCAAGAAGTGCCATACCACGTCCAATATATTTTCTTGCAATACTTACAACAAGTCTTAAGTTAGCTTCTGCTAATCTTTTCTTTGCTTCTTCATCACCTTGTTCAATACGCTCAGCAAGTGCAATTTCTTCTGCACTTGAAAGAAGTGGTACTTTCCCAATTTCTTTTAAGTACATACGAACAGGGTCATCTATACTCATATCATCTGGAAGGGTAATATCTATTTCTTCTTCGACTTCAGCTTCCATTTCTTTCATATTACCTATAATATCGATACCTTGAGCTTCTAAATATTCATATACCTGTTCTATTTTTGTAGGGTCCACATCTAAGTTCATAAATGCTTCCATGATATCTGTTTGCTCGAGTACACCTTTTTTCTCTTTAGCCAAGGCAATAAGCTGTTCCAGTTTTGTTTTAAACAATAGTTTTGGATCTTGTACTTGTTCTTTCAAAATTCTGTACGCTCCTTCGGATGATATTTTAACAATGTCTATTGACTTAATAAATGTTTTATAGTATACTTTATCTTAAATCCTTTAACCTTATAATAATACCTTTTTTAAAGGCTCTTGTCAATATTTTAGACACAAATTTTATATTATAATCATAAATCTACAAAAAAGCCCTCTTCCTATTATTGGTAGAGGGCTTTTTTCCTAAATTTGCCTATTTACAGCCATATAAAGAAGTGCGTTACATAATGCTGCCGCAATATTACTTCCGCCCTTTCGCCCTTTTGCAACAATATAAGGTACATTTACTTGCATCATTTGCTCTTTTGATTCTACTACATTGACAAACCCTACGGGTACACCTATAACAAGTTCAGGAGATAGTTTCCCTGTTTCAATAAGTTCTTTAATTTTCATAAGCGCTGTTGGTGCATTTCCTACAGCAAATATTAGAGGATAATTAAGCTCTGCTGCTTTTTCTATTGCAATAGCAGATCGTGTTGTACCTTCTTCTTTGGCACGCTTTGCTACATCTTCATCTGCCACAAAACAATGCACTTCGCCTCCAAGACTTGCAAGAGTTGTTTTATTAATGCCGGCCTTAGCCATTTGGGTATCAGTTACGATGTGAGCTCCATTTTTGAGAGCTTGAATGGCACGTTCCACAACGTGATCAGAAAAACATAAATTGGTTGCGTAATCAAAATCAGCACTTGTATGAATCGCACGCTTAATAAGCGGTGCATGCAAGGGATTAATTGTAGTTTCTCCCAAAATTTCATCTATCATACGAAAACTTTCTTTTTCTATCTCAAAAGGAAGCATTTTTTTAGTATTTTTCTCTATTTTATACTTTTTACATGCTTCAACAAAGGATTTAGCCATATTGAGATGACTATAAAAGTGAATATGAGGATAACCTGCAAATAAGCTTTCATTTGCTTCAATACACTCCCATACTATATTCTTACCACTTTTAATTGCTTTAAAACTTTCTCCATTATAACTAGAATCTGAATAATGAAACTCATGAGCTCTTAGCCAACCACCTTTTTTACTTAGTAAATTATCCTTTTGGGCTTCTAATTGTATATATCCAAATCGCATTAACCTTTTAGTCATGTGACTTTCTCCTCTTAGAGCGCCTACCATTTCATAGCTTTCATTATCCAGAAATGTTAACCTTTCTTGCAAGTACATAAATCCTCCACATTCAGCAATACAAGGTAATTTATTCTCTATAGCATGTTTTATAGCTGCTTTCATTTGTATATTTTCAGCCAGTTGTTTAGCATAAACTTCTGGATAACCGCCTCCTAGTATAAGGCCTTGGATTCCTTCTGGAAGCTTTTTGTCTACTAGTGGTGAAAAGGCTATCAGCTCTATGCCCATTTCTTCTAAGAGCTCTAAATTGTCTTCATAATAAAACGAAAAAGCCTTATCCTTTGCAATAGCAACTCTTATTTTATTCTTACAATCTTCATAATCTAGTTTTCTTAATACTTCTGGTATTTCACTCTCTATTTCTTTCGCCTCATTTGCGAGTTCAAGTAGGCCCTCAATATCTATAGTTGCTTTTGTATGGGTATAAAGGGTCTGTATTTTTAAATCAAGTTCTTCTACTTCTTTTGCTGTAACTAATCCTAAATGTCTACTTTCTAGACTTACCTCCTCCAAATGTGGCAAATAACCATATACTTTTAGTGACGTATGCTTTTCTATCATTTCTTTGTAATAATTATAGCTCATTTCTGTAATGCCATTAAGAATCACACCTTTTATGGTATTCTCCTTAAAATTTAAGAATCCTTCTAAGAGAGGTACAATTGAAAGGCCCATTCCTTTACAAGATGTAATGATGACCGTTGGTGTTTGTGTTTTATACGCAAGTTCATAACTACTTCCTTCCGTTGTATCTGATATACCATCATAAAACCCCATCACACCTTCTATAACTGCTACATCTGCTTCTTTTGTATGCTTTTGTAAAAGATAGTTACAATTTTGCTCACCTATCATATATAAATCTAGATTATAAGATGGCGTATGCAAAACCTCACGATGAAACATTGGATCTATATAGTCCGGTCCACACTTAAAGGCTACTGTTTTCAATTGCCTTTCTTGAAAATGCTTCAATACAGCACATGTTAATGTTGTCTTACCTGCCCCACTACCAACGCCCGCTATCATTAATCTTGCTTTAGACATATACTTCTTTTCCTTTCAAAGTTAAAATAAAAATCGGATTTTGTCCCATCATCATATTATAATCTCCAATTTGTTTACTATTTGCTACAGTCACCTGTGTACAATTAAATTCTAAATTGAAGTGTTTTGTACAGCTAAGTGCTTCTTGTAGCGTTTCTAATGTAATTGCTGTAAGTACAATCTGCACCTTAGGATTTTTATCTAAAAGTATTTGGAGTATTGCATTCAGTTCTCCACTACTTCCTCCAATAAACACCTTATCCGGCGTCGGCAAATCACTTAGTCCATCAGGACACTTTGCTTCTATCACCTTCATATTAGAAATTCTAAAATGCTTTTGGTTGGTGTAAATAAGTTCTATTGCTTCATGTTTCTTTTCTAATGCATAGACAAATCCTTTTTTTGCTATTCTCGCCATTTCAATACTGACAGATCCTGTCCCTGCCCCTATATCATAAATACAATCTTCTAGACTCAACTGTAATTTACTCAGACATATGGCTCGAATTTCTTCTTTGGTCATCGGTACCTTACCTCGTATAAAACTTGTATCTGATAAACCGTAGGTAATACAAGACTCAACATGATCTTGTTCATTTTCAATCAATATAACTGCCAAGTCACTAAAAGACTCCTTTACAAACATCGTAGCTGTTCCTTCTAAAATACGTTCTTCTGGATAAGATAAGTTTTCACCTATATACACTTGCAAATGCCCTAGTCCATGTTGCTGCAATGTCTTACAAATATCTTGCACTTTACAGCTTCCACCTGTTAATACAAATAAAGTTTTATGAGTAAGTACCTCTCCTAATACTTTATTTTCCCGCCCATGTACACTTATGGTATGTATATCACTATAAGGTCTTTGAATTCGACTGCAAAAATACTGTAATGAACTTACGCCTGTTATAAATTCAAGCTTAACCTTTGCCCCATATTCTTTTTTGATCCAACTTGCAATACTAAAGAATCCTGTATCTCCTGATGCTAACAGACCTATTAAGCTAGACTCTTTTTCTATCTCATTATCACTTAAGTATTGCTCTAAAAATATTTTCATCTCACTCAAATTACAACTATAGCTTGCTGCATGCTGTGATTTTAAATTCTCTACTTCATTCACTAATCTACTGGGCCCCATCAAAACATCACATCTTTTGACCGCATCCATTGCCTCACCTGTCAAAAACTTTCTATTCCCTGGTCCCATTCCTATCACTTTAATAACTTTATCCATGCTTCACCTCCTCAAACCATTTATAAAATTGTTGCAAATTCATCCCTCCCTCTTCATCTGGACGCCTTAAACAAAGTAAAGTAACACCAAGTTGCCTAGCCGCTTCTACCTTTTCCTCCATACCACCTACTGTACCGGAATCTTTTGTCACCATATAACGTGCCTGTATCTGATTAAGCATGGCTTTATTCAACTCTAAAGAGAAAGGCCCTTGCATACAGATAAGATGAGACATCAGATAACCTCTTTCTAGTTGCTCATCTATACTTTTTGCCATGGGAAGCATACGGATATAAATCCGCTCCTTAAAATGAGTTAACTTTGTATAAGCCTGTAAATCTTTGCTCCCTGTAGTAAGCAGAATATTCCCTTGGGTATTTTCCAAATAACTTATAATCTCTTCTACCGAACTAAAACTTAAAATCCTATGTTCTACTTCTTCACGCACGATACGTTTATAAGGCATTTCTAATTTTTCACAAGCTTTCTTACAATTTTGTGTAGCTTCTTTTGCATAAGGGTGGGTTGCATCAATCACTAAATCATACTGTTGTTTTTTAAAGAGTGCTTCAAACCCACTTTCATCTAACCTTTGCTGTAAAACTTGAACATCCTTTTCTTCTTCTAATAGCTCTTCTCCATATGTAGTTGCCACACTTACTGTAACCTGTATGCCATAGTTTCTTACAAAGCTTATTATCTTCCTTGCTTCTGTAGTTCCTCCTAGTACAAAAACATTTTTAAACATCATAATGTTTTTCATAGCCACGTGGTGTAACCATCTTGCCATTAATAACTTTTGTTTCACTATTCCCTATGATTACAGTTGTAAACATATCCACTTTAGCATTTACCATTTCTTCTAATGTACACACTTTAATATTTTGCCCTTCACGTCCAATATGCTGCACATATCCCGCCACTGTCTCTGGTCTTTCATATTCCATAATAATCTTACAAGCTTTTTCTAAATAATCATGACGTTTCCTACTTGATGGGTTATAAAAGCAAATAACAAAATCTGCCTGTGCTGCTAAAGCAATACGTTTTTCTATAGTCTCCCAAGAAGTTAATAGGTCACTTAAACTAATCATTACAAAATCATGGATAAGCGGTGCGCCTAAAACGGCAGCTGCACTACATGCAGCTGTTACTCCTGGTATCACTTCAATTTCTACTTCCGGATGGTCTTTTGCAACTTCATGTACGATACCAGCCATGCCATATACACCTGCATCCCCACTACAAACCATTGCGACTTTCTTCCCTTTTAGTGCTTCTTCTAAAACTATCTTACAGCGGTCTACTTCTTGTTTCATCCCTGTAGCTAAGAAAGTCTTTTCTTTAAAATCCTCTCGTATTAAATCTACATAAACTGTATAGCCTACAATAATGTCACATCCTTCTAGTACTTCTTCTGCTCTATTTGTCATCTCAAATATGCCACCAGGTCCTAAACCTACAATATATATTTTCCCTATCATTTCACGTTTCCTTTCTATTCCCTGACGGGAGTTTTAACAAGTTTCATCAAACTGCACTTTATAGGTACCTTCTATAGCTATAGCTATAGCTATAGTAACACCATCTAGTGATGTCTTCGGAACTAAAAGCTTACCACCATAACTTCCTAATACTGCTGCCCTTTCACATACATTATCAACACCTGTTACTTGCTTTACAAAAGAAGAGGCTGTAAATTCACCTTCTACTTGACTCAGCTGTAGGGCACTAAAAAATCGAATAGACTTTTTATTTCTATTTGCCCATTCATTTAGTCCTTCTTCATTCTTCTTTAAATCAATAGAAACGATTTGTCCAACAGACTCAATAGGTAAATGGTATTGCTCTAAAATCTGCTTTACTAACCGTTCTATTTGTGCTTCACTGGTGCCTTTCTTACACCCTATTCCAACAGTTAAAAGTGGGGGTACAAGCCACAATGTTTCCTGAAAAGGTCTTTTTTCTTCCCATCCAATCCATATTCCCAAAGGGCCTTGTATTGTTTCCATTTGGTTAGCTTTGTAATATTTGAGGCCCTTAGGCAAATGCCCTTCTATAGATACATCTGCCATAAATCCAACTACTTCACCTTGTAATAAAGCTGCCGAAATATGCTTAGCTACTTTTAAATTCTTAATCACTAAACTATTTCGTTTTGCCCATTCATCTATGGCAAAGCACTTTTCTAAATCTGTAGCTGTTGTCACAACAGGCGTTCCTCCTATTAATACACTCAGTTCACTCGCTAACTTATTTGCCCCACCTAAGTGTCCCGACAGAAGAGGGATAATATACTTCCCTAATTCATCAATTACAAGCACTGCTGGGTCAACAGCTTTATTAATAATAAAAGGTGCAATGGCTCTTACTGCAATCCCTGTCGCCCCTATGAAAACAAGCGCTTCACATACTTGAAACTGCTCTTTCGTCCACTCATTCAAAGAGCTTTCTATATTATCAAGACCTTCTTCTTTAAATTTAGAAAGATGAACCCCTTTAACCTGAAATAGGCTACTTAACTTTCTATTAATACAAGCGCCTTTACTCGTAAAAGAAATAATCCCTATTTTCACTTGATCGCCTCTCTAAACATATGTGTAAAACCTGGATCATAAAGTTTAGAACGCTCATAAGTATCTCCTAGAAAATCGCCTACTACAATTAAAGCTGTTTTAGTAATATGATTTTCTGCAATAATATGACTTAATTGGTTCAATTCACCTTTATAAATTTTTTCTTCTGGCCATGTTGCTTTATATACAATGGCAATAGGTGTGTCTTCTCTATAACCACCTTTTATTAAACGTTCCTCTACCTCTTTAGCCAAACTAACACTTAGGAAAATAATCATTGTAGCTTGATGACTTGCAAGCATACTTAGTTCTTCTTTAGGGGGCATTGGTGTGCGCCCTTCCATTCGTGTCAAAATTACGGTTTGACTCACATTCGGTAAAGTATATTCCTTTTTAAGTGCAGCTGCTGCTCCACAAAAAGAACTTACACCGGGTACCACTTCATATTTAAGTGTTCTTTCATCTAACAAATCCATTTGTTCTCTAATAGCACCATAGATACTAGGATCTCCTGTATGTAACCTCACAACAACCCTATCTTCTCCTTTCATTTCTTCTTCCACCATCGCCTTAATCACTTCTTCTAAAGTCATCATTGCACTATCTAATATGATACATTCTTCTTTGCATTCATTAAGTAATGCTGGATTAACTAATGACCCTGCATAAATAACTAAATCTGCTGTTTTTAAAAGACGTTGCCCTTTTACTGTAATTAGCTCTATATCACCTGGTCCTGCACCTACAAAATAAATCATTTTTTAATCCTCCTTTATAACAACAACTGAAAAATAACTACTTTCTTCTAACGTATCTAAGCTACTATGAATCTTTTCATTTGGCATACTGGCACATTCTACTGCTTTTGCTTTTTCATATAAGCCTTTTTCTTTTAAATGTCCTTTTAATCGTTCCATAGACTTACCTGTTTTCATAAGTACTTTTGTACCCTTTAAATCAAGATAATCTTCTTTTCCCTTATAAGAAGCAGGTATAATATGCAAACAGTCACTTCCCTCACAAAGAGAATCATTTAATGCTGCAGCTACACTGCATATAGAAGATATGCCTGGTATAATTTCTGTTTTATAGCCTAATGCTTGAATACGACGATGAATATACATATAGGTAGAATAAATCGTAGGATCACCTAGTGTTAAAAAAGCCACATCCTTTCCCTCTTCTAAATACTCCCTAATACTGCTAGTTACTAATTCATGATTTTTATTAAGCGCTTCTTTATCTCTTGTCATGGGCATATAGCAGTCCAATATAAACTGCTCCTCTATATAAGGCCTTGCTATGGTTAACGCAATTTGCTCACTTTCACCTGATTTAGGTACTGCAATAATCGGACATTTTTTAATCACCCCTGCTGCTTTAAAAGTCATCAATTGCGGATCTCCTGGTCCTACGCCTACTCCATATAGTTTCCCTTTATTCTCCATCTTCAACCTCCATTTGTAATCGCTGAATAGATTTCTGCACTTCTTTAGTTTTTGCAAGAATACCTTCTTCTCCAAAAAGAATTATTTCTACTTGTACTTTATCTTTAACCCTAAAATTTATATGACGCTGAATTTTATTAAGGATACTTGCTATAACTTTTTTA
The DNA here is from genome assembly GCF_027857615.1 of Holtiella tumoricola. Taxonomy (NCBI): domain Bacteria; kingdom Bacillati; phylum Bacillota; class Clostridia; order Lachnospirales; family Cellulosilyticaceae; genus Holtiella; species Holtiella tumoricola. The sequence continues at coordinate 215,305 of NZ_JAQIFT010000016.1, forward strand.
TAACAAGGCTGCTCTTTTAGAATACTTAATGCACCATCTGTTGTTACACATTCCATTACTTTGCAAATAATTTCTTTAGGAACACCTTCCATAGCCGCATGACTTGCTAGTACTTCAAACCTAGCATCTGCATACTTAGAGTGGGTATTCATTACACCTGCTGCAACCTTTACAAGCTTACCAATATGTCCAACAAGCAATACCTTTTCAAATCCTAAGTACACAATATGGTCTAGAGTCTCACCTAAATAGTTGCTATATTTAATGCCTTGTTCTAAATCTAATCCTAACTGCTCTTTTGCAAAGTCCCGGCCATAGTTCCCTGGGCAAATTAAGAGTTGCTTCACATGACTTGCAGCCTTCATCTCTAACTCTGTATAGATTGTGTCTATCAAAGCTTTCTCACTCATAGGTTCTACTATGCCACTGGTCCCAAGTATTGAAATACCTCCTACTATCCCAAGTCTTGGATTAAATGTCTTCTTTGCTATTTTTTCACCTTCTGGAGCAAACACAATAATCTCAAGACCTTCCATATAACCAACATCCTTACATACAGCTTCAACCTCTTGTCTAATCATTTGCTTAGGTACAGGGTTGATCGCTGCTTCACCTACCTGACATTTAAGCCCTACCTTAGTGACACGTCCTATCCCCTCTCCACCATCTATGTAAATACCTTCTTCTAATCTTTTTGATACTTGTACATATATTTTCATTCCATGGGTAACATCTGGGTCATCTCCACCATCTTTTACAACTGCACAACTTACATATTTATGAGTTACTAGCACATCATGTATATCTAACAAAAGTTCTATGCCCTTTGGCGTATAGATTTTAACTTGTTCTATTGGTTCACCTTTTAATAACATCCATGTCGCTGCCTTTGCAGCAGCAGTTGCACAACTTCCTGTTGTATATCCTAGTCGTAGTACATCTTGCCCTTTAACCATATAGGATTCCACTTTATCACCTCCTTAATATGCAAAAGAATTTCTCCTTTAGTTCTTATATCTTAGAAAATAGAGTTTCCTTATAATAAAAAATCTCCCACTTTATGAGTAGGAGATGTGTACGCCAAAAATACATACCTAGATTTTCTAGCTATGTTCTTGCATACACCCCCTATCACTCGTAGAGTTATGGTGTTTTATTAGTAGGCAGGTCTTCTGACTTAGATTCATCAAACTTACTCCCTTCCCCTCTATCGAAAGTGGTATGAATAAGTTCTCCTCATCACAGCGGCGGGACCGTACAGCAATTTCAGCTGTTTCCCTATTAAGCTACAAGTAGCACCTCTAACAGTATATTCACTTTATATATTCCTTATTAGTTTACACCCTAAATAAAGTTCATCACAAGCCCCATTATCATCCCAAGCACTGCCCCTAGCCAAACAATGGCTCTAAGCTCTTTGCGCATAAGATCTAGAAGCATCTTTTCTAAATCAAGTAAATCTAAACTTTTAATTTTATCTTCTACAATTTTACTAATATCAAGTGTTTCTAACCATCTAGATAATTGACTTTCTATAATATGAGTATATTGCTTCATTAATGAATACTTAATTTTAGGTACATGACTTTCAATTTGAGACGCTAATTCACAAATAGGGTAGTCTAAGCACTTTTCGCCCTCACTATCTACCACTTGGTGGATCATCTGTTCAGCTTCTGTATTAAGCATTTCTAAAATCATTTCTTCTATTTTAATTTGTAAACCTTCCATGACACTTTCATTCATAAAATGTGCTAAAAATCCTAAGTTTGCTTTAAGACCTACAGCTGCGCGTTCAGCCATAACCTTTTCAAGTTCTAAGTTCATTAAAGCGCCATAAGCTTTTTGTGTCGTCATATCTTTAAGTTTTATGGCTACCTCTTCTATATTTCTTTCACTACTTAATTCATTTAAACACATTCTTACCGTCTTATTAGATTGCTTTGCACTTATAAACCATTCTTCAAGAGCACGCTCTAAATGAGTATACATTTCTTGTGATAAAAGCGTCTCTTTAAGTGTCTCAGGCGCAATAAGTTCAGTCCCTACTACTGCCCCTACACTTTTGGCAATACGGTCTCTTTCTTTTGGAATAAGTCCCTGTGTAAAAGGTACCGGTTTACCTCCTATATACAAAGGTTTTAAAGGTCTAAAAAGCATTTTAATTGCAATACCATTTGTAATATATCCTATAAGTCCACCTACTAATGGTGCTACTAAGAAGTCAATTGTCATTTTTCTCTTCCTTTCTGATTCATCTTCCATATACTTTACTGTGTTATAGTTTATAATAACTTTTTACTATTTTCAATTTTTATATTGTAAATGTTACATTTTATTTAATCCAGCAGTGCTATTTTACATTTTCCAACATATTGTAAATTTTATTTTATACTTTATCTATTTTTTCCTCTAATTTCTCTTATATTCTTGTTAAATCCTTTAAATTATAGTATATTAATAAGTTGAAACTTATATATAAAATAGATTAAAGGAATTATAATTATTGGGGAGATGACTAATCAATGCAACTTGTAGACTATTTTTCGTGTCAAAAAATGATTAAAGATTCACAAAAGCTAGGGACTATTCCACCCTCGAAGCAGATTTATCAAAATACAATAAACCTTGCATGGCCTTCTGCACTCGAACGTATGCTAGTAAGTCTAGTATCAGCTATAGATACTATGATGGTTGGGGTACTAGGTGCTAGTGCAATCGCTGCTGTTGGGATTACTCAACAGCCTACTTTTATTTTACTTGCTATTATTTTCTCTTTAAATGTAGGCGTTACAGCCATTGTTGCTAGACGTTGTGGCGAAGAAGACTTTGTAAGTGCTAATAAAACCTTAAGGCAGTCTATTATTGTTGTCGGCCTACTCTCTATTATTTTAGCAGCTATTGGCTTTATTTTTGCTAAACCCATTTTAACTTGGATGGGTGCCGCACCAGATGTTTTAGGAGATGCCATACTTTATTTTAGAACGATTGTTATAGGTATGGTATTTAATGCCCTAAGCCTTAACATTAATGCTGCACAACGTGGTGCTGGTAATACAAAAATTGCTATGACAACTAATGTTACTGCTAACCTAGTCAATTTAGTCTTTAACTTCTTACTCATTGGTGGTCATTTTGGTTTTCCAAAACTCGGTGTACTTGGTGCTGGAATCTCTACAGTACTAGGCAATATTGTTGCTTTTATTATTGCAACTTATGGCATCTTACATTCTAAAACGGAACTTCAACTTAATTTCAAAGATAGTTGGAAACTAGATAAGGTAACGATAAAAGGAATCTTTAAAATTAGTAATAGTGCTATGGTAGAACAACTTTGTATGCGTATTGGATTCCTAGCTTATACAAAAATGATTACTAATTTAGGAACTGTTGCTTTTGCAACCCATCAAATCTGTATGAATATCTTAAATATGACCTTTAGCGTGGGCGATGGCATGGGGATGGCTGCTTCTTCTTTAGTTGGACGTAATTTAGGTGCCAAACGTGCAGACTTATCTATAATCTATGGAAAAACTGCTCAGCGTATTGGTGTTATTTTCTCTAGTCTACTGGTTATAATCTATATTCTCTTTGGTAAACCTTTAGTAGGACTCTTTACTGATGATAATATGATCATCACTCTTGGTGGCCAAATCATGCTCATTGTAGCCATTGTATCACCTTTACAAATTTCACAAGTTATTATTTCGGGTTCTTTACGTGGCGCAGGAGATACTAAGTTTGTTGCTAGAACCTCCTTCATTAGTATCTTAATGATTCGTCCTGTTATCACATTTATCCTCTGTTACGGATTCGGTCTCGGGCTTATCGGTGCTTGGGTTGCATTGCTTCTCGATCAAACACTTCGATTACTCCTTAACATTATTCGTTTCTCCAGTGGTAAATGGATCCATGTAAAAATATAAATAAGAAAAATAAAAAAGGCATTACATTAAATGTAGTGCCTTTTTTATTTTTCTTATTGACTTTTTCACTTTAATGCATTAAAGTGTTATTATAATAAATTCATAAATAAACTAATATATAATTTTATATCAAATTAAATCTTTTAGGGGGATTCATTATGAAAAAACTATTTAAAAAAATTGTAACGCTAACAGCTTTAGGTACACTTGCATTTAGTCTTACCGCTTGTTCTACAGCCAATACATCTAACACAACTACAACTTCAACTATTGATAAAGAAGAATGGATAATCGGACTTGATGATACTTTTGCCCCTTTAGGCTTTAGAGATCAAAATGGTGAATTAACTGGATATGATATAGATCTTGCTAAAGCCATGGGTGAAAAGCTAGGAAAAAAATTAACACTTCAGCCTATTGATTGGTCTATGAAAGAAGCTGAATTAAACTCAGGTAATATCGATCTTATTTGGAATGGCTACACCATCACAGATGAGAGAAAAGAAAAAGTAGACTTTACTACACCATATCTAGATAATAAACAAATCATTGTTGTCCTTGCTGATTCTTCTATCCAATCAAAAGCTGATCTTGCTGGTAAAAGTGTAGGTGCACAAAGCGAATCCAGCGCTGTGACTGCAATGGAAAAAGAATCTGATCTCTATGCTTCCTTTAAAGATGGTAAAGCTGTTACTTTCGAAGACAATAATCAAGCCTTAATGGATCTTGATAGCAAACGTATTGATGCAGTTGTTGCAGATGAAGTTGTTGTACGTTATTACATTACATTGAAAGGTGATAACAAATACCGTATTTTAGATGAAGACTTTGGAGCTGAAGAATATGGTGTAGGCATACGTAAAGGTGATACAAAAACTGTAGAAGCCTTTAACAAAGCTTATGAAGAGCTTAAAGCTGATGGAACCATTGCAGAAATATCAACAAAATGGTTTGGTAGTGATGTTGCTAAATAAATTTAATCTATAAGGAGGAGCGTCCATGGACATTATGACTTACATCATTAATACACTTACTTATCTTTTTGAATATACAATTAAACTCATGCCTCAGGTTATAGAAGGCTTAGGTGTTACACTACAACTTTTTGCATTAACACTTTTGTTCGCTATCCCTCTAGGCATAGTTATTGCCCTTGGACGTTTGTCTCATTTTAAAATTTTAAATAAGTTAACATCAGCTTATATCCTAATATTACGTGGTACGCCACTTCTTTTACAAATTGTATTTGTATTCTTTGGTTTGCCAATGATTGGTATTACCTTTGATCGATTTCCTGCAGCACTGGTTGCTTTTTCATTAAACTACGCTGCTTACTTTGCAGAAATTTTCCGCGCTGGTATTGCTTCTATTGACAAAGGACAATATGAAGGTGCTGAAGTTCTTGGCTTATCTCCTCAAGAAACTTTTTCTCGTATAATCTTTCCACAAGCTTTTAAAAGAGTATTACCTCCAGTAGGGAATGAAATCGTAACCCTTGTTAAGGACACTGCTCTTGTATATATTTTAGGATTAGATGAACTTCTTAAAGTAGGAAAAATTGCTTGTAATCGAGATGCTTCTTTACTACCACTTGTTATCATTGCAATTGTTTATTTACTTCTTACCGGTGTACTCTCAAAAATTATGGCTATTATCGAAACAAGATATACTTATTATCAATAAGGAGGTTGTTCCATGTTAATCATTGAAAACTTACATAAAAGCTTCGGCAAAACTAAAGTACTAAAAGGGGTCAATCTCCATATTAAGAAGGGTGAAATATTAGTTGTTGTTGGACCTTCTGGTGGTGGTAAAACAACTTTTTTACGCAGCATTAATTATCTTGAAAAATGTCAAGAAGGTTCTATCTCTTTAAATGGTAACTATCTACTTAAAGAAGGTCACTACGCTAATAAAAAAGAGATTAAATCCATCCGCAAAGATATCGGCCTTGTCTTCCAAAACTATAATCTCTTTCCTCACTTATCCGTTCTTGAAAACATGATAGAAGCTCCTATTCGTGTTCTTGGTCAAACCAAAGAGCAAGCAACCAAAGAGGCTTTAAATACACTGGCCTTCCTAGGACTTAGTGACAAGGCAAATAGCTATCCCTACGAGCTTTCCGGTGGTCAAAAACAACGTGTAGCCATCGGTCGTGCCCTGTGCATGAATCCCCAACTTATGTGCTTTGATGAACCTACATCTGCTCTTGATCCTACCCTCACAGAGGAAGTAGCTAAAGTTATTAAAAGCTTAAGTATAAAAGGTATGACTATACTTATTATCACTCACGATATGGGATTTGCTAAGAAAGTTGCAGATCGAATAGTATCTATGGATCAAGGTCAAATTATAGAGGATCATATGTATTCCGAAAGTGCAGTCTTGGCTTAATCTTCATTAATAACAAAAGAGCAGTTACACTTTATAATAGTGTAACTGCTCTTTTGTTATTATTAGTAAATATAGCTGTATGGATTAATTGGCGTTCCATCTTTTCTAATTTCAAAATGAACATGGTTGCCTGTTGAGTTACCTGTACTTCCAACACCTGCAATGTTTTGTCCTTTAGAAACTTTTTGTCCAACTTGAGCGTATAAACTATTACAGTGTGCGTAATATGTCTCATATCCATTCTGATGATCGATAATAATAAGCTTACCAAATCCACCATTATTGTATCCTGAATAAGTTACAACACCTGATGCTGCTGCATAGATAGGTGTACCTGCTGGGGCTGCAATATCAATAGCTCTATGGAAGGTTCCCCATCTACTTCCATATGGTGAAGACATTCTTCCTCCACCATTTAATGGATGCATAAACATACCCGAGTTACTTCCACTTACCGCTGAACCTGCACTCCCCTTATTAGATGTAGTCGAAGATGTTTCTTGTTTTGGTTTTTCCTTTGTACCAAAGGCAATAACTTTTGTTTTAGCTTGTTTCAAAACCTTTTCACTGATAAGGTCACGACTTACTTCTTTGCCGTTTACCTTATGAACAGAAACCGTAATTTCTTTAAGACCATCATGTCCTTCTTGATAAGTCTTTGTTTCATCTTTATAAAGATCTGAGAATTCTACATATTCAATATCTGCCGGAATAAGTTCTTTAAATACGGCTTCTTCTGTAGTTGAAATAGAAAGAATAGGTTCTGGCACTTCTAACTTAATGATTTCCCCAATTTGCATACGAGTTTCATCTTCAATTTGAGGATTAATTTCTAAGATATGATCCATGGTCGTACCATGTGCCATAGCAATATCCCAGATATTATCTCCTTCTTTCATTTCATATTCTACTACTTCTTCCGTATTAGAAAGCAAAATATCTATCGCTTCTTGTTCATCTACTATTTCCTCAGCATCTACATATGTATTACGTACAATAACTTCTTCATTAAAATCAAAAACTTTAAGATCACGCTGAATTTTTTGACCTTCTTTTGGAGTATCCTCTTCTTCTTGATCCTTTTTTATAAATTTAGCTACTTGAATTTTAGTTTGTTTTTCTGGCTCTTTTAGCGCATCTTGAACTTCTAACACCTCTACTACATTTCCTGCTTCATTAGTAATCGTTTGAGGTGGTACTGATTCTGTTGTGGTTTGATTAACTACCTCCTCAGCGCCTACTTCTACTTGAGGCATTTCACTTGAAGTGGTTGTTTCCCCACTTGCTTCAGTATCCTTCGTTGGAACTTGCTCTGATGTTACTTCTGGTATTTCCTGCATTGTCTTTTCTGAGGTTTCTTCTGAAACTCCCTCTTTAACATCCTGTTGTTTTATTACTGGCTGTTGTTTTATTACTGGCTGTTCTTCAATAACTTCTTTACCCTCTGCATCAAGTTCTCTAATATCTAATTCTACTTCTGAACCTTCTGGTAAATGTGTTTTTGCAATATATGTTAAAACATTTTGAGCAATATCTTCATTTGCTACAACTGCTCTTACTTCTCCATCTACTAGTATTTCATAAGCTTCAACCTCATAACTAACACTATCCTTTAATACTTTAGTCAAATCGTCTAATGTTTGTATCTCAGCTTTTTTACTATTAACATGTTCCACAGTGATCATTTCTTTTACAGCAATATCTACACCTTCTTGATTCTTTACTTCAGATACGACAGCTTCATAGGCTGTCTTTGCTTCTTCTTTAGTTTTTACAACACCTACTACTTTTCCATCTACTGAAATAGCATAAGAGTTATTTTGCATACCTACAAGTGTGAACGTAATAACAATTACACCTACCCCTGCAAGTACTTTATAAGTGTGTTTACTTTGTTTGATATATTCTAAAAAGGCTTTCATATTACTTTTATCCTTTACTGGTGTCTAATTATTTTATGTTTGTTAAAACTATTACATATTTATTACATCCTATAAATTTTATCAAAGTTTTATCATTCTGTAAAGTCTTGGTGAATTTAGACGTCGAAAAAGGAGACATTTTACAATGTCTCCTTTTTTATGCTTCTTTTATTTTCTTTAGATATTCATAAGCCTCATTAATTTCAGCAATTTTTTGATTTGCAAATTGTAAATAATCTTCTGGCATACTTTCTGAGGCCATTTTGTCCGGATGGTACTCTTTTGCAAGCTTACGATATGCCTTTTTAATTTCAGACATAGTTGCATCTTCACTTACACCAAGAACTTCACAATATTTCTTAGTTAAATCCACTGAATTGGGAGCTGTATAGCCTCCTGCTTGTCCATATCCATTTTGATAGTAGTTCTGATTACCACCAAATCCTCCTTGGAAGCCTCCTTGATAGTAACTATAACTTTGTCCATTAAATGATCCTTTGATACTACGATATTCATATTCTGAAATGCCCAGTTCAGCTAAGATTTTACGAATCTGCTCATCTTGTTTGTCACTCATTTCTTTTCCTTCTTGCATTGTCAGTGATACAAGCAGATAAGAAACAAGTAAGCTCATATCTCTGCTATTATAGTAGTGACGAATCATTCTTGCAAATGCTTGATATTCTTCCGGATGATCTTTACCATAAGTAAATGCATCTGCATATTCATTTAATCTTTCACGTTCTATATTAAAATACTTGGTGACAAAATCTTTAATTGTTTTAACTTCTTCCTTTGTAATACTACCATCTGTTTTAGCTACAATCGCTGAAAGCGCCATAATTGATGCAATAACAGGGTTTTTCCCTTTAAATGCTGGGTTATTTCTTAAATCACCTGAAAACTTTGGATAATTCTGTGGAATGAATGGTAAGATGAAAATAATCCATGGGAAAAAGAATGCAATAATTCCCCAAATAAGTGGATTTCTTCTTTTATAAGCTGCAATCCCTGCTACAATCATAGCTATAAGTAATGTGAATATAAAAGAGATCACGCTTACTCCAAAGCCCAGTATCCCTTGAATAAGGCTAAGTATAAAATTCATTGTTTCACCTCTTTTGGTTATCTAATCTTTCGTCAATATTATCAGCTATTCTAGCATATCATCTTTATTTATACAACGTATGTAGATTAAATAAAGTTTTTTATAATATAAAAAAGGTAGAACTAAAAGTTCTACCTCTGATTAACTATTAATTATAGTTTATTTACGTTTTCAGCTTGAGCGCCACGTGGTCCTTGAGTAATATCGAAGCTTACAGCTTGACCTTCTTCAAGAGTTTTGAAACCATCACCTTGGATAGCTGAGAAATGTACGAATACGTCATCTCCTTCTTCTCTAGCGATGAAACCAAAACCTTTTTCTGCATTAAACCATTTAACTGTACCCTTGTTCATTATGAGTACCTCCTAATATAAATTTGACCGTAAAATAAAAACTTCACACATCAACAAAGATTATAACTTTCATTGACAAAGCCTTCTATAATCTCTGTTCATATGTGAAGTTTATAAAATACATATTCATTACTTCTCTAATATAAAACATTTATACCTATTTGTCAAGTATTCTTATTCTTTATAAAGACCTTGTTCTAAAATTTTTCTTGCTAAAATTCCAATATTCACTTCTCTTGTATCCATATAAACATCTATTACACGATCTGCTAACGTAACTTCTACGCATTCGATAGGATTTCCTTCTGCATCAAAGTTAATAATATCATAGGTTAGAATTTCTTCTTTAAGTTGTTTTAATGTAATCATTATTTACTCCTTTATTTATACTCTACGTTTATTATAACAGAAATTTATCATTTATTGTCTAAAAAAACTATAGAACATTTGTTCTTTTTGTAGTATAATGTCCTTAACATTAAGTTTAAAGGAGAGTTTAATCATGAGTGTATCGGGAAATATTCGTGAAGTCTTAAAGCAAATCGAACTACTAATTAGAATCTATGGCAATGCCTCATTAACTGAAATCCAACAATCTGTCTATAGCGTACGCAATAAATAGTTTTTTATACATATTTTAAGGAGGTGACCAGTCACCTCCTTTTTGATTATCTATATGAAGTTTTTAATGCTTCCTTTAATACTTTAGGATCTTTTTTATATGGGGTTACAGGACAAATTTGTTGATTAGTTACATTAAGTAATGTATAAACAGCCATACGTGCTGCTCTTACTGAATATTCTTCTGTAAAGACCATATCCTCTGGTATCTCTACAAATTGACTAATCATTGCAAAGTTTGTAGAACCTTCTGGTACAACATGTGGTCTATCTGTCATTTTTCTTGGTTGGAATTGTGAAACAATATATGGCATCATACATGGAATAACATTAACAACCGTATCAAGAATTTCATCTTGCTCATCTTCAAAATGTAAATGATGTAGAAGTTCTATAAGAATTTCTTTACCGGTACATTCTCTCATTGGCTTTTTCACATAGTCTCCTATTTGATCTGTATAAAGCCCATATCCCCAGAAAATAGTTGTATCTAGTGGTTGACCTTTAAAGTGAGGTTGAGCTGCTACTACAATACTCATAAGCCAATTAGAATCTTTGAATGTCATGAGTGCTCCACTACCTGGAACATTACCTGAGAATTGCTCTATTTTCTTAAGAAGCTTATTCCCTTTACAAGTCACAGTGAAGCTTTCCCAATTTGTTTCTTCTGGATAATTAAAGAAAGGTTCTGGATTTCCTAATAAGCCTGGTTTCTTTCTTGCAACTTTTGCCCATAGTTCACCTGATATTGGTTTTTCTGGATCATACGTTGCTGGTGTATTGAAATCACCAAGTCTTGCATTATCTGTCATACAACCATTGGTCATAATACATATATCTGTAGATTTAAGAGTTATCACCTTTTCTCCTTCTTCATCTTCGATATGAATAGCATTAGCTGTAATAGTATCTCCCTCAGCGAAATCAATATCTGTAACCGTTGCATTAATACTAAAGTCAACACCGTAGTGATCTAGATACGCTTTAAGAGGAAGAATCACTGATTCATATTGGTTATATGGTGTTCTTGTTACCCCTTCTAAAGTTTCTATGCGTGAGAATTCAAAAATCATACGTTCCATATAACGTTTGAACTCAAATAAACTTGACCATTTTTGGAATGCGAAGGTTGTTTGCCACATATACCAGAAGTTAGTTGTGAAGAAATGAGGTGTATGACTAAACCATTGTTCAATAGTCATATCATCTAATTTTTCCTCTGGTGTAATCATTAATTTACCAAGTGCCAAACGATCTGCTTGATTAAATCCCATACTTTTAACATCTAAAATATGTCCATTTTTATCTATTAATCTAGCTTGGGCATGTGTTGGATGAAGATGGTCAAAGTTAAGTATTTCTTCTGTTACGCTCATTCCTGGCATATCTAAAGATGGAATTGAAGAGAAAAGTTCCCAGAAGTTTTCATAGGTTTCCTCATTGAGCATACGTCCACCACGGCATACAAACCCTTGACTCACATCACCTGCTCCGTCATTACTTCCGCCTAAAATATGCATACCCTCTATAATATGAATATTTTCTCCTTTAAAACCACAATCTCTTATAAGATATGCGGCTCCTGCTAAGCTTCCTAAACCTCCCCCTACAAAGTAAACTTGTCTATCCGTATATTCATAAGGTAAGTGTTTAAGAGGTGCTACTTGTGCAACACCTTTTTTACATTGTGGTTTATTCTTCATACTTATGGTTGCAATAGCCGCTGCTCCTACTGCTGTCCCTACTAACCACCATGCTATATGATTATTTTTTTTAACAGGTTCTGGCTTCTTAAAAGGAAATTGCTTAATCATTTTTGTAGCTTTTTTTACTGTTCTTTTTTTCATCTTATTTTCTGCCTCCTAAATTTTATTCAGCTATAGATTAGGTTAGGCAAAGTTATCTATTCTTATACAAATATCTTACAAATAAATTTTATATTAACCTCAAAATTAAACTAAGATTAAGCGTCAATCAAATAATTGGCGCTTAATCTTTAGTATTTATTCCACTAACGTTGTATGATCTGTAGAAACTTCTTTTTCAAAAAGCTTATTAAATCCTTGAATAGCAACAATAATGCCTAATATAAAAAGTGCAATTGCAAAAGCAAGCTGAAGTATATCTCCTCCTATAGTTTGAGATACTCCATCAATTAATGCCATTCCTTTTCCGTAGATTGTTAATGTAAGCGCTGTTAACGTTACGCCCAACATAGCCACCATTGGCCCCCAAAGCATAAATCCTTTGCGGTTAGTCTTTTTGAGAAATACTGCACAAGCAATGAGAGCTAATGAAGAAAGTAACTGATTCGCTGAACCAAAAAGTGGCCAAATAGATGCATACCCTACCTTTGCTAATGCATATGCCACAATAAGTGTAGCGGCTGTTGCAAAATATTTATTTGTTACAACCTTAAGAAAAGGATTCATTTTTTCATCATCTACCGTTGAATCAAGGAAGAACTCTTGGAATGCTAAACGTCCTACACGTGCCACACTATCTAATGAAGTAAGTGCAAAAGCTGAAACCGCAAGTGTAATAATCGTTCTTGATATATGCTCTGGTATCATAAGTTTACTTAAAAATGTAGCAACTGCTCCTGCAAAAATTTGTGGTTGTGTCATATCTGTTGGCACTGCACCATCAGTTGCTAAGAATCCAACTGCAATCAGTGCAATAATAGCTAACATTGATTCCATAAGCATTGCTCCAAAAGATACAGGTAACATATCTTTCTCATTTTTAATTTGTTTTGACGCTGTTCCTGAAGATACAAGAGCATGAAACCCTGATACTGCCCCACAAGCAATGGTTACAAATAAATAAGGAAACATACTATTACCATCAATAACCCAACCATTAAATGCATTAAGATGAATTTCTGGATTAAATAAAATAACTCCTATTACTGCAGCCCCTATCATAGCTACAAGTAGGAAACTATTAAGATAATCTCGTGGTTGCAAAAGTGCCCATACAGGAACAATAGAAGCAATAGCAATATAGATAAAAACTAAAATATGCCAAAATCCTGTTGTACAATATACTGGTACAGTTAATCCTACTACAATACATCCTACAAGTAATACAAGGGCAACGATTGTATTAACCGTTGTACTTTGCTTGCCATACTTCAAAAACATCCCCAATGCTACTGCTGCCATAATAAAAAGAATACTTGTCATAGCAACAGCTCCATTTGCTTCTATTGTAGTCCCTTCAGTACTAAATCCATTAAAGGTTTTAGCCACAACATCTGCAAATGCTGCAATTACCAAAATAGAAAACAACCATGTAAATAATAAGAAAAGTCTCTTTCCTGTCTTACCTATGTATAACTCGATAATATATCCTATGGTACGTCCTTTATTTTTGACTGAAGCATACATGGCTGCAAAATCTTGCACAGCTCCAAAGAATACACCCCCTATTAAAATCCACAACAATACAGGTACCCAACCAAAAATAGCCGCTTGTATCGGACCATTAATGGGTCCAGCTCCTGCTATAGATGCAAATTGATGTCCAAATACAACACCTGTATCTGCTGGTACATAATCCACTCCATCATTCATTTCATATGCTGGTGTTTTGGCCTTAGGATCTATCCCCCATGATTTTGCAAGATACCTTCCGTATAAAAGATATGCCCCCCCAAGTACAACAATTGCAATAATCATCATCGTTAATCCATTCATTTTACTCACTCCCTTTATCAGATTAAAACAGAATAAATAAAAAAGCCCCATCTCTTTTCTCATATAGAAAAGAGACGAAGCTTAACTCCGCGGTACCACTCTCATTCACATACTTTAATAGTATGGCCCTTAAATCCTTGTTAACGGAAGGCACCCGGTTCCCCTACTTAATCATTCAGTTCACAGCTCACAGGTGAGAGTCTCTAGTTACTCCATCGTCTTTCACCTACCGACGACTCTCTAAAGGTAGCAAACTACACACTATATCCTGATCACAGCCCTATTTATTCTGTATTTTTAATAATAGTACCATCCCGTTTCACTACTGTCAATAAAATATTTTAATTTTTATAATTTTCATTGTATATTTATTAATATTTCTCTTTATTCATTCATACTTATAAACATTATATTTTAACTAACTTAATCACTAAATTAACATAACTTACTCAATCATTATTTATTTATTTTTATACACTTATAATTTTAATCTTAATTTCTCATATCTAATTATTTTTTCTTTATTTATCCAACTTATATAGATAACATAACTTCCTCTTTTTGCTTTTCACTAATATGAATGTTTTTCACCTAATATGAGGCATATTATGAATATCATGCAATTAAATTGACTGAAATTTATCAACTTGAAAGGATGCTACATCATGAATTCGACCCAAATTTTTGCAATCCTTATCTTTCTTGTGGTCATGTTCTTTATTATGACAGAAAAAATTGACCGTACTGTAGCTGCTATGGGTGGGGCAATCATTATGGTTCTCTTTAAGATCATTCCACATGATAAAATTATTGGATATATTGACTTTAATACAATTGGTGTATTAATAGGAATGATGCTTGTTGTTTCAGTGGTAAAAAACTCAGGATTATTTGAGTATATTGCCATTTTTACAGCAAAAAAAGCCAAGGGAGATGCTTGGAAAATCCTCTTAAGCTTTGCTCTTATTACGGCCTTTTTATCTGCAACACTTGATAATGTCACAACAGTTCTTCTTATTGGACCTATGACTTTAGTTATCACACAGATTCTAGAACTCAACCCTATTCCTTTTCTTATAACAGAAATTCTAGCTTCTAATATTGGTGGCACTGCAACACTTATTGGTGATCCTCCTAACATTATGATTGGTAGTGCTGCTGGTTTAGGTTTTAATGACTTTTTAACACATACTGCCCCTATTGCAGTTGTGATTTTAATTGTTACACTTACTATCTTATACTTTTTATACCGCAAACATCTTATTGTAGATGATAAACATAAGACTGAGATTCTTTCTTTAGATGAGAAAAAGACCATTAAAGATAAAACTTTATTAATCAAGAGCTTAGTAGTTATGGCATTTATACTCATTGGTTTTATCACACACCAAAGTTTTCATATGGAGTCTAGTACAGTTGCACTTACTGGTGCGGTTGTCCTTTTACTCATAGGTAAACAAGATGTGGAAGAAATTATTGGTAGTATTGAATGGGCCACAATTGCCTTTTTTGTCAGCCTTTTTGTTCTTGTAGGTGGTTTAGAACAAGTTGGTATCATCCATGCTCTTGCGAATACATTAATTGAACTTACCGCTGGTCGTACTACTATGACTATGATTGTACTTCTTTGGCTTTCTGCTATTGTTTCTTCATTCCTTGATAACATTCCTTTTGTGGCAACCCTTATTCCACTTGTCCTAACAATGGGTGCTCAAGGTATTGATATCACACCATTATGGTGGGCTATTTCTTTAGGTGCTTGTCTAGGAGGAAATGGTACACTCATTGGTGCTTCAGCTAACGTAGTACTTGCTAATATTGGTGAAAAAAATGGTTACAAAATAACTTTTGGTAAATATTTCAAAACAGGTTTTCCTTTAATGTTACTTTCTATAGGCATTGCAACTATTTATTTACTTTTAATTTTCCGCTAAACAGTAACTAAATCTACACACAAGGAGAGTGCTCATTCTATGAATGCAAATACAGTGAAAGGCGATACCATAGAGGCTAGGCTACGTTGTCTCGGTGCAAATGACGTTCAACAAGTTCAAGGTACTTTATACTTTGTAACTTTTGATATATCAGATTGTGAAGTCTCTTATACCTATAATATCAATGCTAAAAATAAGTATTTTCTTCAACGTATTAAACCCTATCCCATTCCTGAAGGAATTTTTTCTAATGAAGGACAAGTTGTAGAATTTATTAAACGTGATCTAATAAAATTTGAAAATGCTCATCATAGCCATAACTTTTCTAAGTTTGTCGAAGTGACTCAAATGATTCAAACAACCACTAAAGAAATGGAAACCTTCTTTCTAAATTATAATGTTGATAAAGAGTGCTTAGATCAACTTCTAGAAGACCTTGAGACGATTCAAAGAACCATTCGCAACGCTAAATCACGTAGTGAACACATCATTGTATAAAAAATAGGTCCTAGCTTATTTATAAAGCTAGGACCTATTTTTTATTTTCTATATTATGCAGCTGGAGTTAATTTAGCTAAGATAGCTTCTACCTCTGTTGCATTAATATAAGTTACATTCTCTTTAACAACTAAAGCTGCACTAAGTTCACCTGATTCATTTGAATCAGCATCTTTTGCTGTATAAGCTTTGCTATTTGATTTGAATGTTAATACTGTATCTGCTTTTTCAGCTGTTACCACTTTTTCTACATCATCAAATGTTACTTTAAAACCTTTATCTTGTAAGTAAGCTCTAAGTGCTACTACTTTACTTTCTACTGTTGGTTGTGTAATTTCTGTAGATGGAATAACTTCTTCTGCTGGAGCTTCTGTTACAACTGTCATACGAGGAACAAATGTACCTTCTACTGTACCTAATTTTTCTACATAAGCTAAAAGAGTATCCATTAATGTATTATACTCAGCTTTGATTGGATAGCTTTCAAACATTGTGTAACCATCTCCACCAGCTGCCATAAAGTCATTTGTTGCTACTGAATACATTTTGTTAAGGTCAAGTGCTTCACCAGATACTTTGACATCACTTACTCTACTCCCTGCTTCTTTATAAGCATTTAATGTAAATGTAATTCCTGCTGTATGTGGAAAAGCTCCTTTTGTCTCTGGGAAACTATCTACTCCATATTCAAGAGCTGCAAGAAGATCGCTACCTTTGATTTCTTTTACCATGATTGTGTTACCGAATGGGAATACTGTAACCATATTATTCATTGTAATGTCTCCTGCTTCAATAGAAGCACGAATACCACCACCATTTGTAATAGCCACATCTGCACCTGTAAGTTCAATCATAGCATCTGTCGCTAATTGACCAAGATTAGATTCACCTGTTCTTACAACTTCACGGTCACCAACTAATTTAACTTCTGTTGTTCCTACTACTTTTTCTAACATAGGTTTTTGAGCCTCTTCAACTTTTGCAATTGCATCAATAATTTCTTGTTTTGGTGCTACTTCGTTGAATGCTTCATATCCTAATAAAGTTGCTGTTTTAGAAACTACTTTACCATCTTCAATAACAAGTTCTACTTGTCCAATATCTTTAAGTGCTGTACCTGTACTTACGATTAATGTTTCACCTTCCATACGACCTTCTGGAAGTGTTGTATGACTATGTCCATCAACAATTACATCAATCCCTTCTACACCTTTAGCTACTAAGTCTGATGTATAATCCCCTTCTTCAAGACCTAAGTGACTTAACATAACAACAACATCTACTTTTTCTGTTTCTTTTAATGTTTTAACTGTTGCATCTGCTGTTTCAATAATATCTGCAAATGTATAACCTACTACATTATCAGGGTGTGTTTTAAATGCTGTTTCTGGTGTAGCCATACCAAATACCCCTACTTTAACATCATCAAATTCTTTAACAATGTATGGTTGTACAGCTTGCTCTTCACCTTTAAGTACATTGGCTGCAATAACTGGGTAATTTAATTTATTCATGATACTCATTAAGTTATCTGCCCCAAAGTCAAACTCATGATTTCCAATTGTCATTGCATCATAACCTACTTGGTTAACAATCTCAACAATACTATGTCCTTTTTCAATATTTGCAAAAGGTAAGCCTTGGAACATATCCCCTGCATCAAGCATTAAAACATTGCCATTTGTTTTTTCTGTTTCTACAAATGTTGCAAGTTTTGCAAAACCAATAATTGATTTACCATCATCTTTTACATTTGAGTGTGTATCATTAGTGTGTAGAATTTTCACTGTTGTTTGTGTTGCAAATACTGGTATAGTAGAACATAATGCTGTACCTATTATCGCTAATTTTAACCCTATCCTCTTCATCTTACTTCCTCCTCGTGATTTAAATAATATTTATTAAATTTATGTTAAATCTCTATAAACTATTTATATCACGAACCTTTACTTAAATCAAGCAATAAATGTTCGACTTATGTTAATCACTCTAAAATGTATCAAATAATCGTAACAATTCTTCAGGGTTTAATTTTTTCACTAACCCTTCACCATTTAAATCTTGTTCCATTACGGATTCAATAAGTTCTTTTTTACTTTCTTGTAGCTCAACAACGCGTTCTTCTACAGTTCCTCTTGCAATAAGACTCACCACATTCACAACTTGTTTTTGTCCAATACGATGTGCTCTATCTGTAGCTTGGTCTTGTACAGCTGGATTCCACCATGGATCAAAGTGAATGACCATACTAGCACTGGTTAAATTAAGCCCTGTCCCACCTGCTTTTAATGAGATTAAGAATACTTGCTTTTCATCCGTCTCATTAAACGCTTCTACCAGTTCTATTCTTTTCTTAGCTTCTGTTTTCCCATCTAAATAACTATAACTAATCTCTTCTTGTTCAAATCGTTTTCCAATATGCCCAAGCACTTTTGTAAATTGTGAGAAGACTAAAATTTTCTTATCCTTATTCTCATTAATCAAATTGATAAGTACTTCTAACTTAGAATTTTTCCCTTGATAATTTTTTACTAACCATTCTGGCATCAATGCAAGTTGCCTTAATTTGGTTAAATACGTAAAGGCTATAAGTCCCTGGTCTGCTCTACCAAACACTTGCTCCTTCGCCATCTTATTAAAGGCGTTGTAAGCTTTCTGATGCATTCCATCTAGTGGCACATAAAACTTCTGCTCTATTTTATCTGGTAACTCATTTGCTACTTCCTTTTTAGTTCTTCTTAAAAGAAATGGCTTAATCATTTCTTTCAGTGCACCTATTTGATTATGCCCTCCCATAAATACTTTTTGGAATTTAGCCTTTGAATAAAGATACTCTGGCATAACAAAATCAAATATAGACCAAAGTTCTAGCAAGTTATTTTCAATCGGTGTACCTGTTAAAGCAAATTTATGAGTTGCTTTAACAGTTTTAATTGTGCGTGTCAAAACAGCATCCGGATTTTTAATCGTCTGAGCCTCGTCAATAACGCAAAAGTCAAAGTTCTTTCCACTATAAAATGCCACATCATTTTTATAAGTTGTGTACGTAGTTAGTAATACATCATAATCTTTATAATTGTTAATAAGTTGTCCACGTTCTTTGTGTCCATGTACAATAGCAATCTTTAGCTCTGGGGCGAACTTCTCAAATTCTTTCCTCCAGTTATAGATAAGCGCTGTTGGCGTAATAATAAGGCTTTTTTTATCTTTTTGACTCAATATAAAAGTAATAACTTGTAGTGTTTTTCCAAGTCCCATTTCGTCAGCCAATATCCCTCCAAATCCATACCATGCTAATGTGCTAAAAAACTCATATCCTTTGACTTGATAGTCTCGTAGAATAGGGCACAAAGTATCCGGTACCTCTACCTTCTTCTGTTTTTTCTTCACTTTTGCTAGTACTTGGCTAACATACTCTCTTCCTTCCATAAAGCTCATATGCTCTTCTAAATACTCTTCTAAATAAAGCATCTTAGTTTGAGGAAGAATTAATGTACCAAAATCATTGTAGAGCCCTAATAATTCAATAAATTCAAAGGTCTCTTTTAATCTTTCATCACCTAAATCTAAACAGCTTCCGTCTTCTAGACGATAAAGTTTTTTTCCTTCTTTAAATGCTGTATAAATTTTTCTTTGTTCACTCTCTTCTATCCCTTCTATACTAAAATTCATCTTAAGTGTACCATTTCTAGCAGGGGATAAATTTACATGTACTACAGGGCTATAGACTACCCCTTCTTTATCTTCTACTACATCCTGTTTTGTTCTTAAGCTTTCAATTCCTTTTAAAACTGTTGCTACTACATGAGGACATATTTTAATATTTCCTGCTAAATGAATTGCACTTTGACAATCACAACTCGCTTCCACAGTCCCTCTTCTTGAATCAATATTCGCCATGCATGTATAATTTTGACGGTGATATTCATCCTTTACATTTGCATAAAAGGTAGCACCATATTCAGTCGTATTTACATATTCACCATAGACACATTGATTTTTATAAAGTGCCTGTCCACTCTTATATTTCATACTATCTGTATGAAGCTGCAATAATGCTGGAATTCTATTTAAATCCATTTTTTCACCTCTTTCTAGACAAACATAAAATCCTCAAATAACTACTAGGTATATCTGAGGATTTACGCATTTTATTTTATTTTCTGATGGCATTGTATCACATTCGCATTAAAGTTTCTACCCATAAGACCTATTACTACGCTTATTCCGTGATCATATCTAATTCTTTTCTTAAAAGCTCAATTTCTTTTCCTAATCGTTCTTCTATGGCATTCTGCATCATTTTAGTTGTTTCATCTACTGTATATTCTTCATCTAGTGAGAGATTTAAAATGTTCTCCCATATTTCAAATCCTTTTTTATCTAACGGTGTTATCCTATACTCTTGTGTTTTGCTAAGTACTTCATAATAAAGCTGTTGGTCTTTTTGTCCTCCTAAAAAGGTATTTTCATGATTCAAGCTTTCTTGAGTTTCTCTAGAAGGCAAATAGCCCGGTATATTTCCTAAAGCCGCTGAATCTTGCTCAAAATTATAAAATCTTATAAAATTCCAAGCACCTTCTTTGTTTTTCCCTTCTTTAGGAATAGACATCAATGTACTGTTATTCCATCCATATATATTAAATGGCAAACGGGTTACTCTCCACAAGCCTTCTTGTTCGGGTACTAATGTCTGTAATTCATTTGCTCCCCATGTACCTAGGTAGAGCATAATTAAATCCCCATCTCTAAGTGCCTGTCTTCCTCTTTCCATCCAAATATCAGCATAAAGTGCTAACCTCTCTTTGTGAACTTCTTGAGATATGCCTAGAGCTTGTTCAAATTCAGACGTTATACGTACAAAATTTAAGTTTTCATCAAAACATGGTCCTGCCAATCCAGCTATCCACACTGCATTTCCTGCCCATTGAGAAAGATATTTGTTGTCTTTGGCAAATACACGACACATCTCTAACCATTTCTCTGGGTCCGCCATATATATCCCCAACGCCTCAGGCTCTGAGGGGAATCCATAAGCCTCCATCACATCTGCACGATAATACGTTACAACAGGTGCTGTAGCAAAAGATAACCCTATTAGTTCCTCACCACCAAATGCTTTACCTAACTGCCATAATTCAGGATCAAAGTCTTTTTTATAAGCTGATGCATTATAAGGTTCTATACTTAAATTTTCAAAAGAAGATAGAGTATTAAAATTAGCCCAATCTGTACTATCAATAATCATAAGATCTGGCACCTCTCCTGTCACAAGCGCATCTATATAATTACTTACATATTCCTCATAAGGTAACACTTTTACCTCTACTTCCATATTAGGATATTGTCTATTGAAATCTTCTATTACTTCTTCCCATCCACCATAATGTGACCATATGGTTAACTTTTCCCCTTGTTGTTCAACTTCTACCCTACCAATGTTTGAAATATCTATCGGCTCTTTCTCTGTACATCCCACTAACATACATACTAATACCACAACTACCCCTACTGCTCTCTTCATACCTTCTCCTTCAACGGCTTATTTATTCTTTTTTACATTATATAAATACACACTTTTATCTCTTCTATTTTTGGAATGATACATGGCTTCATCGGCTCTTTTAACAATTTGATCTATACTATTACCATGATCAGGATAAATACCTATTCCTATACTCGCAGTTATCTCTCGCATTTCTTGATTCAATTTAAAACTTTCTTCAAAAATTTGATTAGCGCTTTTTCCCAATGCTACAATAGACTCTTTTTGTATTGTTTGATGAATGAGTACAAATTCATCACCACCCAACCTAAAAGCCTTAGTTTCATACGACTCTAATCTTCTAAGACGTGCTGCAACTTGCATTAATAACTGATCGCCTACATCATGCCCCAATTCGTCATTTACTTGTTTAAATTTATTAAGATCAATGAATATAACACCAACTTTACCTGCTGCCTTACTATTAACAAGGTTATTCAAATACTCTTTAAAATAAAGACGATTTGCAAGTCCTGTTAAAACATCGTAATAAGCTAATTCTTTTAGCTCCTCTTTCGATTCTTGAAGCATTTCAAACATCTTATCTAATTCAGTGTACATACTTTTAAAGTTCTCTACTAACAAATTGATTTCGCTTATTCTACTCATTGGCCAAATGATTTGTTCTTGTGTTGTCAAACGACTCGGCAAATGATCAGTTAATGTTACTAATTCATTAATAGAGTTTAATAAAACACGATTAAGTGCCCAAAATGCTATAAGAACGAATAAAATAAAGACACTCATAATTTGAAAATGTGTTAAATATTCTTCCATAACCATTATCCTATAGCGATCTATAGGAGTAATAATATGTATATTAAGCTGGCTTTTTATAATAGGTAACTCAAATATATAATAACCTTTTAATTCTTTACTAAATATTTTAACAGGCCTAATCTTAGAAATTTCAACATATGAAAAATCTTCTTTAATAGGCATAATTTCAATATCTGATGCAATTCCTTCTTCTATACTAGGTATAGAATTCATAATCACTTTATTAGTATCTGTAGAAATCATTAGATAAATAGGTTCTTCTCCTATATATTGATCTACAATTTGTTGGATATGGGCTACTTGAACCTTACCTTGTAACTTAAACTTTTGTAACTCTAGCTTCGACCAACTCATAATCTTTTTATTAACTTCTTTTGCTACTGTTTGAGCTTGCTTATAATTGTTCTCTTGATATACCTTTTGCATCTGGGCACCATTGGTAATAATTGTAATAAAAAATGGTGCCAAAATAGTTCCCATGATAATGTGAAAGGCAATTTGACTAAAAGATACTGTAGGCATACTTGCTTCTTGTCGCTGCCTAAAAACTTTCCAATAATAGCATATGATCTGTGCTATAAATGCATTGAATAAACTATTGATCAAAAGATTGATTAAACTAAAAATCATCTCATTATTCTTCATTCCGACCAGTAAATAACATGCCATATTTCCCCAAAGCCCAAATAAGCACCAATAAGTAAGTACATTAATAAATAAATTCTTTCTTCTTTTTTTTCTATAATAGTAGCAAACTACTAGCACTTCCAATAAACCTATGACCTGAATAGGATTAAAACCTCTTACTACAAAACTCAATATATAAACAAGAATTGTCGCACCTATAACATGCTTATAGGCATATATACCCCCAATTATAAAAAGAAATAAATTCCCAAATGTAAAACCTATATCAAATATATAGTGCATTGGATTAATATTTGCAACAAAAGCTGCCATAAAAAGTATGGCAAATATTATGTATCTCCCCATTTCCCCTCCCATTTTATGTCATTTTTCTACATTTTTATACTTTATTATACCATCTATTGCATTAACCTTCTATTACTTTATAATTTCTGGTCTACACTTTTAAATTCACACCATTATAAATAGCCTTCTAAAACTATTTTATAAAAAAAAGCATGGCTTATTGCCATGCTTTTCACCTATACGTTTAATATTTCATCAATAAAGCTTTGATTCTCTTGTAGTACTTCTGAACGCATTATAAAAATTCTAACATCTTTAATATCTCTGATCCAGCTATGAATATGATCTTCTGTTTCTTTAAATGCTTGTAATTTTTCATCAATTGCCTTTTCATAGCTACTTAAGCGTTCGGTTTCCCCTTCTTCTTGACGGCGTTCCGCTAAAAAGGCTTGTAGATTATCTTTTAATTCTTCTAAGTTGTTATGAAGCTCTACATATTCTACAAGTTTAACATCTTCTCTTTTATGATTAATAGTACGCTCATCACTCCAAAGTTCTAATTGTCCAACGAGTTCATCTAATTTACGTAAATCACCTTCAAAACATTCATATTGCTCTTCTAATTGTTCGTTATAACTCATAAGTCCTCCTAAAATGCTATCGCTTTCTTTTTTAGATTATACAAGCTTTTAGGCTGTATTAAAAGCCATATTGTAATATTTATTCATAGTATCCAACAAAAGTCGCTGTTTCTAGCTTACTATTCCACTCAACCTTTAAGTCAAGCGCACGTGCTACTTCTCCAATAGGAACCATTGTATAGCCTTGCTTTAACTTGGCTGATGTCTGCATAACTACTTTTTCACCATCTACATACATCGTATCTGAATTAATTTCAAGCTCGATCACTTTATTTGCATACACAGTTAAGACTTGTGTCTTGGCATCGTATTTAACATTTCCTTGTCCTATACCAAGTGCTTCAGCTACATATTTAATGGGTACCATTACACGCCCATTCTCTATATAAGCTGGCACTTCTAAGTGATAATAGCGTCCATTTACCGCATAAGCTTCTTCTCCTAGCTTAAATGTAATCACTTTGCGATTTTTAGGACCAATATCTACTAATACAAAGTCTTCATTTATAATAGGTGCAATCGATTCAAAATGATTATTTTTACTAATAGTTTGTTCTGATAAACTCGAAAGAGCAGGACCTCCAACAGCCACCTCAAATCTTCCCTGTGGTACAGTACCATCTAATGTAAGTCCAAAATGCTTAATGACAATAGTAGAAGGGATACTAGACTCCGCAATAATAGGAAGTTCTACACCTCCATCTATTATTTTAGGTTCACCCACTACTATATCTCCTTCGATCACGGCTACAAGAGGTGCCTTTGAAAGGTGTATCATAGAAGTGTCTATTCCTATGAATAAAGAAGCATTTTGTTTGAGAGCACCTTGTTTATTCTCTTTGATAGTAAGACTCCCACCCATTTGGTCTTTGACACCACTTTTTACTTCAACAGCTTCCACCTTTACATTTACAGGTTGTGCTACACTAAATAATTTCTCATCTATCTCATTTGGTAAAGCACTTCCTTCTAAATGTACTGTCACATTCCCACTAAATTCTGTAGGTATTTTTACGTTAAATTTAAAATTAAGATTTTGCTTATTTCTTAAGCTTTCTTCATTTAAAGCATTTATTTTGAACCCTATACATTTCCCATTTTCTATAAGGGCATCGTATTGAAGTGACATGCCTTCAACCATTACGTCTACTTTTCCATCTTTTTGCAATACTTCAACACCACTAGATACTGTTATAAACATTGCTCTTTCTTTTAAAAGAGAATCTTGCATATCTTGTAATAAAGTAAAATTTACTTGTTTAAGTTGACCCGATAAAATATAGGCTTCATTTTCCACTTTTAAAGTTACTTTATACTCACCAAGCTCTAATACTTTAAAGCTTGTTTCTTCTACTAAATCGCCTGTTACTTTCACAGTAACCTCTTGTATTCTAGGTTGATGATCTTTTGCCTTTACTAAAACACCTTCTAAGGTAAATGCTCCTTTACTACTTTTAGGCACTTCTTTAATTGTATCTGGTAAAGTAATTTGTAGCTGTCCGTCTGAAAGTAATTTCAAATTCTCTTTGCCTACGTTAATGCCTTCAAAGCCTTTACTTCCTACTAATTTGCTACTATCCATTAATTCAAACATAAAATCTGTATGCTCTAAACGAAGTAAAATAGTATTTTGTTTCCCTTGTTCTAAGCTACTACGTATCTGCCCTACATAATTTTCTTCTATATTAATCTTAGGCATCATACCCTTTTCAGTTACTTTTTGTATTTTCTCTATAGGTATAACTTTTGCTTTGCCTGAAGCAATGTTGGCAAAAGTTAACATTTCTTCTGTTACTGTTGTATTATTGCTATCAATATGAAGTTTTGCTTCTTTTCCTGCTACTTTCACATATAAAGGAATCTCTAATACTTTTCCTTTTTCTAAATTCCCTTCTACAACCTGTACTTCAAGCTCTATAGGTGAAATTTGTTTACCTATAACCAAAACGTCAGGCTGTTCTTCTGTCTCATCAACTTTAAGTAAAGTCATCTCATCCTTTGTCCATATTGCATCTTGCAAATTAATATAGAATCGATCTCCTTTTGACAAACCATCATTAAGTTCTATATTAAGCGTTGGTGCATTGACCTCATTTTCTTCTATACCAAGTACTTCTCCCTGTCCAACTGTTACTACCTTTGTAATATGATTAATGGATTTTGCCCATAATAGATTAGGCATAATCCCTAGTGTATATATTATAATGATACTTGCTATAATCCGCTGGCGTCTTTTCACATTACCACCCACTTTCTAGTTTGTTGTCATGCTACTATTTACGTCCGTGAGAATGATTATACGCTTCCTATACATGTACCTCAATAGGAGTTTGCTGGATAAATTTTAATAATCCTTAAGATAATTTAATATTTTTTTCTACACAATATTAAGATTTCATATATATGATAGTGATAGTAAATCTATTATCGTAAAGGTGAAAGACATATGTGTACAAATACAACGCTAACTAAAAAATTTATTAATAGTTCCTCTATGATCGGACTACTTTTAACCATGGTCTTTTTAGTCTATGGATTTAAGACAGGCATTTTTACCTCTCCTGAACATCTTTCTGCATTTATAAAGCATATTGGAATATGGGGGCCTATTATATTTGTCATTATTCAAATCATTCAAGTTGTAATTCCTATTATTCCTGGTGGTATAAGCTGTGTTGCAGGGGTTATCCTATTTGGTCCACTCTATGGTTTTCTTTATAATTATTTAGGCATTGTAATGGGTTCTATTATCGTATTTGGACTTGCAAGATACTATGGAACGCCATTTATACAAAACTTAGTGTCACAAAATACTTATAATAAATATATAGGTTGGCTAGATAAAGGGCGCCATTTTGATAAATGGTTTGCACTTGCTATCTTTCTTCCTGTTGCCCCAGATGACTTTCTTTGTATGCTTGCTGGCTTAACTCAAATGAGTTATAGACGCTTTATTGCTATTATTATTCTCGGAAAGCCTGCTTCCCTTCTTGTCTATAGCCTAGGTCTTACTGCTCTCCTTCAATCTCTTATGCACATGCTCTAATAAATTAAAAACTATAAAAGAAACTACTATTTTAATAATAGTAGTTTTCTTTTTTGTACTATTATCCATTTTTGTTTTTGACCGATATAAATTTTGTATTCATATACAAATTATATACAAGGAGGAATTTTATGCAAAAAAAAATTGCTTGGCTTTTAATGAGTGCAGTTGTTACAACTAGTACATTGCCTGCTCCACTCACTCTCGCCTTGCCCACTAGTGCTTATGCACAAGAAGCCTATGGTGACTTAGAAGTTACAGTAGGTTTTGACTATCCTCTTCACTTTGTAGATGCTACTCACACTAAAATGCAAGTGACACTTCTACAAGATGAAAGTGAAGTCTTTACTTTAGCCTTAGGAAAGGACATCATTGAACAATCATTTAACTTAAATGGTAAATCCTACTCAGTAACAGTCTCGCCACAACTGAAATCGGATAGCACAGTTCAATCCTACGCTCTTAACTTCCACCAACTTCCTGTAGGGGATTACAGAGTGCAAGTAGCTGGTGATGGTTATAAGACCTATACATCTAGTAATATGTCTCTTAGCCAATACTCAAAACATCTTTATGTCAATTCTGCCAACGCTACCTTTACCGCTGGAGATTTAAACCAAGATGATGCCGTTTCTAACGAAGATTTAAAACTTCTTGAAGAAACACTTAATCAATCAACTAGCAATATACAATATGATTTAAACCGTGATGGACTTATTGACATTACAGACATGACTTATATCTACCAAAATATAAAAGCTACTGAAGGTGAAAAGCTGTTAGATACCTCTCTTATCCTTGGTACTACTATTGATTTAACAACATCTAATCAAGATCTTAAAGATGCTAATAGTGAGCATGTTACTATTACAGGGTCCCTTAACAACTTACTAGATAGTACGATACCTGAGGGGATTAGTCTCACAAATACTGCCGGAACTATAACAGAGGAAAGCCCTGTTCAAATCCCTATCGTCTTTAATGAACCTGTTGAAATGCAACAAATTGCATTTACAACACCTGCTTCTGAGGATGGTATTACTAAAGGTACACTTATTATAGAGCAAGAAAATGGTTCTCCACTTACATATGACTATGACTATACAAACGAACCTGTAGCCACAAGAAGTGCTTCTTTCTTTAATACTCAAAAAGAGATTGTTATTCCTCTTGGCAAACAAGTTGCTGTAAAGAAAATTACGATTCAAGTAACTGGTACTGTAAGTGGTAAAGATACTGCTGCTGTAACAGAGATTAAGTTCTTAAAAGATATTGTAGATGATGCCATTGACCAAGAAAAAGGCTATATTAAGAACCTCACTGCTA
The DNA here is from genome assembly GCF_027857615.1 of Holtiella tumoricola. NCBI lineage: Bacteria > Bacillati > Bacillota > Clostridia > Lachnospirales > Cellulosilyticaceae > Holtiella > Holtiella tumoricola. The sequence goes on from NZ_JAQIFT010000016.1 coordinate 244,033, forward strand.
AAGCTGGCGATGAAGAAGTCACACTAAGCTGGGACCGTGTACCAAATGCTTCTGGTTACACCATCGAATACGGTACTCAAACAGGCAACTATACAAAGACATTAACAACTTCTAAAAGTTCTATGACTATAGATGGTTTAGAAAATGATATGGATTATTACTTTGTTGTACGTGCTACAAATGGTGCTTGGGAAGGTCCAATCTCTAACGAAGTATCTGCTATGCCAAAACCTGGTTCCGCACCAGCTGCTCCAGGGGGGTTATCACTTATTGAAGGTGATGGCATGCTTACTGTTAATTGGGGTGCAAGTGAAGGTGCCAAAAGCTATAATCTCTACTATCGTAAAGCTACAGATTCTAGCTATACACAAATTAAAGATATTACAAGTGCACGTTATGACTTAGTTGGATTAGATAATGATATGACTTACTATATCTATGTCACAGCAGTCAATGCACGTGGTGAAAGCTCGCCTTCAGCTGAACTTGTGGGAATACCAAGCAAACCAAATACAGATGCACCACTTATTCCAACTTATAATCAGCTTCCTACAAGTGCGATTACGAATATTGAATTAGTAGATCCAAACAATATTAACTTACCTCACTATCCAAATGGATTTGATATTAATAATATCATCGATGGTGATTTTACAACCCATTGGACTGCTAAAGGTTGGGGGCATAATGCTGGTGTAAGGGTAACCTTCGATCAACCTTATGATATGAACTATGTAGTACTTGCCCCAAGACAAGATGGTGATTTTAAACGTGTTCTTCATTACTACTCTATTAAGGTTTGGGAAGATTTAGAGAGCGAACCAAAAGTTCTTGTTCCAGGTTGGACAGTTATTCCTGGAAAAGATCATGAAATTGTTTCAAAAGGATATGCCGTACTTCCTTTCCCTAAATCAAAAGTTCAAAAAATTGAAGTACGTATACGACAATGGGATGGTTCTCCTGCTGGATCATTACCTACTATATCTGAAGTTGACTTCTATGAATATTACGGCGTTGAAGAAGAGCTACGTGCCCTCTTTACAGATGACGCTTACAAAGCACTTAAATCAAGTGTTACTTTAGAAGAAATCGAAGCTATTGAAGCAAAAGTTCAAGGATTAAATGGTGAATACTTCATTGACCAAGATATTCTACTTGAAGAAGTCAAAATGGCTAAAGCTCTTTATTATAAAGAAGCGAATGCACTTGGTCCTATTGTAACAGTAGAAAACACAAGAAATGCATCAAGTGACCGTGATCGCCAATTTGCTTATACCTTAAATGATTTGCAGCCTATAGGGGCAGCTGTTGTATATGATCAAGATAAACTCAATCGCAAGTATCCAGATCACATTGTTGCCTATGTCAATGCACCAAAAGAAGGTTCACTTCCAAAACTCATCTTCACTCAATATTATGGCGAGGCTTCTAAATGGCAAACTGCAGTAGAACTCACACCAGGTCGTAATGTTATTGAAATTCCAAAACTCACTAACATCAACACACCTGTTGGTGGTTCACTCTATCTACAATATAGTGGAGATCAAAAAGATATAGAAGTTCATCTTGAAGGTGTAACTAAAATTCCTACACTGGATGTACAAAACATAAGTGATTTAAGTGCAGCTGCTACTATTAAATCTGATATTAAAGATTATCTTCTTGCATTACAAGCACACCAAGCACTACTCAAAGGAACGCTTACAATAAATCCTCTTAACTCAACTGAAATTGGTACAGATAAAGTACTTCTTTCTCTTCCAAGTGCTGAGGTATTAAAAGCTATCCAAAACACAGCTGGTAATGATTTAGATGCACAAGTAGATGTGCTCTATAATGCACTTATTACATGGGATCAGACTATGAATCTACACTATCAAATTGCTGGTTTAAGCGAAGATGCAACTGAATCTAAAAATCGTTTCCCATCTTCTCGTATTAATATTCGTACAATGCGTATGACAAAAGCCTTCATGTATGCAGGTGGTGCACATATTGGTATTGGTCATGGCTCTAGTGGTAACTTAGTAACTTGTCCACCAGACGCACTTTCTGGCTACTTTGGCTGGGGTATTAATCACGAAATCGGACATGTCTTAGATATGCCACGTCGTACCTATGGTGAAACAACTAACAATATTTTCTCATTATTTGCTCAAACGATTAATGATGGCCCTTCACGCTTAGAAACAAGTAATAAGTATGAGGATATTTATAAAAAAATCGTCTCTGAAAATCCAGGTATGGCAACTGACGTCTTCGTTTCATTAGGATTATTCTGGCAACTTCATCTAGCCTATGACTATGATGAGTTTGTAGGCACTAATGCCTTCTATCCTCAGCTTCACAGATTATACCGTGATAACTTTGAAACACCTTCTACTAATGGGGATATTGATGAGAAAATGAATCTTTTGATTCGCCTTGCGAGCGATGTTGTAGGTAAAGACTTAACACCATTCTTTGAAAAATGGGACATTAAAATCTCTTCTGATACCAAAGCCTATATGAGTGCCCAAGGTTATGAAAAAGAAACACGTGCAATCTATTACCTAAATGATGAAGCAAGACGTTATAAGCTTGCTGATGGCCCTGGTATTAATAATTTTAATCTGACTGCTTCTGCGACTAAGCTCGACCTAGAAGCTCATTTAGATCCAGCTGTAGAAATTAATATTGAACTTGCTAACCCGTCAGATGCTGAGCATATTTTAGGTTATGAAATCTATCGTAATGGTAAACTTATAGCCTTTACAACAGAATCTACATATATTGATGAAATCAGTTCTCTTAACAATGTAAGCCTTGACTACAGCGTAATTGCTTATGATAAGTTACTTAATGCTTCATCTGAAGTATCTTGTAACTCTGTTTATATTAATTATGATGGTACTTTAGATAAAACAGGCTGGAACTTTGACTTTAGCGATGTCACTACTGGTAGTGCACTAACTATTGACATGCAAAAAGTTCAGACCGTAACAGGACTCAAAGTATCTGATGTTGTTACAACCACCTCAGGTGCCTATACCTTACTTGTAAGTACAGACGGCGAAAATTGGACAACTGCTAAAGCTTCAACTTTAGACTCTGGCGATAACTATCAGTACTTTAATAAACCAGGCACCAACTCTGATGATCAACGTATTTGGAGCTATGATGCACGCTATATTCAAATTATAGGGGATATCATAACCATACTTACTCCAAGTCAAATAGATATTATCACTTATCCAGGAGATGCTATCTACTTTATTGAAGATGGTATCGGTAAACTTAAGCATGATTTCTACATTGGAGACCCTGATCTTGAAAATGGTATACTACCTAAAGGTTCATTAGTAGTAGTTGGAAACTATCGTGGTAATCCTGTATTTAATAGTATGGAAATTCACGGTAAATACTTAGTTGAAGCCCATGGTAAAGAAGCTGAACTTGTGGAAGCACCAATTGCTGGGGATATTTATCTCTTTACAGAAATCCCTGAAGATAACCAAGTATCTACAATTGATCAAGGTATCTGGATTTTTGTTCCTAGCGATCAGACCTTACTTGATGCTTTAACTCATTCCGAATCCGAAGAACACGAGGAAACACTTGAACTATTAACAGCTATCAAGGCAGTCCTTTATCGTACATCGGATGCTTCAACTACAGATAATGCCTATATAGTAAGTGATACACCTTGGATTATTCCAACCGCTGAGTCACTTATTACCTTACAATAAATTTTATTAATGGGAGCATGATATGAAAAAAATAATATTCCTCATGTCACTATCTCTAAGCATGCCTACTTTTGCTCTTTCACCTTTTGGTGTAGAGTTTAAAGTTAATGAAAAAGCTTCAAAATTGCAAATAGAACTTACCAATGTGCCTTCTGGTACTAAGTCCTTTCAATTAGCGTATAACCTTGAAAATGTTCAAGGTTATACAAAAGCATTATGGGCATCCTTCTTAGAAAGTGGCCATACCTATATCCAACTTACACCTAGTACAGATTCTGTATCAGTTACGCTCTATGCTATTGCCGAGCAAGCACTTCCAAGTGATTTTACACTTATAGAATTAGATCTAGATACAGATTCTAATTGGGCTGTACAAAAAAATGTCTCTATCAAATATCTGAATGAATTTTTAGAAGAAACTACCCTTCCTACTTTTGATGCAAAGCTTACTCAAGTAGAAGATAATAACTCTGGTAATGATGGTTCTGGTAATGATGGTTCTGGCAATGGTGGTTCCGGCAATGGTGGCTCCGGCAATGATGGCTCTGGTAATAGTGGCTCTGGCAATAGTGGCTCTGGCAATAGTGGCTCTGGCAATAGTGGCTCTAGTAATAGTAACTCCACCAATAGTAAACCAACTAAACCTTCTACACCTGATGTAGAAATCCAACCAGAAACACCACTTATTGAAACCATTCATTTTAATGATGTAGATGAGCATTGGGCTAGTGATTCTATTAAACGCATGGCCCAAAAAGGTCTTATTACAGGCTACATAGATGGTAGCTTTAAACCTAATGGCACTACAACACGTTCTGAGTTTGCAACATTAATTGCAAAAGCTTTTGAGCTAAAGGCTACCACACCAACTCATCCATTCCAAGATGTTAAATCTAACGTTTGGTATACAGATGGTATTTTAGCACTTTATGAACGTGGTATTATTACAGGTCTTACACAAGATACTTTTGGTGGTGACACATCTATCACTAATGAACAAATGGCTACAATACTCTATCGTACATTAGAAAGCCTTGATATTGAACTTCCATTTGTACGAAGTTATATACCATTTAAAGATAGTGAAATCATTAGTCCTTACGCCCTTGATGCCGTTAAGGTCATGTACGAATCAGGACTTGTTAATGGTCTTTCAGATCATAGCTTTGCACCAAAAACATTAGCAACACGTGCACAAGTCGCAACTATACTTGATCGTATCCTTTTACTTATTAACAACTAACCTTAGATTACTATATAGTATAAATAAAAAGGATGTTGCAATTTTTAATTGCAACATCCTTTTTATTTATACTTATAAACTATTTATATTTTTTTAACCACTTCTGATTTAAGTTTCATCGCACCGAAACCATCGATTTTACAATCAATGTCATGTCCGTCTGTTGCTTCATGAATTAAACGAATACCTTTTACTTTTGTACCAATTTTGATAACAGATGAGCTTCCTTTTACTTTAAGGTCACGGATAACTGTTACTGTATCACCATCATTTAATACATTTCCATTAGCATCTTTAATAAGTAATGCTTCTGCTTCTGCTGCTGCACCTGCTGCAGTCCATTCATGTGCACATTCTGGACAAATTAAAAGGCTTCCATCTTCATAAGTATATTCTGAATTACATTTTGGGCAATTTGGTAAAGTAGACATATTCTAGTTCTCCATTCGTCAGTGTTTTTACAAGTTTATATAGTATCATATTCTTTACTTGTTGACAAACTTAGTTTTAGTTTTTTTACCCTTTTTCATAACTAAACCTTATAGTCTCCATATTATATATTTATTTTACCTATTTTAAATTATAGTTTATAGTATAAGGTAATATCAGAATATATTACATACTATTATAAGGAGTCCCTCATGATTGAATCACAATTTAAACATTTTTTAACCCACTACCTCAGCATGCCTAGTCCTGGTGGCTATACTGAAAAAGCTATCTTAAACTGTAAACAAGATTTTGAAGCACTTGGCCTTTCTACTCATCTTACTAAAAAAGGCGGGCTGATTGCAGTTCTTCCAGGTAAAGATACAAGTAAACAAGTTGCCATTTCTGCTCATATGGATACTTTAGGTGGAATGGTAAAAGAAATCCTTCCTAATGGGCATATCCGTTTCCATAAAATTGGTGGCGGTCTGTATCATGCATTAGAAGGTGAAAACTGTACGATTATCACTTCAACTGGTAAAACAGTAAGAGGTTCTATTATGCCTCTAAAATCTTCTACACATCTTTATGGTCAAGATGGTGCTAGTGAACCACGTAATGAATTTAGTGTTGCTATTCGTTTAGATGAAAAAGTTTCATCTGTATCTGATGTTCATCAACTTGGTATCCAAGTAGGTGACTTTATCTACATGGATCCTAGACTTGAAATTACAGAGAATGGTTTCATCAAATCTCGTTACATCGATGATAAAGCCTGTGTTGCTATTGTTCTTGAACTTTGTACTAGATGGGTTAAAGAGGGTATTCAGCCTAATTATACAACTTTCTTCTATATCAGTAACTTTGAAGAAATGGGACATGGTATCTCTAACATCTTTAACAGTAACTCTTCATTTTCTAATGTCCACGAATTTGTAGCACTAGATATTGGTATTGTCGGCCACACACAAACTTCTAGTGAATATAAAGTAAGTATTGCTGCAAAAGATGCAAGAACAGTGTATGACTACGCTCTTAGACAGAAACTTGTAAACTGCTGTGAACAAGACAAAATCCCTTATGCCGTAGATGTCTATAACCGTTATAGCTCAGATGCTTCACAGGCTATGGGATTTGGCTGTGACTTTAAATTTGCATGTATTGGGCCAGGTGTTGATGCAAGTCATCATTATGAACGTACTCATATGGAATCTATACTTGCCACTAGTAAACTTATAGAAAGCTATCTTCTTAATAACTTAATAGAAGAATAAGTAAAACCAGGTATTACTTCTTTTTAGATGTAATACCTGGTTTTTTATCATTTTATCAAGATGTCTATTACTGATATGACCATGCCAATTTTGCTACAACTGGATAATGATCTGATGGATACTTTTCATTTACTTTATCTCTACATATTTCTATATCTTGAATTTCAATATCATGGGTTGTAAAAATATAATCTATAGGTTTACCTACTGTTTTCCCTTTAAATCCATGATAGCTACGCCCTATTTTTTCTTCTTTACAACTATATTTTTCAGTATAAGCATTTTGAAGAGACAGCTCTCTTTGTAGTTTAAGCTCTTGCCACCATTTCTTAAATGTCTTACTAGATGGTGTTGCATTAAAGTCACCCATTAACAGTACTGGTGCCTCATACTTTTCATAGTGTTCTTTCATTTTATCTGTAATTAATTTAAGGCCATTAATACGTGCTAAATAACTTAAATGATCTAAATGAGTATTAAATATATTAATTTTTTGTTCTTCATTATTTTTTAAAGAGAGAGTACATGTTGTACAAATTCTAGGAAACATTGCTAGCCAAGCTCTACTTGGTTTTTCTGGTGTTGAAGATAACCAAAATGTATGCTCCTCTTCCACTTTGAATTTGTCTTTAAGATAAAATACAGCTGTATACTCTCCTTTATCTTCCCCATTTCTGCCTACACCTACGTAACTATACTCAGGTAGAAGGTCTAGCATATCCTTTAAGCTGTCTGCCGTTAATTCTTGTGTTCCTATAATATCTGGCTTATTATTTTTAATAATTGCAGCAATAAGTTGTGTTCTATAAGCCCAACGATTGTCCCCAAACGCAAAATAATTACGCTTCATATTAAAACTCATTACTTTAAGTGATATTGATTTCTGCATGGTGACCTCCAGTTCATTCAATTCTTCTCTGCTTATTATTATATTGCTTATTTCTAAATAATCTCCTATATGATTATTAATTTTTCTTAATCTCTTAGTTTATTTCTTACATTGTATAACTATAATGTCATCTAATCAAGAACTTCTTCATTTTTTCTTCATAGTAATTTTGTCCTATTCCTAAGCTTCTATCTATCAAATAAACAAGTGGCTCTTGCCACCTTTCTTTTACTATTGCACAAAAAGCCTAGATTTCTGAATTAGAAATCTAGGCTTTGATATGGAGATGAGGAGAATCGAACTCCCTACCTCTTGAATGCCATTCAAGCGCTCTCCCAAATGAGCTACACCCCCAAAGTTAAAGCGGCTGACGGGAATCGAACCCGCGTTCCCAGCTTGGGAAGCTGGTGTTCTACCATTGAACCACAGCCGCTTATTTATATTTTTATTATACTCCAAATTTTTACTTTTTCAATATTTAAATTCTGAATTTTATATTTTATTTTTTTAATAAGATACATTAACTTTTAATTGAAATGATTACCATAAAAAATGCCACTAGGAAAGTCATACGTACTAGTCCTAGCGGCATTTTTACTCTTTTTATCATTAATCTATTAAATAAGATAAGAACTTACTTCTCCTGTGTAATAAAAGCTTAATCTATGAAGAGCTCGTGTTGCTGCAATATACAATAATTGCTTATCAAAGTTATTGCAGTAGTGATCTTTATTGCTTTGATAAACCATGACTGCATCATATTCAAGACCTTTAGCTTCAAAGATTGGGCTAATAATAAGTTTTCCATTTTTATTTTCCTCATCTTTAAAAATCTCTTGTAAATAATGCGCTTCTTTTCTCGTCTTACATAAGATCGCAATATGCTTATAACCTTCTTCAAAGTAACATGCTAAAGTTTGTTTCATATCACTTATTAAGGCCTGTTCACTTGATGCTTCTATTAGCCTTGGCGCTTCTCCATGTCTTTCAAATGGAATCACTTGTTGTGTGCTTCCTCTTAACTTACCTGCAAATTCACAAATCTCATAAGTTGAACGGTAACTCTTTAATAAATCAATTTGTAAACCTTTTCTTGGTTTTAGGATTTCCATAATCCCATCATAAATAGAAGCTTGAATAGGTTTTTCAATAGCCTGGCAGTAGTCCCCTAAAATGGTATACTGACCATTTCTAAAAATCATCTTAAAGATTTTGTAATGAATTGGATAGTAATCTTGGGCTTCATCAATTAAAACTTGCTTGATTGAGGCATATAAGCTCTCCCCTTCTAATCTAAGTTTCAAGTAAAGCAGTACTGCACCATCTTCATAAGCAACTTGCTTTTGTTCTAGACATTTTGCAGTGTGCTTCATCATTCCCTCGATACCTTCTGGTAATACTATTCCTTCTGCAAATTGATTAAAGAGTTTTTGCTTTCTCATCAATCTTTCATAAACCTTAAGTACATTAACTCTAGTAAAACGAGTAATCGTACTCATAAAACAATCATACTCTTCTTGCACAAGGCGTCTTGCTTCTTCTTGTTCATCATGGGCAAATTTGGAATCATTCTCAAGTTTATCTACTAGCTCTTTGTAATAGGCTTTTTCTAAAGGTTTAATACGTTCTAAGAGAATTTTCTCAATACGTTTCAAACGCTTAATAATAGACATGTTTATTTGGTTATCTAAAAACTGTGTTTTAAGCTCTTTCGCACCCATAATTTTTTCTTCACGGTAGTAGACATCTTTAAAAATAATGCCTTCTTTTTCAATCCATTCAATATAACGTTCAAGCATGGTCATAAATGCTTCTGAACCTTTAAAAGCAATAGATGCACGAATTCTATCACGATTTTTGCTACTAATAATAGCTTCTAGCTGACTATGCTTTTTGCCCATTCTTAAGTAATTACCAAAATAAGCTTCAAATAAATCCTCTAATGTTGCACACTCTACATTTTGTTCGCCAAGCTCTGGTAGTACTTCCGCTATATAATCACCAAATAGACTATTCGGTGATAAAATCATTACATCTTTATTGGTTAGTCCTTTTTCTCTTTGATTGTAAAGAAGAAAGGCAATGCGATGTAAAGCTATGGATGTCTTACCACTACCTGCTGCCCCTTGTACAATAAGCACATCATTTTCTTCATCACGAATAATACGATTTTGTTCCTTTTGAATGGTTTCAACTATATTCCTCATTTGTCTGGAAGTGTTTTGACCTAGTGTTTGTTTAAGCATATCATCCGTAATAGCAATACTTGAATCAAAGAAAAACTTCAGCTTCCCCTTCTCCACTTCATATTGTCTCTTAAGAAGCATTTCTCCTTCTATTTCTCCACATGGTGCTACATAGCTTGCTGGTCCTACTTCATGATTATAAAATAGTCCAGCAATAGGTGTACGCCAATCATAAACTAAAACCTCATAGGTATCATCATTCATAGCATTGTGATAACCAATATAAACTTTTTCTTCACTCTCACCGTCTTCTTTAAAATCAAAACGTCCAAAATAAGGTGCTGGTAACATCTTTTGATAATTCATAACCTTTTCTAATTGATGTTTGTACTGAGAAGTTTCGATGGCTTCCATATTGACGTACTGGCTCATATCAATGGCTTGATCAAACTCATCAATTGCATGCATACCTTCTTCCCACATTTCCTTACGTATGCCAAGGAGGGTCGCTTTTTGTTTATCTACTCCTTCAAGACCTTTATGAATTTCTTGCTTTAAAAAATCTATAGTTTGCTTTAAATAAGCTTTTTCTTGTTCTAATATAATTGAATCTAACATAGATTACTTATCCTCAACTTCCTCTTCTACTTGTTCCAAACCTTTATATTATGCTATTTTGATTTATTTAACAAGTAGAAATCCCCCCTTTGTTCACACCTCCATAATAATAGACAATATAGTTGGTCTTCTCTTTGTTTTTTCATAGAGTAATTGCTCTACTACTTTTTTAATGTTGGCTTTTAAGATATACCATTCTACCATTTGATAAGCTAAGCACATTTCTAATTCTTTTGTTGCTACTGCTTTAACTTGATTAATAAGTTCTTCTGCATCTTTTGCATAGACAAATCCACGTGTAATGACATCTGGACCCCCCATAATAGAATAGGTCTCTAAATCTATAGCTGCTACTACAATCAGCATTCCTTCTTCTGCTAGATGCTTACGATCACGAAGAACAATATTGCCTACATCACCTACTCCAATACCATCCACTAATATATTACCTGCACGTACTCGCCCTGTAATAGCAGCCTTTTCATGATCTAACTCCAGAACATCACCATCTTGTAAAATAAAGATGTTTTCTTGCTTCATTCCCATCTCTTTTGCTAAATCACTATGATGTTTTAAATGTCTATATTCTCCATGTGCAGGCATAAAAAACTTAGGATGAGTTAAAGAATGAATGAGTTTTAATTCTTCCTTATATGCATGCCCCGATACATGTACATCTTCTATATCTTTATAAATAACTTCAGCACCCTTTTTATAAAGTTCATTAATAACTTTAGATACTAATTTATCATTGCCTGGTATAGGTGAAGCAGAAATAATAAATAAATCATTAGGTTGTATTTTAATGACACGGTGATGTCCAAAAGCTATTCTTGCTAAAGCTGCCATAGGCTCTCCTTGGCTTCCTGTCGTAATAATGGTAATCTTATCATTGGAATAATTATGAATTTCTTCAAGAGGTATGAGCATATTCTCAGGTATGTCTAAATAACCTAATGTTTTAGCTACCTTTGTAATATTTTCCATACTTCTTCCACTGAAAGCTACTTTGCGGTTATGCTTTATAGAAGCATCTATAATCTGTTGGATTCTATGAATATTTGAAGCAAAGGTTGCAACGATAACACGCCCTTTGACCCCTTCAAACAGTCTTCTTAATGTTTTACCTATAGTTTGTTCAGAAGGTGAGTGCCCTTTACGCTCTACATTGGTACTGTCTGCTAACAGAAGAAGTATTCCTTGTTTGCCAAGCTCTCCTATTCGTTCTAGATCCATTGTTTGCCCATCAATGGGGGTATAGTCTACTTTAAAATCCCCTGTATGAAAAATAATACCTTCTGGCGTATGAACAGCTATACAGCAAGCACCTGCTATACTATGTGTACTTCTTATAAATTCAATTTTCATCTGCTCTAATTGAATACAATCTCCTGGCTCTACGCTATGCATTTTACAGTCTTTAGCTAAACCATGTTCTTGTAATTTATTTTCAATAATGCCTAGAGTTAGTCTTGTTCCATATAAAGGAATATTAATCTGTTGTAAAATATAAGGTACTGCTCCAATATGATCTTCATGCCCATGGGTAAAAAATATCCCCTTTACTTGATCTTTATGGGCTAATAAGTAGGTAATATCTGGAATAATAAGATCTACACCATACATTTGTTCATCTGGGAATCCCATACCACAGTCAATCACGATGATTTCACTTTTATATTGGATTGCAGTAATATTTTTCCCAATACTTCCCAGACCACCTAACGGAATAACCTTTACTGTATCACTCATAAAATACCGCTCCTTTTTTAAACTTTTTAATTTAGTTTTTCCTACATGTAAAAGTGTATGCAAAAAGTCCTACCTTTAGATTTAATTCTAAAGGTAGGACTTTTTCACATGCTTACTCACCACCAAACTTATATCCAACACCCCACATCGTTATAATAAATATAGGTTTCGCTGGATTTGGTTCTATCTTCTTTCGTAGCTTTCTTATATGAGCCATAATATTGTTATCATCATAAGTATAATTATCTTTCCACACGCCATTATAAATCTGTTCTTTCGTATATACTTTTCCTTTATTATTGGCTAATAAATATAAAATATCAAATTCTTTTGGAGTAAGTTGAATCACTTTGTTATCATAGCAGACACTTCTATTAACCATATCTATAGCTAACTTACCGCTTCTTATCTGCTCTGACTCCACTAGTGTCATTTCTTCACTCTCTTTTCTATTTAAAATCAAACAACCATATTCTTTATCTTTTAATCCTTTTAATCCTTCTAACAAATCTTCAAATTCCCTATTACTCCTAGCTTTTTCTTCAAGCTGAGTATAGATCCATTCACACACTTTAGCTTCAATCCCTATTGCCAATGCTTTTTTATTCATATGACTTACCTCATTTCTCTTAAAGTAATTCGCCGTATTTTTTGACATAAATTTTCTTTAAGACTGTAACAAGTATCATATAACATAATATAATGCCCACTAACCAAGCAAAGTAAATGGGTGGTATTGGATACATACCTATAGCTTCACCAAAGCTTGTGTATGGAATAATCGTTCCAATACCAATTGCAAGTGTTGTAACTAGTGTAACAGGTAAGGAAGCTCTACTTTGAATAAATGGAATTTTTGGTGTACGAATCATATGAATAACTAAAGTTTGTGACCATAGAGATTCTACAAACCATCCTGCATTAAAGAGTGCCATAAATAACACTTTGTCTACACCTGGCTCATGATAATATCCACCACACACCATTGGGCAAATAATAAAGTACATGAGTATATAAGTAATAATATCAAATACTGAACTTGTAGGCCCAATCCATGCCATAAAACTTCCGATAGATGATGCATCCCATTTACGAGGCTTCTTTAAAAACTCCTCATCCATATGATCCCATGGAATAGAAATACAAGAAATATCATAAATAAGATTCAACACAATAAGTTGTATCGCAAGCATAGGTAAAAAAGGTAAAAAGGCACTTGCAACTAATACAGAAAACATATTTCCGAAGTTAGAACTTGCTGTCATTTTAATATATTTAATCATATTGCCAAAGGTTTTTCTTCCTTCTATAACGCCTTCTTCTAAAACATTTAAGTCTTTTTCAAGTAAAATAATATCTGCTGATTCTTTTGCAATGTCTACTGCTGTATCTACTGAAATACCTACATCAGCTTCTTTCATAGCTGCCGCATCGTTGATGCCATCTCCCATGAAGCCTACTGTATGCCCATTTGCTCTTAGTACTCTTACAAGTCTTGATTTTTGTTGTGGTGAAAGCTTTGCAAAAATATTACACTTTTCTACTTCTCGTGTTAATTCTTCATCATTCATATGCTCAATTTCACTACCTAGCAGAAGCTTTTCAACACTTAGTCCCACTTGTTTACATACAGATCTTGTTACGCGTTCATTATCACCTGTTAGCACTTTCACCTCTACACCATATTCTTTTAGAGATGCTATTGCCTTAGCTGTACTTGCTTTAGGTGGATCTAAGAAAGCTAAATATCCCATAAGTACCATATCTTTTTCATCTTTAGTAGAAAATACGCCTTCAGCTGATGGATTTGTCTTTTGTGCAACAGCTATAACACGCATGCCTTGGTCGTTGAGCTGTGCTACTGTTTCAAGAATTTCTTTCTTAATAGATTCTGTTAAAACAGTTACTTCTCCTTTATACTCTGCAAAACGGCAGCGATTAAGCATTTCTTCTACTGCACCTTTTGTTACCATTTGTGTCTTACCAAATTCATCTTCAAGTACAACACTCATACAACGTCTTTCAAAGTCAAAAGGTATTTCGTCTACTTTTTTATAACTAGCAAAAACCTCATCTTTTCCCATATCCTTGGTATATTCAATAATAGCAAGGTCCATTAAATTCTTAAGTCCTGTTTGATAATAAGAATTCATAAATCCATGGCGTAGAACACGCTCATCTTCTTCCCCATGAATATCTAAATGGTACTCTAAAATAACTTTATCCTGTGTCAAAGTCCCAGTTTTATCTGTACATAATACATCCATTGCTCCAAAGTTTTGGATAGAGTTTAAGTTTTTAACAATAGTTTTTTTCTTGCTCATCCTAGCAGAACCCTTAGCTAAGCTTGTAGTTACAATCATCGGTAACATTTCTGGTGTTAAACCTACAGCTACTGAAAGTGCAAAAAGTAATGCTTCTACCCAATCTCCTTTTGTAAAACCATTAATAAAAAATACAATAGGTGCCATAACTGCCATAAATCTAATGAGTAACCATGAAACTGAATTCACACCTTTTTCAAATCCTGAAGCCACTTGGGTAGCCACAATAGTCTGAGATAAATTACCAAATAAAGTTTCATCTCCAACGGCCACTACAACCCCTAATGCTGTCCCACTAATTACATTGGTTCCCATAAAAGCTAAGTTATCACATTCTATAGCAGTTTGATAAACTCTGCCCTTTTTTAGTTCAACAACTTTTTCTACTGGTTCACTTTCTCCTGTTAACGCTGATTCACTTATAAATAGATCTTTTGCTTCTATTATTCTAAGATCAGCTGGTACCATATCACCTGCTGATAAGCATATAATATCTCCATTTACAACTTCTTCTAGCGGAATTTCTACCCTTCCTATTTCCTTGCGTTGTACACAAGTTGTAGTCTTAACCATCGCACTTAGTTTTTCTGCTGCATGACTGGATTTAGTCTCTTGTACAAACTTTAATATTCCACTTACAGCCACCATGGTTAACACAATACCGACCGTTGTAAAGTCTGCTTCTCCACTTCCACTAAGAATCACATCTGTAAATAATGAAATTGTTGCTAATATAAAAAGTACCACTGTAAAAGGATTAATAAATGCACTAATAAAGCGTTTTAATGCAGAATCCTTTTTCTCATGGGTAATACTATTAAATCCACATTCTTCTCTTGCTTTTTCTACTTGTTTAATTTCTAATCCCTCTAATGAAGTCCCCATATTTTCAAGTACAAATGCTTTGTGCTTAGTAGCTATATTTACAAGCCATTTATTAATCACGGCTTCACGTGCTTCTTGTTGTCTTCTCATTCTTTCTGCTTGGTTTTTAAAAATATTCTTTTTCATGTCTAATCCCTCCATTTATTCTTAATAACAAAATTGGATTGACACGAAACCTGTCTATCTAACCTACTCTAGAAAGCATCTATTTAGTTGTCCGTTTGCGGTGAGAAGAATGTTCATACGGCATCTCCTCACTTTTTTCACTTTTATACTGCTTATCAGGTCCCGTGCCGTTACTACTACTTGCGTCCATTCTTCTCACCTCCTTTAAATTAACAATACAAAAAACCCCTTGCCAAAGCATAACAATGACAAGGGGCCTATCGGCCTAATCTAATTCATCGTTCAAGCTTTAGCATCGTAGGGCGGTGAAATTGTGTTAGGTTATGCCTTGGTTTCGACATCCCCTGCTGACCAACTCATAGTGTCTCCACTATTTTGCGGTAACAATCCATATCCCTACGGTAGCCTCACCTACCGAAGTTATTTTGTTGTGATTACATTTCTAATTATATCAAAAAAATCTGATTTTACCAGAACCTTTTTCTTACTTTTTTCTTACTTTTTAATTTTTAGTACTTTAACATTTATAGTCTTGAGTCTATTCACTATACTTAATAATCTTGATTACATTTATTCTATGCGCTTCTTCTTCTAATGTTTCATAAATAATAATGCTTACACTATCATTGCTCAAACTAAAGACTAAATGATTTAATGTACGCCCATCTGAAGTCAATTTAAAAGCTTCATAATCTTTCTTATCAAGCTCTCCCCAACTAAGGGCCTTTACATCTTGTACATTATGTAATTCCATTAAAGCTCTTTCAACATCTACAATTTCATACAGCGCAAATGTTTTATAAATTGATTTTAAACACTCTTGTTCGAATTTAAAATCACTATATGTTGTTTGCCACTTCTCTTCAAGCGATTTTTGCCTTTCTTCTTTTTCATTTTGTATCTGTTCAGTGGTTGCTTCTTTCTTCTTCAGTGCTTCTTGAACTTCTTTAGTAATCTCTTCATGTTTTCTATTAAAGATATCAATATAAGCTCTTGCACTTTTTATCTCTTCTTTACTCATAGTAAGCATACCTTCATAGGTACTAATTTGAGCATCTTTCATACGTACTTCTTTTGTCATACGTTGCTCTTCCATCTCAACTTGCTGAATATGCTCTAAAATATTCTCTTCTGTAGCACTTGATAATATTTGTTCTTGTTCTGCAAACTTATTAAGTAGAGATTCTTTTTCTTCTACAAGCTTCTTAATACGTTCTTTTGTTTCTGCTTGGCTTCCTTCTTCATACTCAATCAATTTATTCTTAGATGTAATATACCTATCATTTTCTAATAACTTCTGTACAACTGCTTCATAGTTCTCTTCATTTTTAGCATGTTGCTGCATCAAGTCTTGATAAGCCTTATCTAATTTTATTCTCTCATCATTTGGTAGCCAACTTGGTAATATTTCTTCCTTACATTCCATTTGTCCACCCATAGCTTCTACACAAAGTACGATTAATTGAGCAAAGAGTTCACGGATCAATTTATTTTTACCTAATGGCATTTGAAGCTCTAGTACAGTCTTGGCATCAAGAGGTTGTTTAACTTGCTTATTTTCTTCCTCCTCTTCACACTCTTCTTTTTCTGTGTTTTCTATAACATTACTAGCTTCTAACTCCATATCATCATCTAGTTCAAAAACTTGAGCATCTTGAATCTCACCTATCGTTGATTCTTGTATCTCTTCTTTGATACTTATTTCGTTCATACTTTCTACTAAAGCTTCTTCTAGTACAGCTTCTACTTTTTCAGTTTCATCTGTTATTTCACCTTCAGCTTCTATTTGCTGCTTTTCAACTTGCTTTCTTAATTCTCTTTGTAATGCTTTCTTTTCTTCTGCATAGCACTTTGTAATTAAATCTGCTTTTTGTGAAGGCAATAATTCTTCTTTGAGCTCATAATGTTCTGCAACTTGATCAATGATAAAAACAGAAAGGGCATCATCTGAATCCTCTGCCTCTATACTTCCTCCTCTTAGTGCATTGCATTTTTCTTTTAAAATGTTCTTAAGATGAATTTCTAATTCTTCGCGTCCTAACATTTGCCAATTAAGCTTACTCTTTTCTAGAAGCTGATCTATTGAGAGCACCTCAGGTGCTTGTAAAGGCGTCTTTTTCATAAGTCCTGTTACTAAATTTGTTGCTTGTACTAATTTTTTTGCGACTTTTTGTCCTGTTTGTTTAGATATGTTGGTCATTGTAAAAGTTTCTAAAAGTGCAATTTGTTCTCTTAGCTCTTCTTCTGAAACCTTTTTTATGCCGTCAAATAAGTTTGCCAAAATCCCATTCTCCTTTTACATACTATTCCTTGTTATTTGAAGGATAATTAAAATTTTATCATTTTTTAACTTTTATAGCTACTCAACTTCTCATATTTAGGTCTTTTTATATGTATTATATAAAAAAAGTGAGCATTTATATTTTTATAAATGCTCACAACTCTATTTAAATGTACAGATTTAAGCTTCAATAGGAATAAAAGCAAATTGTGTTACATCAAATAATCCCATATCTGTTAACTTAATCTCTGGAATAACCGCAAGTGACATAAAACAAAGTGTCATAACAGGTTCCACATGTTCACTAATATGAAGTACTTCATGAGCTGTTTGATGAATACTTCTAAGTTTTTCATCTACCCACTCACCACTTCTATCACTCATAAGTCCACCTATTGGCATCGGCATACTTTCAATCACTTGCCCCTTATTAACAAGAATAATACCACCATCTTGTTTAATAAGCTCTTCAACTGCATAAGCCATATCCTGATCATCTACACCTACAACAATAATGTTATGAGAATCATGAGCCACTGACAAAGCCACTGCACCTTGCTTAAGTCCATATCCTTTAAGAAGTGCTACCGCTACATTACCTGTATCTTGATGACGCTCTACAACTGCTACCTTTACAATATCTACTTCTGGATCATATACAAATTCATTATTCTCATTACGTTTAATTGAAGCAACTTCTTTACTTGTGACTACACCACCTGGAAGAATATTGATGATATGTGCTTGTTCTGAATTAATAGTTAGACGTAATTTATCTACAGAGAAGTCCTTTACATGGAAGCTCCCTTTAGTCGCATGAATATCATGGCGTTCAATAGGTAGCATATACTCACCTTGTGTTGCCACTTCTTGGCCTGCAATAAATACACGTTGTGCATTAAATGCTGTTAAGTTATCTATGAGAACAATATCAGCACGAAGTCCTGGAGCAATAGCACCACGGTCAGAAAGACCAAAGCATTCTGCTGCATTTAAACTTGCCATTTGTAGGGCTATAATTGGATCTATACCTTCTTCTATACACATACGTAAATGATTGTCTAAATGTCCAACACTTAAAATGGTTTTTGGCTGGCAGTCATCAGCACATAGAAGACAGCGTCTACTGTTTTGCATTGTAAGCCCTGGAAGTAATTTTTTCAGGTTATGACATGCAGAGCCTTGGCGAAGAAGTACATATATACCTCTTGCAATACGATCATGCATCTCTTCAATGGTGTCACACTCATGATCTGTACGAATACGTGCTGCTGCATAGGCATTAAGTGCATTTCCAAATACACCTGGGCTATGACCATCGATAACTTTACCATGTTCTTTAGCTACCATAATTTTATCAAGCACATCATCATGACCGCCAATAACACCAGGGAAATTCATAAACTCCCCAAGCCCTAACACGCTTCCGTTTTCAATAGGTGCTTTCATAGCTTCTGCATCAATCACTGCTCCTGCATGCTCAAATGGTGTAGCAGGTACACAAGATGGAAGCATCATCTGAATATCAAGCGCTGTACCTTTAGAAGCTTCTATCATGTAATCTACACCACGAAGTCCACATACATTAGCAATTTCATGTGGGTCTGCAATGATCGTTGTTGTACCATGAGGCACAACTAATCTGCCAAGTTCTTCTGGACTTACATAAGAAGATTCAATATGTATATGACTATCAATATAACCTGGTGTTGCATATTGCCCTTGAGCATCTATCACACGTATACCTTCATATGTACCTACACCTGCAATAAGTTCATCACAGATTGCAATGTCACCTTCTACAATACGTCCATTATATACATCTACCACTTTAGCATTCTTGATAACAATGTCAGCTGGTACTCTACCTGCTGCTACATCTATTAATTTTTTAAGTTGTTGCTTTTCCATTACTTGTCCTCCTTTTTTTGGGTCCGTCAAATTCTAGTTAAATGAAGTCCAAAATACTATATTGCACTCATATTAGCATACTTTAAAGCAAAAAAATAGAGTTTTTCATTAAAAATATGAACATTTTTATTTCACAACAAAAAAATGTTCGATACATCTTTTATCTCGTCCAGTCACGCCTTCATTCAATCTATATATTAATAGAGAAGTACATATAGCGTACTTCCCTATCCTCTCATTTTAAAACTTCAGCCTATAACGTATTGCTCTCTTGAGCTCTGAATCTTTCAATCCACAAATTTCTTGTATCATCTCAAGAAAATCATCTATCTCATCTTCTGTATTATAAAGTCCTAAACTTGCTCTTACCATGCCAGGTTCTGGCCTTTGAGACTGTTGCATCATTTCATATCTTTCCCTATCTGAAACGCCTAATAATCTTGCCACATAAGGCTGTGCACAAAAACATCCATTTCTCACAGCAATACCTCCTCTTTCCGCTAAGAGTTGGTTGACTAGTGAATGATGCATGCCTTCTATATTAAAACTTATCACACCTAATCTAGCTTTATACAAAGGATCACCGTATAACGTAACCTTAGGTATACCTCTTAATCCTGCTAACATTCTATTTTTAAGCTTTTGTTCATGCCTTACAATTTGATTCATACCTACACTGGTCATCATATCAAGTGCAGCTGACAAGGCTATTACTCCTAAATAATTAGGTGTACCCGCTTCCTCCTTATCAGGAGAATCCTTAAAGTATACATCATCATCAAATACTGCTGCTACAGCTCCTCCTCCTTGTACATAAGGCCAACTTTCATTAATATACTCCTTTTTCGCTATTACGACCCCTACTCCAAAAGGCGCATAGATCTTATGGGCAGAAAAGACGAGAAAATCTATATTTTCATCTGCTCTAGTCCCCTTTATTTTGATTGGATAGTGGGCTACTAATTGAGCAGCATCTACAATCAACTTTGCACCATATTGATGTACAATTTGAGCGACTGCATGAATAGGATTAATATACCCTGTTACATTAGAAGCCCCTGTTAGAGTAACATATTGAATACTTCCAGCTGCATTTTTTAATTTCTCTTCTAATTCATCTAATCTTAATAGTCCATTTTCATCTACTTCTATGTAGAATACCTTCGCCATTTTCCTCCATGGTAAATCGTTGGCATGGTGCTCCATTCTTGTAGAGAGTACTTTGGTACCTTCTTTTTGACATAACTCATGAGCTAATAAGTTTAGGCCTTCTGTCGTATTCTTTGTATAAATTACGCAATAACCATCTTCAGGTTTTAAACCAAAGAAATTTAATACCTTTTGCTTACTCTCTTCATAAGACTCTGTACTATAAATAGATTTTTGCCCTGCTCTGTGAACCGCACCGTACATACCTATTTTTTCTTCTATTGTTTCACAAACATATTTAAATGGTGGTGTTGTTGCACCATTATCAAAATTAATAGGCACCTTAAATGATCCATCTGCTAATTTAACAGGTACATCTATACCTTGAAATAATTCCTTATACCCTTCTGCACGTTGCATGTGATCAGCTCCTATATGTTGTTCACTTAAAGTATATTCGGCTTTGCAGAAGAAGATGTAACTTTAGAAAAACTAAAAGACCACTTAGATTTAAGTGGTCTTATTAAATAATTGTTCCATACCTTTATAAATACCTTCGCCAAACTCATGTATTAAGAGGTTTTGATTAACCTTATAAACAGGCTTATAATCCTCTTTCTTAAAAATTTCATTATGTTCATCTGGTTTTACACATCTATGATCTATTTGCAAAGAACCATAGCTTCCCCATCGTCCATATATTTTTGCAAAATCTTCTTCTACTACTGATGTAAAAAATAATACTTTCTTCTTTTTATCTGTAATAAGCTCAATAATTTCTAGCGGATACATCAAACATGAGAGCGGACACAGTTCATAGATTGGAATTTCATGATCTAAGGCATATTTATGTGCCATACATTTATAGACCCCTTCATGAAATACAAGTAAACTACAACGGCCATTACATTCTTTAATAGAACCATCAAAAGAGATAAATCCCCCTTTTTCCATAACCTCATCATAATCTTTCTCATTGAGTCTACGCATTTCTTCTGCTAGGTTACTAAGATGCTTATCTAAATATCTTTGATTCTTTCTGCTCATATCACAAGGACTTCCACAGCAGCAGCCATATTGATAAAGTTTGGTACATTCAAAACAATTAAGATTAATAAGAGCCCCAATCGCTTCTATATCTACTATATAAAGTTGATCATCTACATCTATTGTTGCAAGTTGCCTACTATTTAGATAATCTTTAAATGCTTCTAGATCGTCTGCTGCTCGTTCATCTAAATCATAATATTCTGCTGACCATAAACTCTCTATAACTTTTTCTACTCTTATTTCCTGAGTAATGCTATGCCCCTCTAGTCTTTCCGCTTGAGTTACTACTAAGTAAAGTTCTACACCTGAAATCACCTTTCCTAAACCTTTATTCAAGGATTTAGTCGCCTTATAGACATTGATATTATTCTCTAGCTGGATATCTAGCTTAAAAGCATCTGGTTCAAAAAATATGTCTATGAACTGGGCCCCTTGTTCCTTACACCATTCTTCTATAAGTTGCTTAATTTTTTCTTGTGCTCTGTCTTGTATCTCTTCTTCAACTTTCCATGTGACTTGATAATGCCACTTTGTCTCTTTCTTATTTTTCATGTAAAAGTCCCTCTAAATAACGTTTCTTATATTTAATACGTGCCATTTTTGTGATGTCTTTAATAATATTAAAGTTGCTTACACCACCTACTACGCCAACAATAGGAATACCTTGAATAAATTTTGCTATCAACATAGCTTCTGCCAGGCGAGTCGAGGTTTCCTTAATCGCATTATCTATGCTATAAGGAAGTGTATCTGCCATTCTATTGCCTACTGCAATACGCTCTAACTTTCTATTGTAGTCCTCTTGAACATCTTCCTTAGTAACGCCTGCACAAATCATATAAAGAATATAAAGTTTCTCTCTATCTGTTGTATAATCAAATCCATAAGATAAACTAATCTCATAAATACTCTTTAAGATCATTCCTATAAGAATAGGTATATCTGGGATACCTATTCCTAATGCACCTAATAGACTCCCTTCAACTGTAGAAATAAATTGATTACCTCGTACTGTTTTTGCTGCGCCTTTATCAAGCTCATTAATATTTTTATGATTCATTTGATTCATAATCATATAATGCTTTACATCGAAGTCCTGAAGCTTAGATTCCTTTTTATAAGTCTTCTCTATTAAGCCAACGCCTTTTTCAAATACTACTTTAAAACCTGTCTCAAACGCTTTTTCTAACGTTTGCTGAAGTTTAGCTGGAATCTTACTTTCTATCTTCTCTTGAATAGGTGAAACTTTATTTTTAATAAACTTTATCTCTTTCTTACTAAGAACTTTATTTTCCTTTTTTTCTACTTTATCAAGTTGTTTCTTAATCAGCTTATATTTCTTTGCTTGGTTATTTTCCACTTAAAACGCCTCTTTTCTAACCTTCATCACTACAAGGACATATACTATGCATGAGTAATGCGAGTTCCTCTTTACTTAACGTCTCACAATAGGCATCAAAATGCTCTTCTGAACAAAAATATCCAACTTTGTGGTTAAATGGTTCTCCTTGGATTTGTTGATTACAATATAAACATTTCTTTTTATTATTTATTTTCATGATATTCCTCTCTTTGTGTATTTATCTCTTTTTTATACTATCTAATTAGCGGTATAGAATTTGACTTGTTCTACTACACTTGGTGTATTAGGAATATTAATCCCTTGTAAAATTTGCTCATAAAAATCCTTTACATCTTCCCATCTATAATAAGGTCTTTCATTACTTCCTGTGGGGAACGGAATAGCCTTTTCATTATAAAGCATCTTAACTAATATCGGCTGATTTTCTTCTCCTTTATAAAAAATCCACTGAATATTAGCTGCCATGGGCGCAATACATTCATCTTTCCAAAACTTAGACACTGTATTGAGCTGATCCGTTTGTCTTCCCCATGTTAATAAATCTAATAAACTTGCAAAAGGAATAATAGTTTCTGCATGAGCAAACCTTAAATCTGCAGAGACATCCCCGCTTTGAAGCGCTGCATCACTTTTATCAATAAAATCTCTTAACAGTGCAAATGCAATATTTGTTGGTAAGTCTTGCCCCATATTGCTTGGCCCTTTTTCTAAGTAATTTTTAAGATTTTCATTTTCCCAATAATACTTAAGTGTACATTCATCAAAATACTGACCAAGACCTAAATCCACCTGCATATTATAGGTATTTGCATAAATACTATATAACGTTGTTGCCAAATCCAGAGCCTTTGTAGGTGTTAGCCCATAACTTTCCTTAATAAACTTTGCCATAAAAGGGGTAGAGACATCTTCTCTTTTCGTAAAAGTAGCAAGTTCTGCTTTCCACTTTCCCTTTTCTTTATACTGAATATAGGCTTCATTAAGATCAAAAAATCTTAATAGTGGATCTACTTCTCCATTTACATATGTTGTAATAGGTTTTCTTCCTATATAATGACTAAGTTCTTTTATAAATGCATCCATACTTTGTTTTGCCCTTGTTACATAGGTGGAAACGGCATGCACCTGTTTTCCAAAAACTGTAGGATAATGGGCATACATACGTTTAGCTATTCCTTTTTGTTCCTGTACACCAAAAGGTGTTAGTAATCCGTACTTACCTTGTGAAAGTGCCATAAATCTTCTAATCTGCCTTCTGAGCTGCTTCCCTTCTTGGGTAAGTTCATTTTGCTTATAAGCTTCACTGAGCACTTTGTAGAGTTCTTGGGCACCTTTTGAACTTGTCACATATCTTGATCCATGTCGACTTAAATGACTAATATATACAGCGTGATAGCCACTAGGGGCTTCTATCTCACTTTCAGGGGTATAATAATAAGGTGTTTCTGTTCCTAGATAACACCTAGCCATCGGTAAACTCATCTTATCATCTCCTTAGAAAGGTCTTCTAAGGAAATTATATTCTAGCTCACCTTTTCTCATGAGTTAATGATTTCATGGATAGCCTTTTGATAGGCTACTTTATCATACATATAAACTTCTACATGTTTTGCTCCTTCTATAAGGCATAGCCTATCTTGCATACTATTTCTAGCTTTATACATTCTCTCACTCATTGTATATGGAATAGTTACATCTTCTTTACCATGAATAAAGGCAACTGGCCCATTATAATGTATAACCTCATCAAGGGGATTAGCTTCATCTAAGTTTAGCCTATATCTATATTTAATCCAAAAATTGATAATTTTATAAGTAAGCTTAGCCGGCAAATGTGCAAAAGTCTTAAATTGATATTGCAATACTTCCATTGCCCTCGTATATGGACAATCCGCTACAACAAAAGCTATATCCTTATATCTACCTGCATACATCAGGGCTGTTGCTGCACCCATAGACTGTCCATGCAAACCAATTCGAACAGTTTCTCCTTCTATTTCACGAAGCTTATTAATCCAAAGCCTTACATCCTCAACTTCACAAAGTCCATAAGTTGGATAAATACCCTCACTCTTACCATGACTTCTTGCATCAATGGCTAAAATATTATAACCATAATCTCCATAAATCTGAGCCACTTGTAAACTCATCAAATGGTTACCTGTATAACCATGAATCAATAGAACAACCTTCTTTGCATCTGGATGAAAAGTTATATATTCTCCTTGTAACTTATAACCTTCTTGACTCGTAATTGTTATTTCCTCTTTAGAAAGCGCCTCATAATCTGAACGCTTGTACACCTTTCTATGTTCAAGTTCATTAAAGGCCTCCTCTTCTGTTTTACGCCCTGCAAAAAATATATTTTTAATAGCAAAATGCCCAATACTTAACCCTACTCCTATAGCCACACAACTTATAGCTATTATGCCTAATACCATATTTCTTCTCATATCCTCTCTTTCTACATCTACCCACTTATTTTTTCTATCATATATAACTTTTATTATACTGTATAACTGACATAAAAAAAGGTTTATTACATGGTTTTTAATCCATGTAATAAACCTTTTAAATTTTATAATCTATGCTTCATAAAATACACTTTTAGGCTTACCGCATATTGGACATAGATAAGTATCTGGTAATTCCTCAAAAGGTACTTCTCCATCATAAATATAATGACAAACTGAACATTCATATTGTACTTGTTCTTTTGTAGGTTTAACAGATCCGCCTAATGATACAGGTTGTACTTTACCTGCTTTTAAATCTCTATAATAGGCATAAGTCATTGGTTCACCATTTATAAGCTTAGTCGCATCTATAACTTCTCCAATAAAAAGAGTATGTGAACCTAAATCTATTTGCTCTACAACTTTACATGAAAATGTAGCAATACTATCTTTTTCTATAACAGGAGTACCTAAAGTATCTACTTTGTACTCAAAATCTTGGAACTTATCAACACTACGTCCACTTTGGAAACCAAAATGTGCAATAGTATCTAATGATGCATGTTTACCAAGTACTGATACTGTAAATTTCTTAGATGCATCTACCATATAATGTGTTAAATTACTTTTTAAAACTGTTACACTCACACGTGCTGGCTCTGCTGTAAGTTGCGTACAAGTATTAATGATACACGCATTTTTTGCACCATTATTTTCTGCTCCTAAAATAAATACACCATATGTTAATGTAAATAATGCTGTTTGATCCATTCTTATGCCCTCCACTTTAATATGATAATATTATAATAACATATTTTGTTTATTTAGTAAATAATAATTATTATCCCTTATAGAAAAATAAGTTCCTTAAAGTTCTCTCTATACAAGAACTTTAAGGAACTGTGATTATTAATGCTTTAACTCATCTAGATGACGTTCTAATACTTTAACTAACTTTTCTTTTAAAATACCTTTATACGTTTGAGCTTGATTGTGGGGCATACAAACTTCCTCCTAATAGGCTTTAAATATAGTATGAAGTTCCTTGCATACTCCTATGTGTCTTCTAGAAATAAACCAATTTTTACCAACCTCTTTATATCTTTTCAATATACTATACAATGGTAATAAGTTGATGTTTATATAGTTCTATCACAAGCCCTAGTACTTGTTCTTTACATGTAATTTCATCAATCTCATATTCACCTAACAGGTATTTTACAACTTCTTCAATCCTCACGGGTTGCTCAGTAAGATCCCAGATATGTGTTGCTATTTCATTAAGCATGAAGTAGCTGCCTGTATCTAAGTTCATCATAATTTTTTCACCATCAATATCAGATGTATCTATGTCTTCTATTTGCTTAATAGTCGTCTCTAATGTAATCTCCCTTATTTCTTTCATATTTACTCCCCCCTTTTATGTAAATTCACTTGATTCTATTTGATTCCATCCTATTTGCAAATCTAGCAATTTCTTTATATGTTGTCCGTCACCTATTTTCTACTATTATATTCTTTTTTGCTAATATCGTTCCATATAAATCCTTATCGTATACATAAAGGAGTGATAAATGGTACATTCCGTTATCACTCCTCTCATCAAATAATTTTATTATTTTAAGCCACTTTTTGCTTCAACATCTGTATCTGTCTATCTCTTACATGATAAATTAAATCTACAATACACCCTACACTTGTAAGTGCTATGGTCGTAATCTTGAACCAACTAAATAACATGAGAAAAATCCCTAGCCCAATTCCTTTTGTTATACTTATAGATTGGGTCTTTGTATAAATAAATTTGCTGACTAAGCTCTGTGCATCTCTCAATATAAAATAAAGTGCAATCCACTGTATCGCTCCTAGTACAGTTTTTAAATAAAGTGGAAGTGTTACAAATTGCAATGCTTGTATACCCAATAAATAGATAATCCATCTATAGGTCGTTCCCTTAGAACAGCATAAGTAGCCTGCATATGTTCTAAAACCCTTAATCACTTTAAATTTTTCTTTTGTTGTTCCATAAAGAATACGCAACTTATGACCGACAAAAAGCGTCCCAATATAAGCAATAATACTCGTACCTACTGGCAAACTGGCAAGACCTATAGAAACTGCAATCTCTTTTACTACATCTGGAACCGGAAAAGGTTCTAGCGTACGCCAAAGTTCAGTAATCAAACTCATACCTAAAATATTTTCACAATAGACATCTATAAAGATAACAATAAAAGCCCCACCTACCGAGCACCACAGTAAATCATCCATAATTGTCGAATCCTTACTAAGAGCTACACTACATATGAGCCCAATCATAATACCTTGAATCATCCAAATAGCCGTAGGCAAATCCCCCATACCAAAGAAAATAATCAAAACCGAAATCATCCCACATAAACTGGTATACTTAAACCCACATTTCAAGTAAACAAGTCCAATTAGAACAGGAAGTCCCAAATCTATAAAGATTGTATATCCAAGACCTGTCATCATTACAAACAAAGTCATGGCTACAATCACAGCAGATAGCATTCCTGCATAAGTTAGCTTTTGTGTATTCATTATGTTTCACCACCTAATTGGACATTATAAACTTCTTATGTGAAATTTATGTGCATATCTTACTTATTAAGCCTAGATATATTTCAACCCATTTTACGAATCATTTCAATACGATTACTTACACCTAACTTTTTATAAATATTAGATGTAGTTTTTGCTACTGTTACATTAGCTACATACAGTTTTTCTGCAATTTGTTTATTTGTTAGACCTTCTTTGATAAGCTCTGTAATTTGAAATTCTCTTTTTGTAAGTCCCCATATACTTTCTTTATTCTCCATTACTTGCTTTGTTGCTTCTTTCACTTCTGGTTCTAAAGTTACCCCTTTCAATATTTCTGTCACATACTCTCCTATTACATGATCTCGTTGCAATTGGCCAAGTAAAGGACTTAAAAGGCTCAAGTGTTCTTGATAGGGTAAAATAATATGATCTTCCTTTGCTATTTCTAATCCCTTCTTTAGTTTTAGCTTTGCTTCTTCTACATTCCCTAATTTAAGCTTTAAAATAGCTTCATATAAATAATAATAAATTTGTCCAAAAATACTACCATTTGTAGCTAATTGTTCTCCTACTATATCTTGTAAAATTTCTAACTTAATAATCTCTTCGTTAATAAGAAGTACTTGTGCATAAGCAATATAGCTACTTATCCCTATATTGTTTTCATAACATCTACTTAAAATATCCTTAAACTCTTCTTCCTTAAACTCTTCCTGAGGAGTTGCAAGACATCCTTTGATATACCATAGTCCTATTTTACGCACCTCTGCTATCGCTTCACCGGCATTATAATGTTTATATAGCTCTATATTTTGAATATACTTCCGACATTTTGTCTCATCCTGTTTACTAAGAGCAATACGTGCTAAAATTAACTCACTGCACAATCTCATAACATAATTTTGTGCCATATCTGCCTTATAAAAAAGTTTATATGCACATTTTTTAGCTTCATTACATTCACCTTTATATAAGTAATATTCTGCTGACAGAAGATATTGCATTTCTATACTATAACGTTGCTTAAGAATATCATGTGATTTAATAATTTTAAGAATATCTCTTATACTAGTAGCATATTTTCCTTGCTGAATATGATACCTATAACTCATATGTATACAATGTTTATGTATCATATCTATACCATTTACAATAATAGACCCTTGTGGTATATATTCTTCCACTCGCTCAATACATTCTACTACTTCTTGTATTGTTTCATTAGTCATAATGCCTCGTATAGCATGAATTTCTCCCATTATCCGGTTCATCACTTCATCATCATATGTTGTAATTTGCCTAAATCCTATCTCTACCTGTTCCATATAGTTTTTTGCATATTGTTTATTCTTATCCAGTAAGCTATAATAAATCATTCTTAGACATGCAACAGGATAACGTAAAAATAATTGATGGTCTACTTGTTGAAATATTTTTTGTAGCATGGCTGTATCTATACGCCCGTACTTTTGTATGCCTTCACTTTCTAGACATTTAAGAAGTTCTTCATAGCTCCCACTTTGTATTAAAAATGCAAACGCAGTATTCCAATCTTTTTTTGTTATATGCCATTTAGCAATATATTCACATGTCCCCTTTAGTACTCCTTGTGCATGTAATGTTAATTCTTGTTTTAAAAACTCTATAAAAATAGGTACTAAGCCGTAGCACTCTTGCTCATGATCATATTTAAGAAGATTATCCTGTAAAAGCTTCTCGATTCCCTTTAAAACTTGTGTATAGTTAGGCATCAAAATCCATTCACCCATTTTAAATGCCCCTATACCTGCTAGTGTCACAAGCAACTTTTGATAACCTTCATCATAAGTATTATAAATTCCCTCTTTTATCACTTTATACAAACTATAGGTATAATTCAATTGACCATATTGAAGATAATTTTCTTTCATTAAATAGATGGCTGTTGGCCATCCACCTACATAATCAGCAATATCTTTTACCTTAATTTCTTCAATATTAATTCCATTCTCATTAAAGTATGCTTTTATTTCTTCCGGTGCTAACTTTAGATCCTCTCCATTCACTATCTGGCACTGATTCTTTATACGCATTTCTTCTATTCCTATAACTGGTATCATACGCGTAATTAATACTATATGTAAATTTTCTATATTTTGCCTAACTACCTCACTTAATTGTTCATAGTACTTATATGCTTCTGGTATCTTATGATAGTTATCTAATATAATCCATGTTTGTTCCGTATACTGTTTTTTGGGATACCAAGCTGATTGCTTCTCATCATACCATTCAATATTTGCTTTACTTTGAGTACATGCATTCTGTACTGCTAATGTTTTTCCATAGCCTATTGGCGCTGTTACAACAGTAAGCGGATACTCTTGTATATTAAGTAACTTCTCTTTAGCCTTCCTTCCAACTATTTTAATTTGATTCCCCTTATTCACTTCTATCTTCCCCTTACCCTTTTATAATATGGTATTTTTTTCCATATAAATATATCTGAATTTTAGAATATTATATTGTAATATACAATGAACATGGTATAAAATTATATTAATAGGGTGCAAAGTAGTTTTATATAACTATATATTTTTTATTATTTAATATACTTTCTATTTAAATATTTCCTGCTTTATTTAATATACATTCTAAACTTAAATATACACTCCCATCATTTAAATATAAGGAGGTATACTTATGAAACTTGCTATTATTGATTCTAATAATGCAGATGCTACATTACTCAAAGATCTTATTGTGAAGTATTTTGATACATACACAGATGCATTATCTATATATTCTTATCCTTGCGCAGACTCATTTTTCCAGGATTTTTCAGAAAATCTTTTTACTTTTGTTTTTTTAGATATGGATACACCCAATACACCTACTCTAGCTGCTGCTGAATATATACGTAAAATAGATAAAAACATAAATCTTATTTTAATGAGCAGAGGTATGGACTATGCTATACAAGGTTATACCGTACAAGCTAGTTATTATTTACTTAAACCTTTTACGTATTCCAATATTGAAACAGCACTAAATTTATGTCCTATTCTAACAACTACTTTAAAACCTTTTGTTGAGGTTATTGTAAATCGCATCCCTCAACTTATCTTCTTAGATGATATTCTTTATATAGATACAATTCATAATGGCATTCAAATTCATACAGAATTGAACACATTTAAAACCTATATGTCTTTTAAAAATTTTCTTCAATTCATAAAAAATGAGGATCGTTTTCTTCAATGCTATAGAGGCATTGTAGTCAATATGGATTATATCAGTACACTACAAAATGATAGTTTTTTACTTTTTAATGGAGAAACAATTCCAATCAGAATTCCTGATCGCTATACCTTACGTGATACCTATAATGCCTATACCTTGAAAAAGAGCCAAAAAGTATTAGAAGGGACTATTACATTTTAAAGTGTAATAGTCCCTTCTAATACTTTTATTATCAATTGTATCTAATTATTTCCCCGGAAAATTTAGTGATTCATATATTTATAATCTAAAATTTAAAAATTTTATTGCCAAGAATTTCTAATATTATATAGATAAACACATAAATATACACTATAATATAGTTATGTTTTTGATATACTTTAAATTAATATACAGATATATAATGCTTATTTAATATTCTATATAGAACTATATAACATACTAAATAAGTATCATATATACTTAGGTGCATTATGATTGAAACACTACTACTTACTTTATTTATATGTCATAAAAAAGGATATAACTTAAGTTATCTATGGAAAGAAAAAGTTTTCTATCCTCTTTTTGTGTGCGAAACTTTTTATTGGGTCATGCAAATTTTAATATTTAATGGTAACTATGCATTTTTATCTTTTGCTGCACTCTTTAAATCACTTTATTTATGTTCAACCCTTTTTATCGTTTATAAATATGAACTCTATAAATACGCAATCATAGGATCTGGGTGCGTTATACTAGGTGGGTGGTGCAATGATATCGCTATATGGGCAAATGATGGTAAAATGCCAGTATTTCCTTCCCTTTCCTATTGGACAGGTTATGCAACACCAGAAATGTTTGGCATTGCAGATCAATTACATAGTTTAGGGAATGGCAGCACTCATTTAAAATTCCTAACAGATTTTATTGATCTTGGTTATAGCGTATTAAGTATAGGTGATGTGCTCATTCGTGTTTTACCGTTTATTATTATTTATCAAGCACTTAAAAGTGCCTCAACTCAATCACTATATACTTCTACTATTAAGGAGGACCTTTAATTATGCTACACCTTACTCTTATGGAAGTGCTTTTTAGAGCATTACCGGATGCTATTTTATTTATGACAGGTGCTCATATCTTTTCAAATGTACCTATAAATAAATCTAAAATGTTAAAATCTATTTTATGCATGACTGTTACAGTTTATTTAATACGTTCTTTACCCATTTCTTTTGGTATTCATACTTTACTTGGAGTTATAGCAACTACAAGTATTATTATAGGTTTTCACAAGTTTGAATTAACTCAAGCTATCCGAGCTACTTTCCTTACAACACTTATACAATATATTTCTGAGCTTATAAATGTTGTATGGATTCAAGTCTTCTTAGACAAACAAATAGAAATGATTTTTTCTAATCCTCAGATAAAACTTCTTTATGGCATTCCTTCTTTGATTATTAGTGCAATTATACTCTACTTATGCTATTTAAGGAAGAAATCTAGAAAGGATATGATAGAAAATGAATACAGAATCTCTTAGTAAAGTTTTTGCTACTCATCTAGGTAAAACCCTCCATTCTACAGAGGAAGAAATAGCCGTTATGGCCTATGGCTTATTTGCCTTATTACAAACATTACTTTCTATAGGGATTGTTATAGCTATTGGTGCATTTCTAGGAATTATGTTTGAATCATTCATTTTGTCTTTAAGCATTGCACTTCTTAGAAAGTATTCAGGTGGTGCTCATGCTACTTCTGCTGAAAGATGTCTTTTTATAGGTACATTCATCTCTATCTTAGGTGCATTACTCGGACATAAATTAGGTTTATATTTAACAGTTCCTTTAACTGTTTATATTATATTTTTTATTTTTATTTGGAACTTCTACATAGTATTTAAATTAGCACCTGTTGCAAGTCCTAGTAAACCTCTATCCAGTATCTCTAAACAACAGAAATTAAAACGTGGCTCTTTAACCATGCTACTTATCTACCTACTTACTGTTATATTTCTTTCTTATATAACTCTAGTAAGCCATTCTCCTTTCCCTCTCATCTATGCTTTTTGTATCATGATTGGAATGAGCTGGCAGGTTTTTACACTTACCACTATTGGTCACAAGGTAGCATCTTTTTTAGACCACGCTTTAATCCATATATTTAGTATCATAAAAATTTCAAATTACAAAGGGGAAAATAACTTATGAAACACAAAGTATTAATGGCTCTTGCTGCATTAGCAACTTTATTTGCATCTTTTACAGCTTCTTCTGCCTGCTTATGGGCATTTTATCAACCTGAAGAACCAAAAAGTTTAAGAGAAAAATAAGCACCTATAAAGACCGACTTTGTCGGTCTTTATGACTATCAAGGAGACTTAATATATGCTATCTAAAGAATTAAAACAACAACGTATTGAGCAACTTTTATCTATTGTTAAATTAGCTTGCTTAATTTTCCCTACAGCTATTACCTTTCAAAGCCTTATCAGCGAAAGGTATTCTCATCATTATTTATTACCTTATGGAGTGTTAATCACCGCTATTTTAGGCCTAATTTATTATCTTTGGTCTACTTCAACAAAATATAAATTTCACAAGAACTATACTCATCTTATTGGTATTATAGAGCATGTTGTTCTAGGCTGGATTTTATTTTTGATTATTCTTTTATCAGGTGGAATAACTAGTCCTAATAAATTTATGTTCATTTTCATTATCATCACTTCAACCATTCAACTTGGTCTAAAAGGTGGACTCTATGTAGCAGGAATTTCATCTTTTGCAATATTATGTATGGATCTATATATGGCAAAAGACCTTGTTATTAATCCATATTTTGAAAATGATCTTACTCTAGCCGGTGTCTTTCTTCTAACAGCTTGGATACTTGGTACCTATGTTGAAGGTGAACGTGAACATATTGAAATGCTTGAAAATATGGTAAATTATGATGGATTAACAAAGGTTTATAATCATCGTTTCTTTTTCGAGCAACTTCAAAAGGATTTCGATCATGCAAAATTAACAGATACACCTTTAACTCTTCTTTTCTTAGATATTGACTACTTTAAATGTTATAACGACCTTAATGGTCATTTAGAAGGTGATCAAGTTCTTACCCAGATGGGAAATTTATTAAGTACTACTGTCGCTTCTAGGGGAACTGTGGCACGATATGGTGGTGAAGAATTTGCTGTTTTACTTCCTAACTATGATCATAAGAAAGGTTCTAAAATTGCAGAGTTACTTCGTCAAACTGTAGAGCTTACACCTTTTAAAGGAGAAGAAAATCTCCCTAATAATGTACTGACTGTATCCGTAGGTATTGCAACTTATCCTAATCAAGCAAAAGATAGTATCGAACTCATAAAGTGTGCAGATGATGCACTCTATCGTGCTAAATTCTTTGACAAGAATAGAGTTGAAACCTATAGTTCTATCTTAGATGAACTTGAAAAGAATATTGCAAAAGAAGACTTAGATATTTTGAATTCTATTAAAACATTAGTAAATATGATTAATATAAAAGATCGATATACTTACGGGCATGTAGAACGCGTCGTAATGTATAGCCGCCGTCTTGGTAATGCTTTAAAGCTAAGTAAGGATGATCTACGTACACTAGTATGTGGCGCCTATATGCATGATGTGGGTAAAATTGACATTGATGAATCTATTTTAATTAAAAAAATGCCACTTACCAATGATGAATGGCTCCAACTTAAACAACATCCTGTAAAAGGCGAAGAAACCATTCAATATGTTCATTGCCTGCAAAGTGCTAGACCTCTTGTTCGCCATCATCATGAACGTTATGATGGTTGCGGCTACCCAGATGGCCTAAAAGGTGAAGAAATTCCATATCTTGCACGTATTTTAACTGTCGTTGATAGTTTTGATGCTATGACTTCCAACCGTGTCTATAACACTAAGAAATCTTATGATGAAGCTATTATTGAGTTAGAACGCTGTAAAGGAGCACAATTTGATCCTGATATTACAGATTGCTTTATCTCACTGATTCGAAATACACCTAATTTCTAATATTATAAATAAAAGTCATATAGAACTAGGAATACATATCATGTTATCCTAGCCTATATGACTTTTTATATAATCAAAAATTTATTCTTCTTCAATCCAACTTATAGTTGGCCAAACAGCTTTACCATTATTAGCTTGAGGACTTCCAGGTGTACTACGTCCTTCTTTGACATACTTCACTAATAGGTTCTTTAGTTCTTCTACAATCTCTGGATATTGACTATATATATTATGCTGTTCTCTAATATCTTCTTCTAAATCATAAAGTTGGAAACTGTCTAATGCTGCTTCTTCTTCTGATCCAGGCATAGGTGCACTCCATCCTCCAGAGCCTTTGCACATTTCTAGCTTATACTTTCCTTTACGAATAGATAGTGATCCGTCTATACTTTGATGAACAACAGCTTCCCTTTCATAGGTAGCTCCACCCTTCCAAAGATCTAATTCACTTACACTATCTTCACCCATATGGTCTGGTAAATAAACCTCCAATATCTCTGCAACTGTTGCCATGAAATCTACTAAGCAAACTGGCTCTTTACAAATACTTCCGGCTTTAATTATACGTGGCCATTTAATAAGAAGTGGTATACGATGCCCCCCTTCATAAATATCTGCTTTGGTTCCCCTAAAGATATAACTTGGATTATGTCCTTTGGCTGCAAGCTCCCCATAATCTGCACTAGGTGAACATCCATTATCAGAAGTATAAATAATTATTGTATCTTCTTCTATGCCACATGCTTTAACCTTTTCTAATACCTTTCCTATCATTGCATCGCACATCATTACAAAATCGCCATACTCATTGGTTCCTGAAATACCTTGCCAGTCTTTAGTTGGCAAAATAGGTGTATGTGGCGCAGGTATCGGGAAATAAATAAAGAACGGTTCTTCCTTATGCTGTTCTATAGTTTCTAAAACTTTATCTGTTAACTCAGGCAATACTTGTTCATGCTTAAAACCTGGTGCAGTTGGCCCTTCTCTCCAGAACATTTTCCCTGTATTACTTGTTATATGAGTAGGTAACTCAACAACACGGTTATTTTCAATATAAACATAAGGTGGCATATCTAATGAACCACTTATACCATAGTAATATTGAAATCCAAAATCTATAGGACCATTTTTAATAGGCTGTGAATAATCTACATTTTCTACCACACCAAAGTTAGGTACATTCTTGAATTCACCATGACATGCCCAGTCCATACCTAAATGCCACTTGCCAATACATGCAGTATAGTAACCTGCATCTGATAATACATTAGCTACTGTCTGTCTTCCATCTTCAATAAGATGTGGTGTATATCCACCTACTACACCTGACTTCAAGCGTGAGCGCCAGTTGTACCTGCCTGTCAAAATACCATATCGTGAAGGTGTGCAAACCGCAGAAGTAGAGTGTGCATCAATAAAATTCATTCCCTCTCTACCTATTTGATCAAAGTACTTTGTTTCAAATGGGCATTTTTCATTTAAATAGGAGATATCTCCATATCCCATATCATCAGCTAAGATATAAATAATATTTGGCTTTCTCATTTTAATCCCCCAGATTATTTTTACTAAATTATATTATTTATTTTATCATATTTTATATTAATATGCATAATTATTTATGACTTTGATTATGCTTTTTACTTTTACTTAAAATATACTTATACCATCATAGTAATAAAGTCATTGCTTGCATACTTACGCTCTTAAATAGCTTAAGCTTTCTTAGCTACTAAAATGATATACCTTGCATTCTATCTTAGAATACGTAAAAAAGTCCCGTAAGAATATTTTAATATTCTTACGGGACCTTTCCTTATTTCTTATTTTTATTATTTATTATCTACTGGTTTCTTTAAGAATCCTAAGATTAATGCACCAACAATAGCACCGATTGCAACTGCTGCTGCGTAACCAAGTGGATTACCAATTACAGGAAGTACAAAGATTCCGCCATGTGGTGCTCTTAATGTACAACCAAATACCATTGTTAATGCACCAGCTATACCTGCACCAATAGCTGCTGAAGGAATTACACGAAGTGGATCTGCTGCTGCAAATGGGATAGCACCTTCTGTAATGAATGAAAGTCCCATAATATAGTTTGTAAGACCTGCTTCTTTATCTTTTTTAGAAAATTTATTTCTAAAGATTGTTGATGCGAGAGCAATAGTAAGAGGTGGTACCATACCACCAGCCATAACAGCTGCCATAATTGCAAAGTTACCTGATTCTAATGAAGCTACACCAAATACATAAGCTGCTTTATTGATTGGACCACCCATATCAATTGCCATCATTGCCGCTACAACAATTCCAAGTAATACTTGGCTTGTTGTACCCATACCATTTAAGAAGTTTGTAATTGCTGTATTTGCTGCTGCAACTGGTGGATTGACAACAAACATCATAATCGCACCAATAAGAAGTGTTCCAAATAAAGGATATAATAATGTTGGTTTAGTACCTTCTAATGATTGTGGTAAATAACTAAATACTTTGATTAAGCCTTTTACTAAGTAACCTGCTAGGAAACCGGCTACTAACGCTCCTAAGAACCCAGCACCACCAGCATTAGCTAAGAATCCACCTACAAAACCGATTGCAAGAGCCGGTCTTTCACCAATACTCATTGCAATATATCCTGCAAGAACAGGAAGCATGAATCCAAATGCCGCTTCTCCTACTGTTTTTAAGAAAGCTGCAAATGGTGTGTTTTTACCAAAGTTAGCTGGATTAATTGAATAATCATCAAATAAGAAAGCTAAGGCAATTAACAAACCTCCACCGATAACAAATGGAAGCATGTGAGATACCCCATTCATAAGGTGTTTATAAATTTGACGTCCAATACTTTCTTTTTCACCTGTGCTAGTAGAAGCATCTTTTTCGCCTGTATGATGATATACTGGTGCATCACCACGTACTGCACGTTCAAGTAATTCATCTGCTTTATGAATACCATCTGCTACTTTTGTAATAATGACCTTTTTACCTTCAAAACGTGCCATTTCAATTTTCTTATCTGCAGCTACGATAATACATGTTGCAGCAGCAATCTCTGCATCTGTTAATACATTTTTTGCACCTGTAGAACCATTTGTTTCTACTTTAAGTCCAATACCTTTATCATCTGCTTTGTTTTGTAAGCTTTCTGCTGCCATGTAAGTATGGGCAATACCTGTTGGACAAGCTGTAACCGCTAATACTTTGTAGCCTTCTGATTTACTCGTAGCACTTGTTACCTCTTCTTTTTCTTCATCAGGGAACTTTTGTTTTTCTTTTTCATCAATGCAAGCTAAGAGATCTTCTTTAGTTTTAGCATTTAATAAACTTTCAATAAATGCTTCATCCATTAATATAGTTGAAAGTCTTGAAAGTACATCTAAATGTACATTTTCGCCACCTTCTGGTGCTGCAATCATAAAGAAGATCTTAGCTGGCTGTCCATCTAAACTCTCATAATCTACACCTTCTACACTTCTTGCAACTACAAGACCTGAACGTTTAACTGCACTTGACTTTGCATGAGGAATGGCAATCCCATCACCAATACCCGTTGTACTTTGTGCTTCTCTTGCTAAAATACCTTCTTTGTAACCTTCTCTATTATTTAGGTTACCAGCTTGATCCATTAAACCTACAAGCTTATCAATAGCCTCAGCTTTATTTGCTGCAGCAAATGTTAAATCCATACCTTCTTTGCGGATTAAATCAACAATTCTCATGTTGCCACTCCTTTAGTCTGTTTAATTTCCCCTCAATGTTATAGAAAAATAGTTTATTGCCTCTTTTATCTCTTTATAGGCATTTAAGTAAAGCTTCTACTTCTTCTTTTGTTGCTAGATTATAAGAAAATGCTGATGCACTCCCTGTTGCAATACCCATTTTGAAAGCTTCTTCATAACTTCCATGCTGAATATATCCTGCAATAAAGCCTGCTACCATAGAATCTCCAGCACCTACTGAATTTTTAACTTCACCTTTAAGACCTGTATGTTTAAGGACTTCACCGGTTTCACTTACTAAAACAGCACCATCACCTGCCATCGATACAAGCACATTTCTTGCACCTTTTTCTTGAAGTTTTTTAGCATACTCTACAACTTCATCTTGAGTTGTAATTGTTACACCAAATAATTCACCTAGTTCATGATGATTTGGTTTAATAAGGAACGGACCACATTCTAATACATTCATTAATAAATCCTTTGTTGCATCGACTACCACATGGATATCACGCTCTTTGAAGTCTGCCATAATACGTTTATAGATATCACTTGGTACTGTTGATGGAATACTTCCTGCAAGTACTAAAATATCACCACTTTGTAATGTATCAATTTGACTATATAAAGCTTTAAGATGTGAATCTAAGATAGCTGGTCCATTACCATTAATCTCTGTTTCTTCATCACTTTTAAGCTTAACGTTAATACGTGATAGACCTTCTTCTAATTCGATAAAATCACTTTTTACACCGTGTTCTTCTACAAGTCTATCAATTTCATGACCTGTAAATCCTGCTACAAATCCAAGTGCCTTATTATCTACACCTAAATTCTTAAGTACAATGGAGACATTAATACCTTTTCCACCTGGAAACATCTTTTCTTGTGCTGTACGGTTTACTGCACCCACTTTAAACTGATCTACTTCAATTAAATAGTCAATTGATG
Organism: Holtiella tumoricola; assembly: GCF_027857615.1. Lineage (NCBI taxonomy): Bacteria > Bacillati > Bacillota > Clostridia > Lachnospirales > Cellulosilyticaceae > Holtiella > Holtiella tumoricola. The sequence goes on from NZ_JAQIFT010000016.1 coordinate 284,200, forward strand.
GGTTAAGGGTCACTGTACTAATCATTGGTTTGTTCATGCTTATTGTCCACCTCTATAATTGTTGTTTGTTCATAAAACTGTGAAGGTAATTTGCCATTTGTAATAAAGTTTGCTTGCTCTAAGCTAGCAAAACGTACAAAACTCACTTCATCTACCTTGCTATTATCTGCTAAAACATAAGCTTCATTACATTTATTCAAAGCTTTTTGTTTGACCATTGCTTCTTCAATATCTGGTGTAGTAAAGCCTTGTTCAGCACTTACACCATTAGCCCCGAAAAAGCCTTTTGTAAATTGATACTTTTCAAGTTCTGCTACAGCACCTGCTCCTACTACAGCTTCAGTATTCATTTTTACGCTACCACCTAGAATAATCGTTTGAATACCTTTTTGTAAAAGTTTTTGTACGTGACCAATCCCATTGGTCACGACTACAAGGTCATTTGCTTCAATATAATCAATCAATGCCTCTATTGTTGTTCCAGCATCTAAATAAATGACATCCCCATCTTGAATAATGCTTGCTGCTTTCTTGGCAATTTGTCGTTTATCTTCTATATGCATGGCTTGCTTTGTAGACATTTTATATTCTACATGTGTGGCTATACCACTTTTAAGCATTGCTCCACCATGAATTTTTTGTAGATATCCTTTTTCGTCCAAGGTTGCCAAATCTCTTCGAATTGTAGACTCTGAAGCATTATATAACTCCACTAGTTCAGCTACGCTCACCGTACCTTTTTGCTTCAAAATTTGTAAAATCAGTTGTTGTCTCTCTTCGATCAGCATTTGTATCACTTCCTTATCTGTATTGTACAATCATTTTCAATCACTTTCAATCATAAATAATCATTTTTAACCATTAATTTCTCATTTTCATTCATTATCATTCATTTATTATGATTATTTTCATTCATTTTCACTCATTTAAGTTCATTCATCTTATATATTCTTACTAATATTATCATATTATTATTAGACATAACTTCCTTTTTTATACTAAACCCTAACTTTTTTTCATCAAATGATGCTTATTGAAATGCTCCATTTACAATCAAAAAAGCCACCACATGATGTAGCAGCTTATATATTTTCCTTGGAAGGTAAATTCCCCATATATTTTTTGTAAGTCTTACTAAAATAGGATAAGTTAGGAATTCCGCATTTTTCTGCACTTTCCTTCACATTGTATTTGCCTGAGCTTAGTAAGTTCCTTGCATAGTCACATCGTAAAAAGTTAATATATTCTACAACCGTCTGCCCTGTAATCTCTTTAAATACACGGCACATGTAATACTTACTGAACCCTACATGTTTACAAATATCATCAATAGTCAATGCTTCTGTAAAATGATTCTTAATATAAATAATTGCTTTTTTAACATTCTCCATTTTATGATTCCAAGTTGTATCTGAAACTTGAAGTTGTCCTAAACTATAATTTCTATAACACTGGGCAAGCAACAAAATAACTAAGCCCTGTACCACTGACTTATAGTGTTTCTTTTCCTTATCCATCTCATCTATTATCTGTTCCATATAATGCACTAATCCATTATCTTTAATAAGATTCTGAAGCATCAAATCTTCCACATCCACTTCAAAACTTTCACAAAAGCTCTTATCTGCAATCAAACAATAATATTCTAATTCCATTGAAGCTGTATATAAAAAGTGCAACTCATTCGAATTGACAACAAGCAAGTCTCCACATCCTACTTCTACATGATTAGCACCACAAGTAGCTACACCATTTCCCTTAACAAAATATAAGATTTCTATATTCTCATGGTAATGCATGGTAAAGCCTTCACACTTACTCAATGTATCATAGTGAAAAATGATTGGAAATTTTGGATCTTGATGATGATGGTGCTCATAGATGATTTCATTCATAGTCATTCCCCTTAAAGCAATATTGTGTTAATTCCTAGCAAAATAGACTCTTTATAATCTATCTTATAACTATATAATGAAACTAGCAACACATTCTAATTAAATCATTTTTTAGGAGAACATCATGTACTTATTACCACAACCAAAATACCTAAACATTAATGAAGGCCAATTTATTATTAAACCTTCTACACTTCTTTTATTAGACGCAACTTGTGATTTTGATGATCTTAAAGCAATTAAGTTACTTCAAGATGAAATCAAACAAGCAACAAGCTTTAACCTTTCTATTAGCAAAGGTTATCACGCAACTGATTCAGCTTCTAGTATTCAGTTTGTAAAAAAAGTAGGCTTTAATAAAGAAGCTTATGAGCTTACTATCACATCTGAAGCAATTACTATTTCTGCTTCAACTGGTGCTGGTATGTTCTATGGCGTGCAAACACTTCGCCAAATTATCCGTCAAAATGGTGCATTTGTACCAGCTCTTACAATCTGTGATGAACCACACTTTGCAAATCGTGGTTTCTACCATGACCTTACTCGTGGAAAAGTAGCTACACTTGATACCCTTAAAGAGCTTGTAGACCGTGCAGCTTTCTATAAACTTAACCAAATTCAACTTTACATAGAGCATAGCTTTGCTTTTGCTGGTCTTAGTGAAATTTGGGTAGACAAAGATCCTATTACTGCTGAAGAGATTTTATTACTTGATGCTTACTGTAAAGAACGTCATGTAGAACTTGTACCGTCTCTTTCAACATTTGGTCACTTCTATGAGATTTTAAAAAGTAAATCTTTTAATCATCTTTGTGAAATTGATACTACAGATAAAAAGGATTACTCATTTGTTGACCGTATGGCACATCATACACTTAACACACTTGAAGAAGGAAGCTTCCTCTTAGTAGAAAAAATGCTTAACGAGTTTATTCCACTCTTTAGCTCAGATCAATTTAACATCTGCTGTGATGAAACTTTTGATCTTGGCAAAGGACGTAGTAAAGCAAAAGCTGATGAAGTAGGTGCAGGTAGACTTTACGTAGATTTCTTAAATAAAATTGTAGCATGTGTAAAACAACATAATAAAAAGGTAATGTTCTGGGGAGATGTTATCCTTCACCATCCAGAGCTTCTTAATGAAATTCCAGAAGATGTAATCTGCCTTACTTGGGATTACAGTTCTACTTGTAGTGACCATGCTGTAAAAACAATAGCTGAAACTGGCCGTGAACAATATGTTTGCCCTGGTGTAGGTGGTTGGAGCATGCTCATGAACCTTATGTGGAATGCCTTTGAAAACATTCGTAGAATGGTTGAGTTCGGAAGAGACCACGGCGCAATTGGTGTACTTAACACTGACTGGGGCGATTACGGACATATCAATCTCCTTGGTAGTTCAATGCCAGGTATGATTCATGGTGCTAACCTTTCATGGAATCCTCAAACAGAAGAAACAGACTTTACAACAACTTACCAAGCAATCTCTCGTCTTGAATATGGTGATACAACTGAAACACTTGTTGGCTTACTTCACCAATTATCTGGTCGTCAAGGTTGTAGCTGGTCTGATGTGGTTAGATGGAAAGAGCTTCAACACAATCAACATGATGAAGTGGAAGTGCTTTCTAACTTAAATGTAGAACGTATCCTTACAGGTTATGAAACAGCTCTTCAAGTAGAGAAAGAACTTCTTGCACTTAGTGGTACAATGCGTCATAACAACTTCGATCTTCAAGAATTCTTAATCTCTGCAAAAGCGATTCAATTAGTGGATAACTTTGTTCTTACATTAATTCAAGATAAAGTAGGTACTAAAGAAGCTGTTCCTACTATGAGCAAATTAGAACTTGCTGCTGCGCTTGAAGTTTACTTTACTCAATTTGCAGCAATCTGGAGAACACGTAATAAAGAAAGCGAACTTTACAGAATTCGTGAAGTCATTACTTATATGTGTGCATACTTAAGAGATAGCGTTGCTTAAGTAATAACCTTTTTAAATACTTATACAAAAGAAACTACCTAGATGTTAAATATTTAGGTAGTTTCTTTTGCATTTCCATACTTTTCCATTTCCTTTAGAAATGTTATAATTTAATCATTATTCTATTGTTTCATATCTTTTCTTACTCTCACAACATCTCAAGCTCCGATAAAGATATCCATTTAGTAAGCTATGCAATGAATGAATTAGCCCTACGCTTTTATTATTTATAGAGATTGTAGTAGGTAATACCTACCCATTAAGGAGTTGAAAATATGCATCATCAAATTAGCCAGCTTATTGATCAAATAGAACGTGTTATTGTAGGCAAGCGTGAGATTTTAATTCAAGTAATGATTGGGCTTCTAAGTGAAGGGCATATCCTCATCGAGGATGTACCTGGAGTTGGCAAAACCCAACTTGTAGCTACCCTTGCCAAAGTCTTAGATGGAGATTTTAAGCGTATTCAATTTACACCGGAAGTAACCCCTTCTGATATTACAGGCTTCTCTATGTTTAATCAAAAAACTATGGAATTTGAATATCGTGCAGGTGTTAGCATGTGTAACTTCTTACTTGCTGATGAGATTAATAGAGCTTCTTCTAGAACCCAATCTAGTCTTCTAGAAATTATGGAAGAAGGGCGTGTAACAGTAGATGGTATCACTTATACATTACCTAAACCCTTTACTGTACTTGCTACCCAAAATCCTATTGAGAACTATGGAACTTATCATCTTCCTGAAGCACAAATGGACCGCTTTTTCATTAAACTCTCTATTGGTTATCCTAATAAATCAAGTGAACTCCAAATTCTAAATATGTATCAAGATACCAATCCTCTACATACACTATCTCCTGTTTGCTCTATGGAGACTTTCTTACAACTTCAAGATCAAGTAAAAGAAATTTATGTAGATGACTCACTAAAAAATTATATTTTAGATATTACTCATGCCACACGTAGTCACTGTCTCATTACCTTAGGCGTCAGTCCTCGTGGTAGCATCAGCCTGTTAAAAGCTGCTAAAGCTAAAGCATTTATAGACAATCGTAATTATATACTGCCTGATGATATTCAAGCTTTAGCTGTACCCATACTTGCTCATCGTATCATCATAAGCCAAGAAGCAAAAAATCAAAAACTTACACCTACAAAGCTTATTAAAATGATTGTAGAGCAAGTTCCTGTCCGTTAATCTTAATTTGGAGGACTTTATGGAAAATAAAATAGATCTTATTTTGACACTTATAGTTATACTCATCTGCCTATTCTTCATCGATATAACCTTTGGCATAACTTTACTCTGCATCTGGCTAACAGCAATGATTCTCACATGCTCTCTACCTTTACTATTTAAAAATCGTATACATATACACACCCACTTCTCCAATCAAATACTTGAAAAAGGAGATACTTTATCAATCACCTTCAAACTTACTAACACAACTTGTCTCCCAACGCCTTTAATCCAATTAGAGCTTTTATGCCCTGATAATCTTCAACTTGACTGTTCAAGCCACCTTGCACTTTCTCTTGCACCTTATGAAATACGCCTAATTACCATTCGCTATACTGCACTGGTACGAGGTGTCACAACAATCGGGTTAAATCAACTTCAGCTGTTGAATCCACTAGGCTTAAAGTCAAGACCACTCCTTATAGACTTTACACCTTTTCAGTCTATAATCACTATAGTCCCAGAACTTTATCCGATTCATCCCTCTCATCCTTTGATTCTTAATCATACTGGGACAAATGATGGTGAAGATGACCTGGAGATACCTCATTTAACTTATCACTCTTTTGGGGAGATAAACTTTGAATGCCGTCCCTACCTAGCTGGTGATTCCTTACAAAAAATTCACTGGAAACAATCTGCTAAGAAAAATCAGCTTATGGTAAAAAAAGACCTCGCAGCTAGCCTTGGCCGTAAATATCTTATACTGGATCCACTTTCACACTATGCACTTGAAGACTCTTTACTAGAAGCTTTCTTATCATTAGGCTATACCCTTTATCAAAGAGGTATACAAACTACACTATGCCTATTTGAAAATGATGCATGGCATCTTTACAAGCTAGAAAATGAATCCACCTTATATAACCTACAATATCAACTTGCTTCCTATCATTTTATAACTTCTAACATACCACTTACTGACCGATTAACTCCCTTAATACTAAAATCAAATATAGGTGAAAATGGCCAACTACTTATTTTTTCTCCTGTCACCCAAGATATGTTTCAAGATACAAAAAACTTTTTTGCCCTACATCAAAGAGAGCTTCTTCATATCTCAAACAAACTTTAAGGAGGTACATCATGTATGCTACGTTTCAATAAGTGGTCTTTGACACCTTTTCATCTACTTACTCTGTTACTAACATTGACATTAACCTTATGGCTTCTAAATGTCTGCTTTAATCTTCCTACATGGCTCCTTCTTGTTCCAATAGCTCTCATTCAATTTTTATCCTTTCTTTTCTTCCATACAATTAAAGAAAAAGGAAATATAGCTGTTGTATACTACTGTGGCTATGCACTTGTTATTTTTCTTTTGTTTAAATGGTTCAATAGCATGGCTATTACATCTCTTACATACACCCAATGGTTAGGAAGCTTTATGATGGTGCCACAACCTGTATTTGCTTATTTTCTTAGCTCTACTTTAATGCTTTCTTCCATGTTCATCGCACTTATCTATTACTTTGTTATTATACATTTTCGTCCAATGGTGCTCATCTTGATAAGTGCATTACCTGCTACAATCTGCATACGTATGGGCAGACCCACTGTTAGTAGCTACCTCTTTATCTTTATGGGGATTCTCTTGTTACTTTATATGTATTATTGTAGCTACGAAGCGGAAGAGCTACCCTATACCGTCTTACCTTGCACTAAATCTTATTGGAGTACTATGAGCCTTCTCTTACTGTGTATTTTTTTAACCTGTAGTCTATTACTTATTCCCGGTTCTAACTTATCTAATCCTATTCATACACTCCTTCGAACCCAAGTGACTAACCACCTACAACCTAACTACACAACCTCTACACTTCCAAAAGAATCTACAGCCACAAGTGCACCTACAGCACTAAGTGATACTCCCATTTTTGAAGTGAGAGCAACCAAACCTGTTTATTTTCGTACAAGAGGTTGGGACTACTATGAAAAGAATGCATGGCATGTAAAAAGAGAAGCACTTAGCCTTGGCTATCAATTGCCTAAGTCAGAAATGAATCAAAAACTAGAACAAAAATCTTTAGTCCTATTAAATGTAATTGAGCGTTTAGAAAAAAATGGTCTCCTTCAAGATATGCCTGAACTTACTCACCTTTTAGAGGCTCCCATTTCACCTATTACTTACTATGCCGCCTATGTTACTACTCTAAATTATTCACACTATATGTATCTCAATCCACCAGGCCTTATTTCTATTAGCAATCCTTTTTCTCCACTTGACTTGTATTTAAATGCTTTAGAAATTTGCTTTGCGAATGATAAAACACGTCCTTATCCTAATGAAGGTTATGTTATTTCTTATATGGATACATTCCCAGCTTCTAATTCTCGTGAAATGTTACTTATTGAATCTTTAGATCCTTCTACCTATAACCAATTGATTAACTTTCTATTGGATAGAGTTTGGGAACAACACAATCTCCAACAAGCTCAAGAAGATGAATACTTTCTCAAAAAATGCAGCGATGAAATGGAAACGGCTACACTGCATTTTTTAGATATTCCTAACAGTATTACCAAGAGAACTTATGATTTAGCTCAAAAGATCACAGCGTCTTCAACATCAACTTATGAAAAAGCTTTGGCTATCCAAAATTATTTTTATAATGGTGAGTTTACTTACGACTTAAATTCCCCTGTTACACCTCTTGATAAAGATGCCATAGAATATTTTTTATTTGAAAGTAAACGTGGAACCTGTGTTCAATTTGCTTCGGCTATGACTATGCTATGCCGTGCTGCTGGTATCCCTACACGCTATATGGAAGGCTACGTTTGCGAAGAATATGATGCCTCAAAAGGCTGTTATATTATTAAACAAAAACATGCTCATGCCTTTCCTGAAGTCTATCTTCCTGGCTATGGGTGGCGTATTTTTGAACCTACGATTCCAGCTACAGAAAATGAGAAGTCACCACTATCTCTTATTCTCTTGTTGATTACATGCCTTATGTTTCTATTCATACTCTATTTTCTCTCTAAAGTTCTCTCAGAGCAGCTTTGGAGACTATGGATTGTACGTCAAGAACCAAAAATAGCTCTAGAAGCTATATACTCTCGCCTTCTTAAAAGACTCAAGAAGAACGGCTATGTAATAGAAGTTTCTATGACTCCTATTAATATATCTCATATCCTCCTTGAACAAGGGATTGATCTAACTTGGCTTACTGAACACTACTGTAAAGTTCACTATGGACATTGTAGTTGTGATAAGACGGTTGTCTTACAAGCCCTACAACTTTATAAATTCTTGTATCATGTGCATCCTTAGTGTTAGAAAAAGTCAGGGCTACTTGCCGCCCATTATGTTCTTATATATAACAAAAACTCGTAAAGCATTGCTCTCCAATGCCTTACGAGTTTTCTCTTATTACACCTGACATGCTTCAACTCTACAATGAATGTTTTAGAAAATCTACGCTCATATCAACCTTTTGAATTTAAATAATCTAGGAATTCAATCTTAATTATTAGAAATTCGTGCCTTATAGCTTTTAGCATACTTTAACTGCATAAGCTACATATTCATGTGCAAAATGATAGCCTAGCTTTTCAGCTAATGCCACTGAAGCCTTATTCGCTGCATCCCAGCTTGGGTAGAGCCCTCTTTCTAGGCACTCTAGCACCAATCTTGCCCCACATACTAATGCAAGTCCTTGTCTTCTATAGTCTTTATGGGTATCTATTTCTATCTCTATTCCTTCTCTATAAATTGTATAAGAAGAGGCTCCACTTACTACTTTCCCTTCATGTAATACTACAAAGCCTAATCCTCTTTGGGCATAGTCTTCATAGCTTGCAAACTGTGAACATAAATCTTGGCCCCATTCTACCTGCATGACTTGTTCATACACTTCTTGATCTATTGCTTTTAAAACATAGGATGCATCTAAACTTTCTACATATGACTTAAGCTTTAGGATGTTAAAGACTTCTGGTTCTTTTTTTATAGCGTATCTCGTAATTTTAAAGCTTCTCTCTAAGTATGTATCTTCAATAAATTTTGCCCAGGTCTCATTTTGCGGAACCATAATAAGGTACTCTGACTTATAATCTGTTGGTATATGCCTCACAATTTCAATATTAGGTTCACCTGCTAAAAAGCAAAAATCACCAACAACAATTTGGGCTGACTTAGGTTCTTCTGCATCATCTACCCATCCACATCCCATACAACCCTGTAGATATGACCATATCAAGGTCTCTTTCCAATCTTTAAATAACTTACTTACTCTATAACCTTCTATCCTATTAATCTGCTGCATAGATACTTTTCTCTCTTTCTTATTTTTTAATTTTATACCTTATATTTACTATTCTTATCTCCCATCCACATTCTTACTTCTCTTAGCAGTATCTCTCTCCTATAAACTGCACTCAACATTCTTTCTCTTTATCTATCTTATTAACTATACATCTCATGAACGCACAAAAAGCTAACCTAAGCCGTCCCTCCCTTATCTTACTTAGACGGACTTAAGTTAGCTTCTTGTTAGTGGCGCATTTCACACCTTAGGGGATGCTTCGCTTCGTAAATAACTTATACAGTTACACCATACAATATAGCTTACCTTGTTATGATGCGCTAATTGGTGTGCTCTAAGTGAAAGGGATGCCACTGCATTTATCACGGTAAGTGTCCGCATAGGCGATCATCCCATAGGAATGACCTCATGTATGTGTATAAAAGTAATAAGTTGTGGTGTGAAGTTGAATCATCGTATCCGGTGTATCTATTCGTAATCTCCTACAGTTTCCTTGCCACCACTAAAAACTGTAGTTGTGAGGAAAGCTTGCAAAGCTTCAAAATAAGGGAGGTAATCTATCTGCTTTGTATACTTTTCTCAGCCATCTTCTACACTTTGAATCCACTTTACCTAGGATTAAGGCTTCATCTTAGCGCAGTTGATTAGCTTTAGATACTTGCTTATTTATAATATACGCTACAATTTTGGACATGTCAACAGAATTAAATAGATTTTTCCAAAAATTTTATCAAATACATTTTTTCTTCTCTCACTTCTTCTTGTATCGGACTACATTATTATAGAAAAAAGTATATTTGTCTTATTATTTTTTTATTGACATTTCAATTTTATAGTCTTATACTTAGTTTATCAATCAGCAAAGGCGCTGTAGGAACTCTCCTACAGCGCTTTTTTGTTTCAAAAACACAAAGGCGTGTTTTCTGTTTACTCAGAAACCACGTCTTTTTTTAATAGACTAATACTGAAAAAGGAGTGATGTTATGTATTCATCAATTGATACTGTATGGGTATTGTTAGGTGCCCTTCTCGTTTTCTTCATGCAAGCTGGATTCGCAATGGTAGAGGCTGGTTTTACACGAGCTAAAAATTCAGGGAACATTATTATGAAAAACCTTATGGACTTTTCTCTTGGAACCTTAGTGTTCTGGGTATTAGGTTTTGGACTTATGTTTGGTACATCTATAGGGGGCTTTATTGGTGTACCTGATTTCTTTGTTCGTGGAGACTATAGTGGAACTTACCCTACTATGGCATTTTTGATCTTCCAAACAGTTTTCTGTGCAACTGCTGCTACGATCGTATCTGGAGCAATGGCAGAACGTACTAAATTTTCATCTTACTGCATTTATAGTGTACTTATCAGTGCAGTTATTTATCCTATTTCTGGTCACTGGATTTGGGGCGGTGGTTGGTTAAGTCAATTAGGTTTCCATGACTTTGCTGGTTCTACTGCTGTTCATATGGTTGGTGGTGTAGCTGCCTTTGTAGGCGCAAAAATTCTTGGACCTCGTATTGGTAAATATGGCCCTGATGGCAAACCAAAAGCAATTCTTGGCCATAGTTTAACTCTTGGCGCATTAGGTGTATTCATTCTTTGGTTCTGCTGGTTTGGTTTCAATGGTTGCTCTACTGTTTCTGCTACTGGGGACGAAACACTTGTTGCAATGTCTACAATCTTTATTACTACAAACTTAGCCGCTGCCGCTGCTGCTACTTGTACAATGGCTATTACTTGGATACGTTACAAAAAACCTGATGTTTCTATGACACTTAACGGTGCACTTGGTGGTCTTGTTGCCATTACTGCCGGTTGTGATATGGTATCTCCTGTAGGTGCTGTAATTATCGGTATTATTGCTTCTTTTGTTATCGTATTTGGGATTGAATTTGTTGATAAGATCCTTAAAATTGATGATCCTGTTGGTGCGATTGGCGTACATGGTATGTGTGGTGCTGTAGGAACAATCTTAACAGGATGCCTTGCACTTGATGGTGGTCTCTTCTACGGTGGTGGCTTCTCATTCTTAGGTGTTCAAATCCTTGGTGTAGTAAGTGTTATGGCTTGGGTCGCTGTTACAATGACTATTATTTTCTTAGTCATCAAACACACTGTTGGTTTACGTGTTTCTAATGAAGAAGAAATTGCCGGTCTTGATATTGAAGAACATGGTCTTGCAAGTAGTTATGCTGACTTTATGCCAATTCACTTTAACTCCGTAGCATCTGCTGAAGCAGCAACTACAATTGCTACACCTATAGTAATACCTTCTACATCATCTGATAGGACTGTTGCATCAGAATCACATGATGGTGCTAAAATCACAAAACTTGTTATTTTAATGAATCAAAGCAAGTTTGAAGCGTTTAAGAGTGCAATGAACCAAATCGGCGTAACAGGTATGACCGTTACTCAAGTACTTGGTTGTGGTATGCAAAAAGGAAGTAGTGAATATTATCGTGGTATTCCTCTTGAATTTAACCTTCTTCCTAAAGTAAAAGTTGAGGTTGTTGTGTGTAAAGTACCTGTTCAAACAGTTATCGATGCCGCCAAAGCTGTACTTCACACAGGTGCAATCGGTGATGGTAAAATCTTTATTTATCCTGTTGAAAATGCTGTTAAAATTCGTACTGGAGAAGAAGGTTATGACGCTTTACAAGATATAAGCTTATAATCCTTGTTCAAACTTGAAGAAATTATTTTTATCATATTTTTTTCTGATTTTAATAAGATCATCCTGATTTTTACCGTAATAAGCGTCTAAATAGTTGGTTATTTCGGCACCTGGGAAATTCACAAATGACCCTTGTGTCATGATTTCAATCACTTTAAAACGTTCAACAAACCAGTTTTTATTAGCGTCACTATCCTTATTGTCCTCCCAGACCGTTTGGAAGCCCAAAATATATTGGCACCTTCTATAAGCAAAGGATGCAGTATCTTCTTTAACACTTGTTAAATGACCTCCTAAACCATAACAAGAAAGTGCTGTATAGACTGCTCCTTCTGCTCTTTCCTTAATCATATCTAGGAGTTCATGCATGTGCTGTTCCTCTAAACTTTGTTCTACAAAACGTCCTGAAGATTTATAATGCTCGTACTCTGGATGTGCATCTTGTATCCATCTATTAATCTCAAGTACGCTCATTGTTTGAACTAATACGTGCAATGTATGTCCTAACTGAATAAATGGTGCCGCAAGGCGATGTGCTTCTTCTCTTGTACCGTAATGGATACCAATAAGGAGAATGCCATCGCCCTTTTCTTTTGAATTATAAAAACTCAATTTAAAATTTGCTTCTGGACATAACTCTCTTATTGTTTCTTGCCATAATTTAAATACTTTAATTTGATTTTCTCTTGTAACATGATGAGATTCTATTCGAATCAGGGTTGCTTCTTCTCTCTTCTTAGGTAACTTAAAAGTCATTTTGACCACTACGCCAAATTGACCTCCCCCACTCCCTTTAAGAGCCCAGAATAAATCTGCATTTTGTTCTTTACTCGCAACCACTACTTCTCCCTCTGCATTGATAAGCTCAATGTGTGTGATAGCATCACAACCTAGTCCTAGCATTCTAGCAGAATATCCCCAGCCCCCTCCAAGAGCAAAGCCGACTACACCTACTGTTGGGCAACCACCACCTGGAAATGGGTAGCCCTTACTACAAACAGCTTCGTAAAGTTCTCTATTTCTGACACCACCTTCTATAGTCACTTCGCCTTTTGCTTCATCAAGGTGAATTTGATTCATTTCGCTTACATCAATCACTAATACACCATTACCTGTTGAGTATCCTTCATAATGGTGTCTCCCTGATCTTATACGTACAGGCACTCCTTGTGCTTTTGCCCATTTAATACTTTTTGCCACATCTTCTGATGATTTACAAAATGCAATCACTAATGGGTATTTTTCTATAGCTCTATTCCACATAGTTCTAGCTTCTTCATATACTAAATTTTCTCGTGTTACTACACGTCCTGATATTTCTAATGTCATCTTTCTACCTCATCTATTCTAAATGCTTCTTCTATTTTTATTTACTTAGTATGAAATAAATTATCATAAAATATTATAACTAATTATAGGAGCTATTGCACCTAAGTACAATAACTCCTATATATGTAACGCTTATCAAATACTTATGTATAGCTTTCAATATTTTATAAACTATGGATTAAAATTCATATTTGGATAAATTGTTTTCATCTTATTATCTGGATAATGGTTATCAAAATAGGACCAATACTGTTCTAACCTTATATTGCCCTCTCTTCTTTGAGTCCATCTCTCTACTGCTAATCCTGACATCATTGTGTTAAAGATCATAAATACAAATAATATCCAAGTAAGTACCTTTCCAAAACGATTTGGAATTTTAATAATCCAAGTAATACACAACGGATATATTTTCTGTATCCATATCAGTCCTAAAACACCCCAAAAAATAGAATACACCAAATTAATTCTTCCATGTAAATTAAGTGGTAAATGAGAGTAATCCCATGATATAGTTCCAAACATAACCTCTTGTATAAAAGAACATAAATACTCTATCAATGAGCCTATAATCATACTCTCTAGAAAGATTCTCACATTACTCTTATTCCGCATCCAATAAAGACCTATTGTTAATGCTAGTGCTCCACATCCATATACCAAGTTAAAAGGCCCATATATAAGTCCTACTCTACTCTCATAATGAAAACGTGTGCAAATGCACCATATGATTTCTATTACCACACCTAAAAAACAGCCTATAAAAAAGATCCAAAATAGCTTATAAAAGTTAATACCTTTTGCAAAATGGTTGGTTTCTTGCTCACATCGTTCCATCTGCTCGATATTAGGTATTCTATACATGCCCCATCCCCTTTCTTATTTCACCTATTCCAATAAAAAAACTCCTTAAACATTCTATGCATCGTTTAAGGAGTTTTTGTCACAAAGTATTCTTCTTTTATCTACATTTTTTCTTGAATTTGTTCTATAAGTTCATTCATCGCCTGTGCTGGGTCTTGATAATAATGAGATGCACTGATATATACCATTTCCCATCCTATACGTTCAAGTACAGCAAGGGTATTGATCTCTCCCTCTAGTTCGGAGCTTTCTTGATACTTCTCACTTTCACATACAAGACGAATTTCTTTTGTATCTCCTTCTATAACAAGACCTGTTAAGGTTGCTCCTGAAGGTGTATGACTTCTTACTTTATATCCTCTATTTTCAAGTTCATTCTTGATCTCTTGTTCAAAAGGTACTAAAGGTTCTTCATAATGAATGGTATCTACTGCAATATCTTTACCACAGTTGTAACAATACTCAAAGAGCCCTCTTCTAATATCTTCTTCTTTTAAGTCTGTCTCAGGATCAAAGGAATGCATAATAAACACTTGATCACGACCACGACTCATGGCAACATTGTAACGCTTTTTATATAAATTATCTGTTCCATAAGTCATCAGGCGAAGAGTATCTTTATCTCCTTTTGCATCTACCATAGAAATAAAGATAATATCTCTTTCATCCCCTTGGAATTGAGCTGGGCCACCACATAAAATGTTGCGCTTTGCATAAGCACGTGCTGTCATTTCCTTTTGTAATAAACTATCGATATAAGCCGCTTGTTTATCTCCTTTTAAGCTAATAACCCCAAAGGTTTTACCATTATACCTATCATCTGCTGCGCACTCTATAATCTTAGCAACAACTGCCTCAGCCTCTACTTGGTTCACTTGTCCTTCCTCTTTAGCATCTTGAATATAACAAGTTACAAGACTCGGCTTAAAGACTTTAGAGTTCTCGCGTAACGGTTCAATTTGGCCTTTATAGGCTAGCTCATTGCTATATCCAATGATTTCTGGGACACATCTGAAGTGCTCCTTAAGCCTAACTGGCTGATAACCTGAAAGTTGAGCTAAGTCATAAATAGAAAAACGTCCAGAATACAGATAATGATTTGGTATATCTTCTAAATAAGTCTTAATCAAACGACTAATCTCTTCTGTATTTTCTCCTACAGCAAGCGGACTTACTTGTTCATCATCTCCTACAATAAGGACTTGTTTCCCTAAGTAAAGTGCAATAAGCGCTGTCACATCTGCTTGGCTCGCCTCATCAATAATTACCACATCAAATTGATTTTCTCTTGGGTCAAAGTGCTCTGCTACTTTATCAAGTGGCATAATCCATACTGGTACTGCCTTTTGACATTTTGGCATCAGTTTTCTAGCTTCTTGTTTAAGGAGCTCACGGTTTCTACCTTTACCTGCTCCCATCTTAAGAATCAACTGTTTCCAACCTTCTATAGCTTGAACTTCACTACGGTTGGCATCAAAATCTACAAGTTTATGTAGCCATGCCTTATCACATACAAGTTGTTTAGTATGATAACTTAAGCGTCTTTCTACTTCTTTCATCTCTTCTTTGATGACACTGGCTGTACGCTCATGACGTTTTGCTAAAATATCTACTAATTGACGCCACAGCCATGCTTCTTCTACCCCTGTTGGAATCACAACTTCTTCGCCTTCTTCTTTGAAAGCTTCTAAGTAGCTTGCCCAACCTGGTGCTGCAAAAGCAAGTTTATCTAAAAGTTCTGCCTTACGTTTTACTTGTGGTTTCTTATCTCTCGCTTCTAAAAAGGCTTCGTAATGCTTTGTGTAGTTCTCCAAGTCTTTTGTCTTAAGTGCTACTTTAAGCCCTGTAAGTATTGGACTTTCTTTTGTACATTCTAAACTTTGTAACCATTTTTCAAAAGCTTCTTTTTCTTTGGCTGCCTTTGTTTTTTCACATCTTGCAACTTGATATTCTAATACTTCTATCATTTCTTTAAGTACAGTATGGTAAAGGTAATGTATATGACCATGCTCAGACTTGGTATAGTCTTGTTGCTCCATAATACCATCTATATCCACGCCATAAGCCTCAAGCTGTTTTGCAATAGGCATCCACTTTTTCTTATACCAATCTAAATATTTTAAAATCGCTTCACCGTACTTTTGACAAGTCATTTCAAATGGTGCTTCCATTTTATCCGTAGATTGTGCCCCAAGAGGTACCATCTGTCTTTCCCATCTTCCTTTAAGCGCTTCACGCTTTTCTTTCAGTACCATATAGTGAATAAGCACTTCAAAATCCTGCATCGTTTCTGGCTGCTTACCATTTACACGACTAGCTGCTATAATCGTCTTCATTTGAGGGTTAAGGAGCAATGTCATTTTAGATAGTTTACCAGAGTTTTGAAGTTTTTGATTGATTTGACTATAAAGGTCTAGTGGTTTTAGCTTATCATCAATTGGTGAAATTTGTGGTTCTTGTGCCATCATTTCATCTGCATAAGTTAAGCTCAGCTGATAAAGCTCTTTAATTTGAACAGCTAACGTTTGCCACTGTTCTTTTGCCTTATCTTCTCTACCTGCTTCAAGTACTGCCATACACCAAGGATCCTCTAAATGGACTTGCTCCTCTATCAATTTAATATTTCCAATTAAATCTTTTAAAGTTTCTACTTCGTAAGTATGCTCATCTTCTTTAAAATAATTTAACCATTTAGGCGTTTTATACTTTTTGAAGTTTTTCTCTGCTTCAATACATTCTTTAAATCCTTCTGGTGTAAACATACCTGTTGTATTAAGTTCTAAGCTACAGATTAAAGCATCTTCTTTTGTTAAGTTGTCTTTAATACGATAGAGCTCTTGAACTTTATCTTCTCCAAGTGGCAGGATTGAACCATGTCGTACAGGTCCCATAAGCCACTCACAAGTTTCACGCTTTTCATCTATGTATTTAGCTGCTTCTAAAGGCTTGTAAGTCTTTCCAGCTACTTTAATGGGTGTATACTCAATCAATTTATGATTTTTCAGTTCACCAATTAATTTATCTAATGTTCTAATACACGCCTCACGATTTTTCTCATGCATGGCAACACGTCTAGAAAGTTCACTACGTTCTAATGTGGCACGAATTTGATGAATACCTTCTAATGTATCTTCTAGTTCTTTTCTACTTTCTGCATCTTGCATTAAACTAATACAAAGTGTCTGTAATTCTGGAATAACATGATCTTTAACAACAGCTAGTGCCTTTTCGCTATAGCTTGTAACAAGAATACGTTTGCCTTCTGCTAAAAGGTGACCAATCATATTGGCTATCGTATGTGTTTTTCCTGTACCTGGAGGCCCTTGTACTAAGACTGCTTCATTTCTTTCTAAGTGTTTAGCCACAAGAAGCTGTTCTTTATTAGCAGGTTTTGTAAAAAGGATTTTTTGGTCAATACCATTTACATCTAAAGCTAACTTTTTCATTGTCTCTTTAGAATTTTGATTTTTACGTACCACATCTCCTTCACCTACAATATCCGCTATAAAAGGTGGAATTTGTTTGCGCTTTTCTAAGTCTTCTAATATACCATCTAATGCAACTTGGAAGCCTAATTGTTTTTTTCTAAGGAATAACGTTGGATAATTAGAGATAATCTCTACTCCAGTATCCCCAAAAAGTCTATTTCGTACTTCCGTACAAAAGCCTTCTACTCCTTTAATATCTAAGGGACTAATAGGCTCCCCTTGATAAAGCTTAATAAGCTCCACAATACTATCTTCTTCTAAACCTTCTACTAGCCCTAAAAGACCTTGATAAAGTTCTGGCCCCTTATCCTCTAAAAAGAGTGCGAAAGTTTCTGTTTCTATATCAAATGTTACATAAACTGTTTGTAGAATCAGAGGATGATTAACCTCTTCCATTCCCTCCATTCGTACTTGTCCATCTCCATAGACAAGTTCTAAAAGTTCTGGTTCCTTCTTAAGCCTGCTATAGACATTGTAGAAGCTATTGTAGACTTCTTCTACTTCCTTAGCTTTTTCTTCATCTGCTAGCATCTGTTCATTCGGCTTACGAATGATACAAATAGGCTGGTCTAAAACTTGCTGTTGCCATCTTTCTTCTACACAAGCATGTTTTGGCCATCCCCCAAGTTGTTCTACCCATTCCCTGTCTTCTTCATTGGCAACCACAGGACTTTTCATACTGTGATAAGCTTTTAAGAAAGTATAGAGATTGGTTACTTTATCAATCTTATTGTTTGCCATGTTGCCCTCTTTCCGTTGTACTCTTTATTTTAACTTTTATAGTAATATTTAAAATTCACCCGTCAATTAATTAGGTAAGATATGGTGCTACAACCTCTTCAGTTTAACATATATTTCGACAGAAGAAAAAGGACTTTTCATGACTTTAGTCAGTTTTACCTAAATTTTTAATCAACTCTGTACCATCATATAAATTTGTGATTTCATGTTCACGATACATCCATTCCATACAAAGGTTAAAGTCCTCTAATCGAATAGGCGCTTGTGGCTCAAAGCTAAAGTTCTTCATCCGTTTTGCAAAAGCTTCCTCATAGCCTAGTTCTTCATGGCATAACTGAATCTTCTGAGTTTCACTTAAATGGTTAAAATAGTTTCCTGCTTCTTCTAATGCTTCATGGAAAGTACGCACACTCTCTGTATGTGCTTCATAAAATTCCTGATCAAATGCCCACATTACAAGATTTTTATCACTATTTCTTGTACTCCAAATAATCTGATGCCCTTTATCTGTTAAGTCAGTTACAAAAGGCTCAATGGCTACAAGTGCATCAATCTCTCCATGATCTAAAGCTTGCATACGTTCATAGGAATTGTTAATCCATACAATTTCTGCTTCTGGTACTAAATCTTTTAAATCATTTTCCAAGTACAATCTAAATAATCCTTTTCGGTTAACCCCTGCTCGTATGCCTTCATAAGGTGGTTTAAGGCCTTTACGTCCTACAAGATGAATAGTACGGGTTAAATTTGAAGTAAGTACTGCCTTTTTACCCTGTTCTAACATATAAAAGAAAAAGGTTAAATCCCCCATCATCACATCGGATTTACCGTCTCTAAAAGGACTATTCCCATCAAAGGTAAAATCCTCTGCTAAATCTAAACAAACGTCTAAGCCTCGCTTAGCAAAAAAGCCCTTCTGATGGGCAATTAACGTTGGAATAATAAGTGGGTTCTTTTTAGTATGGTGTAAATGAATTGGGTGCATATGCTGCCTCCTTAGAAATTTTATAGTTAATAAAATAAATATTTGGTTAAGTGTGAGGACATGTAGGCAAGCTTATTGTATTCCAACTTCTAGTCCTCGACTTTTAAGAGAGACTAAGTTCATTCCATCAAACTAACGGTCAAAACTCAGAAAAAAGTTCACTTTTCTTCAGACATTTCCCTAAAACCAGTTTGATTCCATTCTCTAAGCCTCTCTAAAAAGTCTGTGGAGAAAGTTTCCATACAATAACTTACCTTACAGCCCATTACATCATAGCCTTTCCAGTAGAGAGACAGCTACACTACATGATCCATTTTCTAAACATCTTTCATGTGAAAATGCCTGATCATTTCCGAGTTCAGATCAAAAGTACTATCAATTCTACAAAGCGAATCTTACTTAATTCAGTAGCAAAAGACATTGAAACCTGAAAGGCTTCACAGTAGCTTTGCTAACGCTCACCTTTTAAGATAGGCTGAGATCAGGAACAAACGACGAAGGAGCCTTATCAAACACTTGAAGGTTTTGCCCTGAAAGAAGAAACATTTACTCCTATCTCTTCACCACGGTGAACTACTGGAAGTGAAAACTTACCTAACTGAGTAGAAAAGGGTGGTGATGCGTGGGTGACCTCCATGTAGCTTTTATTGAGAATGGGCTTAGAATGTGTTAACGAATATGAAGGAAGGCTTTTATGCGAGTGTCTGAGCATTAGTGAGTTTTCGCACGTTCTGACTGAATAGGAGTTTACACATTCTTAGTCCATTTGAGCAAAAGCGAAAGGGAGAGCACATACGTAGTGCCGACCGGTCTACCTCAACTACTAAGTTTTCACTCCATAAAATATTTATTTGATTAGCGCCCTGCCATAAGCATAAGTAAAAACTCAGCGCCAAGAATCAAGTTAAAGCTATAGATAAGTAAAAGTGGTCTTGGTCCCCACTCTCTTCCCATAGTTGGGTAGACCTCTTGTATTTTGTAATAATCTTTGTACCAACGTCTATATCCATATTCATAGAAGATGACAAGACCTGTCAACATCATCCACCATGTGATCCCTCCTAGAAGATATAAGCTGATCCAACATACAACCATAACTATACCTTCTGGAATGAGAATCTTAATAGAATTTCTAAATCCGATAACATGTGGTAGTGTCACCCTTGAACCTTTGTCTTTTTCATAATCTGAAGTATTGTTTGTAGACATAAGGAATACAGTCATAATCATTGGAATAACTGCATAAAGTGTGCCTTCTGTTGTAATATGTCCTACTTGTAAGTAGGTTGAAATCCAGCTGCTTACACCACCTACCAAAAAACCCGATACTGCTTCTCCTATTGGATAAACAATATAGGGTTTGGGTCCTAGAGAATAGGTTACTGCTGCTAATGCTCCAATAACTCCCATCATAAGTACTAACAAACTTCTTGTGAGAAGGACAACCATAAGCCCACTTCCACTTGCTAGCAAGAAAAATCCAGCTAGTACAATCCAAGCATCTTTTAAAGTTGCTTCTCCTCGTACCAGCCCTTCACTACCCTTGTGATATGTAAAGGTTGACTCATCTTCCTCTGCCTTTAAATACCCCCTAATTTCATTAGCTACGTTTGCCACAATATTAAAACTAAAACCGCTAATGAAGAAGAAAAGTAACGGTAACAACTTCAAGTTGCCACTTAAGTACGCACCAAAAAGGCCTCCACTTAATATAGGCAACCCTGTTGCAAAACCTGTTCTTACTTCCATAACGGTATATGCACGTCTAAAAAATGCTTTCATCATCTAATACTCCCTGCTGTTATGCCTTGATAAATATATTTTTGTAGCGCAAAAAATAATATTAGCATTGGAATCATACTTATAATAATTGCTGCACTAATCACATGCCAGTCTGTTTGATTAGGTCCTACAAATCTATGAATTGTCGTAGAAACTGTATTTAATTTTTCTCCTGGCATATAGAGATAAGGAATGTAAAAGTCGTTGTAAATAGCTATCATCTTTAAAAGAGCTACTGTTGCTGTTGCTGGTTTCAAAAGTGGGAAGATCACCTTTCTATAAATCTGGAAGTATGAAGCTCCCTCTAATAAAGCTGCCTTATCAATTTCTTTGGGCACCTTACTTAAAGCTTGCAGATAAATATAAACCATTAATACATCTGCTCCTAAATACAATACAATAGGCCCTAGTAAATTGTTATATAATCCTAACTTATGCATCAACTTAAATGTCCCCACCTGAGAAATTTCTAAAGGTACTATTGAGACTAATAAATAAGCAAATAATATAGTCTTCTTAAACTTAAAGTCAAAACGATTAATGACATAGGCTACCATAGAACCTATAATAATACTTCCCCCTACGCCAAATAAAATAAGAATAAACGTATTGGTAAACCCCATAAGCATTTTCCCTTCTATAAAGGCACGCTTATAGTTATCAAAATTTAGAAAACTCTCTGGGGGGATTAATCCAGATGTATTTGTAAACTCATTATACGTTTTGAAGCTTCCAAAAAATAACGTAATAAGAGGGAAGAATATAATAAAGCTCCATAGAAGCAAACTACCATATTTTATAATATTGACTGCTATCTTCTTAATCATCTTCTTCCCCTTTATATAATTTATTTTGTATCACTGTAATAACTAAGATAACTAGACTTACAATAACTGCCATACTTGCAGCAAGACCAAACATCTTCTTTTCAAAAGCAGCCTTCATAGTTTGTAGTAAAAAAGTCATGGTGCCATTTGACCCATTGGTTAAAATGAGTGGCAATTCAAAAGCTGAAATAGCACCTATAGTCAGAAGAATAAAATTGATTTTGAGCACAATTTGTATCCCTGGCAAGATGACCATTCGTACCTTTTGCCAGCCGGATGCCCCTTCTATTTCTGCTAATCTATAATGTTCTAAAGGTATACATTGTACTGCTCCAAAATAAAGAATAAAACTTTTACCCGTGTGCCTCCATATAGATATTGCACCTAATGTATAATTCACCATCCTAGGATCTCCAAGCCAATATCTTGTATGCTCACCAAGACCTAGAACAGTTAATAGACTATCAAAACTTCCTCCTGGACTAAAGAAAAGGCGAAAGAGCATGGCTACTGCCATTCCACTAATGAGAGAAGGAAAAACAAATGATGCTTTAAAGAAGTTTTTCCCTTTTACCTTAGTAGAAAGTAAAATTGCAAAATAAAGCGCTATCACAATTTGAATAAGACCTGAAACGAAATATACCATGCAATTCAAAAAGACCCTAATATAACTAGGATCTGAGAGGATTTTGATATAATTTGAAAATCCTACAAAGGTCTTAGTAGGAGAAAGCCCATTCCATGAAGTAAAGCTATACTCGATAAGAGCAAAAATAGGATATATGCCAAATGTCAAAAGTAAAAGTAAAGGACAAAAAAGAAAGCAGCCAATAAGACGGCTTTCTTTTTTAGTTTGGTTACTTAGCATATTCGCTTACAGCTTTAGCCCAACTTGCTTCAAGTTCTGCAACATATGCTTCATATGTGCCATATTGATCTGGGTAAAGTCCCATATTGATAACATGTTGTAATACATCTGTTAATCTTGCTACACCTACTTCATTAGCAATGCTTGTATAAAGTGATTCTACTTCAGGTGTAACTGGTGGTGCTGTTAATACAATATTATTTGTTGCAAAAAGTGCTTGTTCTTCATCTGTAAAATCAGCAATTGATGGAGACATTCCACCTAAATCATCTGCATAATCACTTTCTTCAGAAATAAGGAAATTAAGGAAAGCACGTGCAGTTACTTTATTTGTACTGTTTACATTGATTCCTACAACTTCAGGTGCACCAAATGCAAGACTTGTTTTACCATTTAATTGAACTGGGATTGGTGCGATTTCAATATCATTACCTTCTGAAAGTTCCTCAATGGCTTTCACATCTTGTGAACCTTTCATCATCATTGCAATTTTTCCATCTGCAATCATTTGTTTACCCTGTGCAAAATCAAGTGTTACTGGATCTGGCTCTGTAAATCCATTTGCTGTAAGTGCATAGAAAAGATCCATTACTTGCCTAATAGGTTGCCCTTCTGCAAAAGCTGTACCTTTATCTAATGTATCTGCTTTAAAATTTTCCCCACCAAATGATGAAAGGGTTCCACCCCAAGTACCAAGCCCTTTTTCATAATTTGTAAAGAAAGGAATCGCATCTGTGTTATCTTTAATCTTTTGACATGCATCAAGAAGTTCATCCATGGTTGTTGGGAAAGTTTCAACGCCTGCTGCTTGAAGTACTTGTTCATTATAAATAATTCCTAATGAGTTGATTGCCGTAGGAAGACCATATACAATCCCATCATAGTCAGCTTCTGTTACATCAATATACATTTTTCCAAGTTCATCTACTGTACCCAGTGGTTCAAAATAGTTTGGGTACATTTCAGGTTCACCTGACATGCTAAATGGAACGAAAAGGACATCGCCATAATCTGTTGTATTCATACGAGTCGTAATATAGTTATTGTAGTCTGCTGAAGACTCCCAAATAATATCTGTTACACTTGGATAAAGTGCTTTAAACTCTTCTTCAATATCTGCAAAAAGAATATCTGCATCTGTACGAGATGTTACAACAGTGATTGTTCCACCAATTTCATCTACTACTGTTTCACCATTTGTACCTGGTCCTTCATTTGGTGTATTCCCTGCACATCCTGTAAATACCATCGGAATAAGTGGTAATATTGCCATCCATTTTTTCATATTTAATCCTCCATTATCCTTTGTTGTGTTACTCTATCAAAATAATGTGCCTTTGCCACATTCAATTTGACTCTAACTTGTTCACCAATCTCAAAATTTCTATCACTATAGTCTTTTACTGTAAATTTACAGTTTTTATATTGTAGATGAAGCAAAGATTCACTTCCTAAATACTCTATTTTTATAAGAGTAGCTTCTAAATGCTCCCCTTCAGTCACACAGTCTATGTGTTCACTTCTTATACCCAATAAATAAGTTTGTCCTGCATACAGATTGGTTACATCTGCCAAAATCGAAATCTCATTTTCTAATGTAATGCCCTCTGTAGTCTTTTGACATGTAAAAATATTTAGTGCAGGTCTTCCTATAAATTGAGCTACAAAAAGATTATTAGGATTTTGATAGACTTCTTTTGGTATTCCAACTTGTTGTATACTTCCTTCGTTAAGAATAACAATGCGATCTGCTATTGTCATTGCTTCTACTTGATCATGGGTAACGTATAGCATCGTTACACCTAATGTATCATGTAAGGCCTTTATTTCTTGTACCATTGTGTCTCTTAACTTAGCATCTAAGTTAGAAAGTGGTTCATCCATTAGAAAAAGCTTAGGTTCTCTTACCATTGCCCGTGCTAATGCAACTCTTTGCCTTTGTCCTCCTGATAATTTCTTAGGTTTTACTTTCAAGTAAGGTGTAAGTTCTAAAAGTTCTGCTGCCCACTCTACTTTTTCTTTAGTCTTTTCTTTGGATTCTTTACGAATACGCATACCAAAAGCAATGTTATCGTACACATTCAAATGAGGTAGTAAAGCATAGTTTTGAAAAACCATTGCCACATTACGATCTTTAGGAAGCTTATCCTTAATAGATTGACCTTCTATCAAAATATCCCCCTGCGTCAAATCCTCAAATCCGCAAATAAGTTCTAGTAAAGTAGACTTACCACTTCCACTTGGTCCAACAATAACAATAAGTTCACCATTATTCACTTGTAAAGTAAAATCTTTTAAAGCATATTCATTATGTTGATCATATTGCTTTGAAACATTCTGGAATAAAACGTCTTCCATTCGCCTCACCCCCGTCATTTCTGTAAATAACATATGTTATTTTTATAACTAACTCATTATATATAGTTTGAGAAACGTTGTCAATTTAAGGGAATTTTCTTAAGTTAGTATATACTTTTATACTAAAAGTATGCATAGCCAAACTACAAACCTCTCCAAAATATAAATAGACCAAGCTTAGGAGATAATTCTATCTACTGAATCTTCTCCTAAGCTTGGTCTATCTTCATCTTTAATAATTTACTTCATTACTCATATCAGTTTTGTTTAATATATTTGGCTGGGCTAATATCATAACGTCCTTTAAATACTCTATAGAAATTTGACAATGAGCTAAATCCACTCTCACTTGCCACTTGTTGAATAGGCATATCTGTACTTTCCATTAGCTCTATAGCCATTGCTATTTTTAATGCATTTACATAGTCTACAAAACTTGTTCCATACTTCTTCTTAAATGACGCAGAAAAATAATTTGGATGCATATAGACCTGCTTTGCTACATCTTCTAAAGTAATATTCCTATGAAAATGGTTCTTAATATATTGTACAGCATTGTCTAATTGGACATCTGCTCCATTTCTGCGAACTTGTATTACATTATGCTTTCTCATCCCTGATCTCATATTATAAATGAAAAATACTAAAAGAAGATTTTTAATACTTTCATGATAACCTGGTTTCTTATTGACAAACTCTTCATACATCATCTCTAGTATATTAAAGCTTTCCTTAGCTTGTTCCCCATGCAAATCCAATACTGTAAGTAACTGTAAATATTCCTTAATAAGCATAGATTGCTCTTTTGCTAATTCACTCTCTAAAAAAAGTCTATGATAAAAAGTAAATGTCTTTTGTACTGGGGGATTATCTGGATTTGCAAGCCACGCATGGGGCATTAAACTGTTAAATACAATAACCGACCCTGCCTCCACTTTAATCGCTCTCCCCTCAGCAAAATAATACCCTTCCCCAGATAAAACCATTGAAATTTCAAATCCATTGTGCGCATGAAAATATAATTTATCAATTTCCCCGTCATAACCTTCATATTTTGAATACTTCATAATTTCATTAAGCATAACCTTTAATGCGCTATCTTGTGTTTCCTTAAATTCTAATTGCCCCGGACCTACTATTTTTATTGTATAAATTTCCCCCTCTTCAATTTTTTGAGCTGAAATAAGAGGTTGTTTCATCGTTGCTTCTTCGGCAAAAAAATAAAACCCTTTTTCCATTGGCGGAAAATCTTCAATAAATAAATTTGATTTTATTTCATTCATTATAGTCCCCCTAACCTGTTATAGTAAGCTAACTTTTAGTAAATTTTGCATCTATTTTATATTATTATAACTAAAATTTTACCGTTTTGACAATAAAAAAGTCAGTCAGTAATAGAATCTTACTTCTATCACTGACTGACTTTTTAATCCTCTATAAATCTATCGATGGTCTCACTTGTTGTTGTCGCAAGAGAAGCACCATCTCCAAAGGTTTCAATATCATTTTTCATTTGCCAACAGAATACCCCACCAATTTCTTGCTCAATGGCATAAACTACTTTATCTCTTATAAGATTTGCCCCATTAAAGCCCCATCCACCATGTAAGTTGACACCAGGATCATACTCATTAGCCTCCATCATTTGGTTGTAAATATGTTTATAATCCCATTGTTCAAAATAGCTATCTACTTTCACACCATAATAAGGTAATCCAAGAATAAGTTTATGAGGTTCAATTCCTTTATTCTTAAATTCTTTAATAATCTTTACTGCACTATTATAGAAAGTTGAATGATTATTGGTCGTCGCATAGTTATCATAAGACATAATATTAATACGATCTAGTGCATTTAAACTTTCTAAACTTAGGCCTGTACCTGTAGATTGTGCAGATGAAATCATCAAACCATTTTCTTTAAAAAGTGCTGAAGCTTCTAAGATTAAGTTATTATAATCTTTCCACTGACTAGCTGTTGCAGGGTATTCCCAGTCAATATCATATCCTGCAATATTATATTCTTTAGCAAATGCTACTAACTGGTCTAAAAAAGCTTTACGCACTTCTTGGTTATTGAATACATCTGTTGCACCATTTGGTGAACCGTCTGGCTCTCCTTTAAAGCAAGTAATGGATACCCATACATTCGCATCATCGTCTAAATCTCTCGTTACTTTTCCCTGCCACTCTGGGAACTTTGTTTTAGCGTACTCGCTATCAAAAAGATGAGGTGTACCACCTGTTCCATCTGGCTCATGTTCAATAACAATGAATTCCCCTCTATTATTAAATGAGAAGTTACCAATCATAATAATATCTGTGAGAGAATCAAAGTTCTTTGGATGAATCACATCCCAATCATGTTCAAAGTAAGTACTACTTACATAAGCAGTGTTAGTAAAAGGTTGCTCTCTTTCTATACCTTCTAGATATCTAGCAGATATAGAAGCTATTTGCGTAGGTGCAACCTCTTCTTCTACTACTAGACGAATAGCATCCGTTGTAACATCTTCTGGTAGCACACAAAGGTGGTGTGCTTCAATAAGATCATTGTTGTATATGGTCTGCCACTCATCATCTATCTTGGCTTCTAAGTGAAACTTTCTTACATTACTTCCTACTTCACTAAGTTCAACAAGATTGATTTCTTGCATACCACCTTCTAGTTCAAGAAGGGTAATACCCGCTTCTTGAACTTCTGGTATTATTTCTTCTACTGCTTCGTCAGACTTTGTCACTGCAACTTCCTGCTCTGTAGCTTCTCTTGCCAACATTGTTCCTGTACAGCCTACTATCCCTAAACTTAATAGGGTAATCCCACCTATAAGCATTCTACTTTTTAATCTCATCTCTTCAACTTCCCCATTTCATTACTTTGTCTTATTTACCTGTAAATTTAAGTGCATTAAATTTATCATCTAATAAGGTTTGCATTTGTACTTTATTTTGTTCCATTACATCCGCTGGTGTGCCTTCTCCTTTAATCACTTTATTACATACTTCCATAATAGATGGTGATGACCAATCTAATCCTGCAATAATAGCAATTTCATATACTGAAGTATCGAAGTTAAGGGCCATATCTGTGTAATATTTTAAAGATTGTTCATCGCGTACATGTGTTGCATAAGACTCAGCTACAGTATCTGCACGTGTCATACCTTCTGGTAATTCATAAAGATCATCAATTAATAAAAGAAGTTTATCTGCCATGTCTTCATATGTTTTTGGAATGAAGTAGAACTGTCCCATAGAGCCACCCATTGTATAGTTTGTTACATCTGGCCCCATTGGAGGTGGTACAATACCAAAGTCGTCTGCCATAGGTGTACCTTTAGCAGTATTTAATACAGGATTTGTGCCACACATAATCGCTACATTACCATTGATAAAGTCATTAATTGTAGCATCCCAATCTAATGAACCATCATTAAATAAAGCGACTTTATCTTTAAATAGCCAGTCTGACATTTGCTCAAATGCTTTCATACCTTTTGCTTCTGCTAGAGTAAGAACTGCTTTCCCTTCATCATTAAAAGTAGCCATATTTGTACCATTTGATTGACATAATGAACCTAATAAATCGGTTAACATCATTGTTCCTAGACCATATTGTTCAATGGTACCATCTGATTTACGCTTTGTTGCTTTTTGAGCAATCTCAGTTACTTTGTCCCAAGTCCATTCTTTGTTTTCTACCATTTCATATGGATCACCTAATTGCATTTCTTCAAAAATACGTTTGTTATAGAACCAGTAAGCTTGAGATACATACGGTGCTGGATCACTAAATCCATATTGGCCATTGTTATAGCTGCTGTACTTTCTTACAATTTGTGAGTATTTTTCTGTATCTGTAAAATCTACACCTGTCTTTTCCATTGCAGCTGTTAAGTCTGCTACTGCACCTGCTTCTACCCAAGAAAGTAATTGTCTTTCTTGAGCTACCATAATATGTCCTTCTGGAGAACCAGATGCAATACTCGTTACCATGTTCTCCCAATATGTAGATGCATCATCACGTTGTAAGATTTTTACATTATATTTTTCTTCTAATTCTTTCATTTTTGCATCACGGCGTGCTAATGATACCGAAGTACCATCTGTATCAATCATGCCATATCCTGGAGGATAACAAAATACAATCGTTTCACCACCAAAGTCTAAATCAGCTTTTGCTTGATCCGTCTTACTAAGTGGTTCTGTTGGTTCTTCACTTTTTTCTGCTTCTTGTGTTACAACTTTGTCGTCTGTTGGTGCTGGTGTTGCTGTTTCAACATTTTGAGTTGTACCACATCCTGTCAATAAGAACATAACAGAAAGAGATGTTGCCCACATTTTTTTTGTGTTTTTGTTTAAAATTTTCATAAAAGATTTCCTCCTTTAATATAAATGAAGCTTTATAAGCTCATTTTCTCATTTAATTTTTTTTACCTAACCTGTTAATCCACTACGTTCTACACTTTCAGTAAAGTATTTCTGACAAATCAAATAAAGAATTAAAACCGGTAGCATGGCAATAACCATACTTGCATTTCGCATTAAACTAAATTCTGCTGTATTTTGAATGCCCATAGCGTTACCTAAGTCTGTATTAGATAAACGTAGGAGCTGAGTTGACATGATCTTTACATTTTGCATAAATGCTGAAGTATAAATATCATCTAACCATTGCCATACAAATGAGAATAAGAATACTGTCATCATAATTTGTCTAGCACTTGGAAGAAATACTTTGATAAATGCTTCAAAAGTACCTGCTCCATCTACATACGCTGCTTCTTCTAGCTCTTTTGGAAGACCTCTAAAATACTGCACCATAATGAAAATATATAAACCATTTTTAAGCCCTGTACAGGTGGCACCTAATAATACCTGTGGCCACGGCGTATTAAGTAAGTTTAGTGTGGAACCCGTTAACAGCTCAAAGATTCCAAACACATCAAAGTATCTAAATCTCATATAAAGTGGTAAAAGCACTAGATCCGGTGGGATAACCATTCCCAATATTACAAGAACAAAGAAAAAGTTTTTGAATTTAAAGTTATACCTAGCAAATCCATAAGCTACTACTGTGCTTGCACACATATGAATAGCTGATAATACCCCTGGGACTAAAAAAGATGTCCACATAATCTTTTTTAGCTCCAATATTTTAAAGGCATTTCCATAATTACTTAGAGTAAAATTCCTTGGAATATAACGCACTGAGTTATCATAGACATCCTCTACACTCATGAAAGAGATCATAAACTTAGTCATAATTGGATAAAGAATAACAAAGCAAATACCAAAAAGTAAAATGCCCCGGCCAAATTTAAATAAAAAATTTCGTGTATTCTTTAATGCTTTCGCCCGTGCATGTTCTGTAACTTTCATCTGTTCACTCCTTCCCTCTTTCTTTTTATTAATCATAGTAGAATACATATTTATTAATAGCTGCATACGCCACCCCTATAATTGCAAATACCACTACAATAAAGATCCATACCATTGCCGACCCTAATCCAAATTTAAACTCAGTAAAGATTGTTCTATGTACCAAGTTAATCATGACACTTGAAGACTTTGTAAAGTTATCTACAATAGAATAAATAACACATACAAGAATAAGTGGACTGATCATTGGAAAACTGATCTTCCAGAAAATTTCCCATTTTGTTCCACCTTCCATATAGGCTGCTTCATATATAGAAGGTGAAATAGCTTGGAAACCAGCTAAGAAAATAACAATAGGAATAGCACTCATAGCTACAATCGTTCCAATTCTACTTACTGAACTGGTTAAGAATAAAATAAGTTCTTGATTTAAATCCATCATATTTAATAAGTTAATAAAAGCACCTGAGAAATAGTACGCATCTTGACCTGTTTGTGCGTATTGAGAAACCAGCTGATCCATTCTCTCAAGCTGAATATATACTCCTGAAGATAAGATAACTGGTAAGAAAAAGATCCCTCTTACAAGCCCTCTTCCACGGAACTTTTGATTAAGTAAACTTGCCATAAAGAAGCTAAAAATAACAGTAATAGGTACATTGATAAGCTCTGTAAGGGCTTCTACAAGTACTTTACGATAGACAGGATCTACTAAGACCAGCTGTTTAAAATTAGCCAGACCTACAAATTCTAGTTCATACCCTGTTGTATTAACGGTTAGCTTAGAAAGGCTATAGATCAAAGAGGTCACTACTGGTATGAGTAAGAAAACAATGGAACCTATTATGAAAGGTAAAATAAATACATAACCCATTCGGCTCCTTTTCTTCTCCCATGAAACAACTTTCTTCTTACTTGCCATTTGTGCCACCTCCTATCGCATATGTATAAGGTTCTATCACTTGCCCACCATATATGTAAGGTAGATCTGAACCATTACACACAATCCATCCACCATCTGTGTAAGTCATTTTGTATCTATCTTTATCTAAAACTTCATAGGTTTTTATGTCCCCTGTTAAATAACTTGTACGCTCTTGTAAAAGTTTATTTTTCTCTAAGATATCCTCTTTCCAGGTTTCATATTGTGTTGAGTAGTACTCTGGATGTGTTGTCTTTCTAAGAGATTTATTAGGCTCTCCAGTTAATACATACGTAAATCCTGCACCTACTCCTATACTTTGTGTCACAAACTCTGAAGAGTTCGTAGATAAGTTTACAGGAATATCTGAGTAACTTACTCTGCCTCCTAAAACCATCTGTAAGAAAGGTACTGTCTGATCTGCACTATCAAATTGAGTTTTTGCTGATGCCACTCTTAAAGCATGCTCTACATAAGGCAATACGTAGGCATTCGCTCCATTTGTTACTATTTTTTGTCCTTCATTGATCTCGGCAATAGCAGCTTCTATCATATTCATACTATTTTGTCTTTCAATAGGTGTCTTCTTCTTGAAATCTGAATTAAGCTGCACCCCTAAATCTCTTAGTGAAATACCACTCTCTCCTATTTGCATAATTGCTTCATGATTGCTTTTTGCTACCTGTGCAACCGTTACTGGATTCAAAATGTAACTTGATCGTTCAAGTTTATTGACCTTTAACGTATTAGGTGAGTAAGGATAATTCATTGCATATTCATTAGTAATCAAATAAGCTGCATTCTTAGATTTAGAAAAACTGTCTAACATTCCAGGGTTATAAACATATTGTGGGTCTACATCGATATAAAGTTCTATACCTTGTGCCTTAGTCCACTCCATAAAAGCTTCTAACTCTTTTTGTGTTCCAAGATTTTTATTCAATTTGAAGTTGCGTGTTGCTACATCATCTAACCCATCTTCACCAAATCCTAAAAGTCTAACAACTAAAGGTCCTACATCCTCTGCAACTAAATCTTCTACAATACTTCTTACTTGTGCAAGAGTTGTGAAAGTCTCTAGTTTTCCACTACCTAATGAAAATTCACCCTCTTTATTGGCAACTGCACCTATAAATTCTAAATAAATATAAGGTGACAGAGTTTGCATAGCTTCTTTACCTCCATCAAATAGCTCATTGGCATAGTATTTTGCCATATCAGTAAGTCCACAGTTGTTCTTATCAAAGAAATGATATGTAACAGTTAAATTACCTTCATATAATTTCTTTTGCAAAAGGTTAAATGCTTCTGCACCATTTTGTGAACCTTGTAAGTATGACTTAGCCATTTGCCTCACATTAAATACTGGATAAGCTGTTGCATGGGCAATGTCACTACCAGGCCAAGCATGAATCTCTGTAAAGGCTTCTCCTTCACTTACCATCCCTAGCATTGCCTTATTGGTATATTGTGTTGCAAATAGAGGTAGATAGGCTTGCTCTGGTCGGAAGATCTGCTCCTCTACAGGTATTGCTTTATCTGAACCATAGATAGGTACTCTATAGGCTCCTGCACTATCTTTTCCATTATAAAATGTCATTAAAGACCCTGAACCATCTGGTAAGAGGAACTGTCCTTCTTCCCCATATTCAGGTGAACCAAAGTTTTTGAGTAGCGTTAAACTTAAGATTTTTCCACCATTAACCTCTATCATTTCCTCTACAGGTATACTCACCTTAAGTTCATCACCATCTAGAGTCATACACATATTGATATGAAAAGCAACATTTTTGCTTGTCTTAAGCTCTCCTGCATGCTGCATATCGACCTCATAATCTTCCTGTGTATACCCTGTAGCTTCTAGGATTCTACTAATTTCTTTTTGCATGCTACTTGGTAGATTACTTTGAGTTAAAACATATAATGGTTCATTCTCTAAGTTAGGATATTCTTTTAATAAAGACGCTTTCTTTTCTGATGAGACCTTTTCAAGGTCTGGTAAAAAGTAACTTTGCTTAAATCTAAGTTGATCAAAACTACTTTCAATTTTTTCTATAATAGCTTCAAAGCGTTCTTTACTCATAGCTGGTGGGCAAAATACATCTTGAGCAACTTCCCCTAATGTAAACCCAACTTTTATACCATTTTCTATAAGTTCAGCACTATACTGCCCTCTTGCTACACTGTCTGAATGACTATACATTCTTGAAAAATTATTCTTTTCATCTACATAATAAACCTCAAATAAAGACTTCTCAGCATTTACAGCAGGTTCACTTGTAACTGTTTTAAATGTTGAGCCATCTTTCTTATTGGTTATCATAAATTGAGCTGCACTTTCCCAATAAGATAGCGCTAGAAATTCATTTTCTGCTACAACTTTATAAGCTTCATCACTATCAGAAAAGGCTGTCGTATTAGGCTCAATAAGACCGTCCGGTAATACATGTGCTACTTCCTCTGTGGCACATGCTGTGAGTAAAGAAAGTGTACTTATAATAAGTAGCAACCAAATAATCTTTTTCACAAGCAATCCCCTTTCTTCTTGATTTATTAAATTTAGTCTGCCTCTTAGGTCAGGTTACAACCTATTCACTATCTCAGTTTTTAAATCCACAACAAAAGCTAAGATTTCTTGCATTAAGGCTATGCAAAGTAATAAAATAAATAGAATTATCACAATAACTAATAAAGAAATAAGGCTAACCAGTATTGTCTTTTTCAAACTATAGTTATGTGTTTGCATAACACTTGCTATAAGTAGAATACCTACCCATAAGTAAGCAACACTGATAAAGAAAGTACAAAGTACACCTTCATCAAAAATCAAAAAGTTAGAACACAATGTCACACAAGGTAATATGATAAGCATCGGTGTTAAGCTATACCCTGTCGCCATAATAATGTCTTTATAAGATCCTTCCCCATCCATAAGTGTTGATACACACCAAGTACTTCCAGTCCAAAGAATAAGTGGTGCATAAGCTTTTAATAAATCAAACATAAAGTTATAATCTTCTATTCTAACTTTATTGAAGATAAAGCTTGTGCATAGGGATTGGATAATAAATACACCACCTAAGGCTACCATCAACCCCGCTGCTACTTTCACACTGCCACGCTTTTCATGTTTTAAATCCCAAAAACCATCTAGTGGACGGAAAATAACATAAAAGGCATAAGCAAAAGGTCCCTGTTTCTTAACCACTTTCTCTTTTTTGCACCAATATTTTTTATACATTCCATAAATCATATAAAGGATCAATAACCCTATAATACTTAATGCAACAGGCGTAAAATATTGGTTAATCAATTCTCTACGATAAAACTGAAAAGCTTTTGAATAGCCTTCTTGATCTTCCCCTTGCTCAAAGTAGTACATCGCTAATTCCATATCACGTTCATGATAAGCAATCTTACCCATTTCTCGCATAATGACAGGATGATTGTTGTTCATGGCATAAACCTTTTGCCATGCTGCTTCTTCTTGTACTAACTCATTTTTTTCTCGGTAATGGCATGCTTCTAATATAGTTCTACCGTAATCTGTAAGATTAAAGGATACAATTTTATTCTTCACCCCGTCTAATACAAGGAAATGGTTATTGAAATAGACCAATGAAGATGGTGAAGTCATTGTCCCTTCTGTTTGACCTAATTCTCCAAAAATAAATAACATAACACCACTTGAATCATAAACAAATACTCTTCCTCGTTTTTGATCCAAGATTGCATAAACACCATCTGAAAGTGTCAAACAATCTACAATCTGTGATGCACCTTTTATAGAACCTGTATTAGAAAATTCCAAATCTCCACAAACAGAGTCATAATCCATTCTTCTAAGAACATCATCTCCTCTAGCATTCAACTTACGTACAAACTTCATACCTTCTTTATTGTTCTGACTCATTGTACCGGTTGTCGCATAAACAAAGCCATCTGCATCTACTGAAATATTGTTGTACTCAGCTGGTACAAATGCTGCCATACGTTTTTGTTGTTCTTTTGTAGAGAATAATCTCCATATAGCATCTGTTATGCTATATGTAACTTTTGATGCACCTAGAAGTTGAACAAATTCCCCTTGCCTATCTAATTCTATAAGTCCCATATTGAAGCCTTTAACACAAACAAAAATACGCCCTGCTTCATCACATACCACTTTCGTAGGTAAGTAATTGAAATCTGTTGGAAGCATTTTAGATTGTGGCTTTTCAAAAAGGGCTATAACATCCCCTTGTGGACTTAACTTAACAATACGGTTATTATTTGTATCAGCTACAAATAACTGATCTTGTTCATCTACATATACACCTTCTGGAGAAGCAAAAGCTGTTTTAACTCCCTTTACTTCATACTCTGTATATTCTTTGACTAGTTTGTAGTCCTCATCCAACTTCAAAATACGATTATTTCCTGTATCGACTATGTAAAGATATTCGTTAGTAGCATATAAATCACTAGGCTTTTTGAGACTGGTTGTTCCCATTGTGGTATGATCAATATTTCTTCCCGGCTCAGCTGCTACAGGTGCTTTCACAAAATTATTTGGTCCATATAGATAACTTTGATTGGCCTCTTCTGCATAGACGTTCATCGTAGAACTTATTAGCATTACGATGAGTAAAAGCCATACTCCTAATTTCCTTACTCTCATGCTCATAACTCCTTTCGTCTAATTTTTATTCTTTCATTCCAGAAGACGCCATCGTTTCAAGAATATTACTTTGAGATAAGATGAATACTGTAATAGGTACAATAAGCATAATTACGCCTACTGCAGCTCCTGCTCCTGCCCTTGCTACACCACCTGCTGTAATTTGGCTCATAGCATAGGAAAGTGTTTTCTTCTGTTCTGAGAAAATGTACACACCTCCTGTAGCATTCCATAAAGATTGAATGGTGAACATACTAAGGGTTAGCCACGCTGGTTTTAAGTTTGGCATTACAATCTTCCACAAAATATACCACTCACTTGCACCATCAATTTTAGCTGCTTCTAACAATGAGTCAGGAATTCCTGACATAAATTGTTTCATCAAGTATAATCCAATAGGTGCTCCAAATGCTGGTACAATAACAGACATTAAAGAATCTACCCACCCTAAATGTTTCATAATGATAAAGTTAGGAATTTGAGTAACCGCTGGTGTGAACATCAATGTGGATACAATGATTTTAAAGAAAAGATCTCTTCCTGGGAATTTTCTTTTCTCTAATGCGTAGGCTGCCATAGATGCACAAATAATATGTCCACCAAGTCCAACTACAGTAATGAATACTGTATTAAAAAGATATCTTGGGAAAGGTACCCATGACTCTCCAAGTAAAAGTCCTAAATCACTAAAGTTAGTCAGTGTTGGATTCATCACAAAGATTTTAGGTGGAAATCTAAATAATTCATCCATTGGCTTAAATGCATTACAAATGGTATAGACAAGTGGCAGTACCATAAAGCATCCCACAGTAGCTAATAAGATTAAGTTCAGCATATTCCCTGTCGCTGAACGCCCTACTCTTGCGCCCATGGATTTTCGCCACTTGTTAATTGTTTTATTTTTAATTACCAAGGATACATTCTCCTTTCTTCTTAACGTCCAAGTTTATGAAGCAATTTTTGAATAATATGGTTTAACACAAGCATGGTGATAAACAAAATAGTTGCAATAGCACACGCATATCCCATATCAAACCTTACACCACCATAGTCATTTAAGTGATTCAATATGGTATGTGCTGCGTAGTCAGTACTTGGACTTCCACAAAGCTGTGCAGTAACATCTGCTACTGTAAAAGAAGAAGTAATTGTCATAACAGCACCAAACATAAGCTGTGGTCTCATAGAAGGGAATGTAATATACCAAAGTTCTTGCCAACGGTTTTTAATCCCATCAATATAACCCGCTTCATATTGTGATTGGTCTACCA
This sequence comes from Holtiella tumoricola, assembly GCF_027857615.1. NCBI lineage: Bacteria > Bacillati > Bacillota > Clostridia > Lachnospirales > Cellulosilyticaceae > Holtiella > Holtiella tumoricola. The sequence goes on from NZ_JAQIFT010000016.1 coordinate 321,742, forward strand.
TTTTAAATCCGGCTACGAAAGATAAGAACCCTGCCCCAAGACTCATCCACAACTGAACAATAATGACTACTGTAAGCATATACTGTGGGTCCGTTAACCATTTAATAGGTGCATTGACAAGACCTAAGTTAAGTAAAATAGCATTTAAATATCCATAGGCATCACCACTAAAAATGATAGACCATATTAAGAAGGCTGAGCCCGAGATAGATGGTGCATAAAATATAATAACCATGATTGCTCTTGGTATTGGTGGGAGTTCATTAATAAGCCATGCAAAAAAGAAACAAGCAAAATACCCTATAAGCCCTGTAATAGCAGCAATGATAAATGTATTTTTCAAGGCAATCAAGAAGACATCATCATTAACAAATAAATTGATGTAATTTTGAAAACCTATAAATTGTGCTGGCTCTAAAACGTTGTAATAGGTAAAGCTATAATATAAAGCTATCACAACGGGTAATAACGTAAATAAAATAAATATGATCCCAAACGGTGCTAAGAGCAAGTAGGCATCGTAGTTAAGGCGTACTTGTTTCATCACCTCTAAAAACTTCTTTTTTTGTATCTGTATGAAATTCACTGTAGCCCTCCTTATGTATATTGCTTGATTAATACTGTTCGATAACTGGCAATCCAAACTCTTTACGTTTACCAATCAACTCTTGATTAATAACATAAACATAATCGAGCAATGTTTCTCTTATATCTCCTTTTCCGGTTACAACCTTACGGAATGCATTATTGATATGTCTTCCTGTAAAGTAGCCCCCAGGTACTTGCTCTATACCTCTTCCCCACTTCATTTGCTCATTTAATACTTTATAGAACGCATTATCCCAAGGAATATTGCCGAATGCTTCAAGATTGGCTGTTGCATATCTAGCCGATGGACCTAATATACTTTCCATCTCTTTCCCAAATGCCACTTGAATTTCAGCACTTGTCCACCATTTCATAAATTCCCAAGATGCATCATAGTTTTTTGAATTCTTTAATATGAAACAATCTGATCCTGATATTGGTGTGCTATGGTCAATGGTTCCATCTGCTTTCATCGTTCCTGGAATAAGAGAAAATCCCCAAAGTCCTTTAATTTCTGGTGCAGATACCATCAGTGTATTAAAGTTTGCAAAGTTCCCTACAACAATAGGTGATTCCCCTGTCCTAAACCTAGTCAAAAAGTCATACTCTTGTGGTAAGGCATAGTTGACAAATAAATTGGTCCATTGCTTAAATGACTCAAGCCCTATTTCCGAGTCTATATTACTGGCCATTCCATTATCCTTATAAATCTCTCCTCCATTTTGGAAAAGCATTGTATAGTATGTACTTGTTCCTGCCTCAATAAGATCTGCCCTTGGTACAGATACTGGAAGAGCAAAATTCATATTGTTCTTAAGAAGTATTGGAATAGTAGCTACTACATCTATCCAAGTTGTTGGTACTTGCACGCCTAGCTCTTCTAATACATCTGTCCTATAAAACATAACATTAAAGTTTTGTGTTTCAGGTAGAGCATATACTTTATCTTCAAATGTTAAAGGCACCATACGCTCTGGTAAGAATCTCTTTGCCACTTCCTCAAAATCAGCAAATCTATTCAAATCAATAACTGCATCCCTTACAGCATAGTTAACAGGTTCTGTATCTCCCATGCTTAGGGCTACATCTGGCCCAATACCTGCTACTGTAGCAGGTAATAATGAGCCTGCTGTTACCAATTGTAAGTCTACATCTATGCCATAGTGAGGCGTAAAATACATATCAATTAACTTACGTAGTACCTGTGCTTGGTCACGACCTGTAGGAATCCATACTTTTATACTTGGTCTTTCCTCTGTCTGAGATGTAGTTGTTCCTAAAGTTGCATAATCATCTGAAAAAGATTTAAGGAAGTTTTTAAATCCATAGATAAACTGTTCAATAAACGTTGCATTTGGTGTTGCTAACTGTACATCCTCTTTAGAAACAATAGCAATATAGTCAAGCGCTAAAGATTGGTCTCTCACTTTTACAAGCCAGTTGGCTAGTGCACCATTGTTGGACTTGAAGAAGTCTAACTCTCTAGGAATGATATCTGCATCTTTACTCATCTTTCTAAGTTGTCTAGCTGATACTTCAAGAGCTGCATTATTTTGTCCTTTACCACTATACGCACTCATCCAATCTGCTACTGCTTGTAGCTCCTCAGCTAGTCTTGTCATCTCTCCTGTTAGCTCAGGCATCAGCGTTCCTAGGCGATAATCTCTCATCCTATCTGGTGTAGCGCCTGTAATGATCATAATATCTGTATAAAGATTATTAAGTTGTAAAAGGATATCTTGTACTTTCCTTGTCTGAGTCGTAACCTCTCCTAAATTTGCTTCAAGCTTTAACTCATGAACACCAGGTTCTAAGTAAAGCGTATACGCTCCATTCTCATCACCTAACTCTACAAGTTGCCACTTAGGTTGATAACCAAACTCCCAGTTAACAAATTCTTTAAAAGGAACTTCTCCATCTATAGAAATCTGACGACTTGACTTAAAGTCACGGTTATAGTTTTGTTTCGCTTTTAAATAGATGGTATAAAGTCCTGCCTCTTTTACTTCAAATTCCCAAACTAAATTTTGTCCAGGTATACTCCAGTTGGTCCCCCCTATCATATTGAGAAGTTGTGCATCTTCATCATATGGTATAGTCTTTGGACTGGTTCTATCGTGCTGAGCATAAAGGACTGGTGTAGATTTATAGTTTGCTTTTTCAGCATCCAAAAAGATTGTGTCTTGCCCAGCTAATTTCTTATCTTGATAGTTTGTTTTATAATCTTGATAAGATTGTTTTTCACTTAAAGGGGTTGCCCATACTTTACCAATGGTCATCGGTTCGCTTACCCCTTCAATCGTTAGTGTATTCATCCCTTTTTCTAAGTAAAATAAGTAAGGTTCACTATAATACCCCATTGAATCTTTTACAAAATCCTTTTGTAATTTTTTCACTTCCAACTGGGAAGGCCTAATTTCATTTTGATTTTGGTCACGCTTTCCAATATCTGAAGGATTATCTATGTAAGTTCTTGCAAATTCTACATCTAATGCACCACTATGCTGTATTTCATCATTAATATAAAAAGTACGTTGTATAGGCGATCCTCTATCATACTCTGCTACATACTCCAGTTCTATGGCATATAATCCAGCTTCCTCTACCTGGGCTGTCCATACTATACGATCACCTTCTTGGGTATAAACCCCCTCCTTCATTCCTTCTATATAATCATTAACAATCATAGGAGAAGCTTGTTGCTCATTGCCTATCTTAAACTCTACCAGCTTAGTAGGACGTTTAGCATTCTCATAAGTTGCTAAAAAAGCTTCATAGTCACTTGCTTTTAATACAGCTTGTGTAGCAACTTCAGATGTATCCGTATAGGTATTAGCACGTGCAACAGGTACTATTGTCGAAAACATAAGTGTACATAAGCCTAAAGCCACATACTTCTTAAATCGCTTCATGAAAATCGCTCCTTTCCTTTTTATCCCAATTCATTGCGCATAATAGTGAGTAATGTATGTTCTTCATCATAGGAATACTCCCATGCCATAATGCCTGCAATTCCCCATTTCTTTACTAAATAACATTTATATTTCAGTGATGCTTCATCTTCATAAGTGATAAAGTTATTGCCATTAAATAGATAAGGTGCATGTGCATCTTCATCCCAATGGCGTGTGTAACCTTTTTTATCTACGTATTCTTTTATTAACTGTGTATAACCTGGGCCATAGTCACTAGGCGTACCTACATAACTATGTAAGCCATTATTCTTATCTTCTACATCTTTCCATTGTCTAGAATAAAATGCTGCCCCTATAATAAGTTTTTCTTTAGGTACACCTCTTTTAATAAACAGCTCAATATTTTCCTCTGTGCTACCTTCTTTTACGATATCTGTGTTCATCTTCGTTGGACAAGAGTGGTGCATTGTTGTATGCTCCCCTGCATTAATGTCATAAGTCATTAGATTCACATAATCCAAATACTGTACTGATTGTTCAAGCTCTGTAATTTCAAAGTACCAAGTCTTACTTCCAGCAGCGATTGAAAGCCCTATATGCTTCTCCTTTGAAATGTTGTCTAATGCTTCTCTAAGTGCTTTAAGTAAAATTGTATGATTATGCCTTTCTTCTTCACCAGATGGATATTCCCAGTCTATATCTACACCATCGAAATCCCACTCTATTACGTGTGTGATAATACTATCTACTAAAACTTCAAGGTCTTGAGCTGTGCGTGTAACTTCACCAAAGCTACATGTTTCACCACTTGCAAGCGTAAGGTAAATTTTTAGTCTTGGATTGATCTTTCTAATTTCTTTTATTCTTTCAATATTCGTCAAATGTTTTAAAGTAATTTTGCCTTCTTCCACAACACCAAAGGCTATATTCAAAATATCTAGTGCACAAATATCAGATTCGGTTAACTGTGCTATACTTTTATTTGTTGCATAAACTGATAAAATTCCCATTAAAATCACCTTCCTTTTTAACGTTTTTACTAAAATATTTCTTTTATTTATTAAATGATTATATTATTTCACTATATTTTTATCAATATATTTACCTAAACATAGTATTTTATTGTAAATTATTATTAAAATATTAGAATTTTATGTTTCAATATTTTAATAATAAAAAAAGTCCTTGTACAACCAATCAAAGTTGTACAAGGACACTTAGTTTATTATTCTATTCATCTAATAACTACTATCTGTAATACACTATCTGCTTCAGTCCCCTACCCCAAAGTCTGTATTATTATACAGTACTTCGAATCTTGGGTCTTTGTCTAAGTAAGCATACTTTTCTACAAACCATGTTACAAGTTCTTCATCTCGTTTGATGGCTGTTGTATTGTTCACATATACGTTAATGGTCGCATGGTCAAAGTTTGCTTCAACTATTGCCATATCACGTTCTATCATTTCTTTGGCTTGTCCCTTAATGCCTACCATCATACAAGGTGAATCAAAATATTGCTTGAGTTCTTTATAATCTTGGAATTTGGCATTTTTATTTAGAAATTCGTTTCTAAAAGTATAATCAAATGTTTCAACCCCTATTTTGAAGATAATAGGAATGCCAAAGAAATCTCTCATTTCTTGTAATCTATTTTTATAACACCAATGACTTTCTAAAAAAAGCTTTTCAATACCTTTTTCCTTAATAATCTCACGGATACGCCAAAGTGTTGCTTTGGGAAGTTCAAAACAACTTCCTGAGTTAATCACTTCTAACACTTTGTATTTTCCTGTAATGTTGGCAAGGACTTGTTCATTAAGACGATTCATCTCATCTTCTTGTGTCCCATTATCTTCTATGTAATCACAAAAACTACATTTGCCCCATACACAAGGAAATCCTTTTAAAAGTACAATCTCTCTTTGATTTTTGTTGGTTATTTCACTATAACGATCCATACGGTCTCCTTTATAAGCCTTCGTCGTGCGATTCTTGCTGTCCTATATTTGCTAGCTTTTTTAATGAACTTGGTAACACCCTTACTGTAGCAAGTACTAATAATACACCAACGTATTTATCAATGTAATCTGTAATAACCTGAACAATAAATACACTTACTACGGTTGGTACACCAATTACACCTAACACTTGTACAATATAAGATGATCCTGAAGACGTAACGCCTCCAAATACTGCAGCTGCAATCATAGCACTAATAATAGAAGTTGGTAAGGTAAAAATAAGTACACCAAGTGGTGTTTTATTCCCTTTTAAGTAACCTTTCTGGAACATCCACCCTGCAATAAGCCCTGTTGAAATCTGTACAGGTGCAAAATATAAAGAATAGATATCGAAAGTTACACCACTTACAATACTTCCTCCAAGTCCTGTTAATATGGCATATTTAGGTTCAAGTAAGCAGGCTACCATAATGGTACCAATGGAATCCATATAAATAGGCAATCTTAATGTAAGTGCTACAAAAGCCCCCACAATATTTAGTGCTATCCCAAATCCAACTAAAGTTATTTTTCTCACATCAACTTTTTGCTTCATCTTATAGTCCTCCTACCATAGAGTCTATAAGGCCTTCATAACCTACAAAAAGTTTTTTTAGAAATAGACTCATAAATTGTTTTTCATCTACGCTTACATTAATGATGGCATTAGGTTGCCTTTTATAGAAGTTTTCACTATCTACAATAGATTGCCCTACAGCAATGCCCTCCGTTACAACTTCTACTGAGCTTTCAAAACCTTGGCACAAGTTTCTATCTATAAAATAGGCCACGGCTAATGGGTCATTGATAACACATCCAATGATACCTTCTTGTTGCCAATGAAAATCAATGTAGAATCTTGTAATCTCAGTAATAAAGGTTGCAAGTTTTTCATCTAAACGATTTATGAATTCTATTAAGTTTGGTGTTAAAACAATTTTTCTTGTCACATCTAACCCAATCATATGGATTTTACGTGGTAAATGTTGATAAGTATAATCTGCTGCATGCGGGTCTACCCAGTAATTAAACTCTGCGACAGGTGAACAATTTCCATGAATCCTATAGGCACCTCCCATTGAAATAAATTCATCCAAATACCCAAAGGCTTCTTCATCTTGCATTAATGCCTTTGCAATATTTGTAAGTGGACCTAGTGCAATAATAGATACCTTCTCTTCTTTTCTTAGCGTATCTAAAATAAACTGCACACCATCTTCATGAATAAATGATTCCTCTACACCCTTGTAGAACATCTCACCTAGTCCATCTTCTCCATGTGTATCTTGCGCTGTTACCAGTTCCCTTTCTAGAGGAACCTCTTCCCCTACATACACAGGAACCTGTGTCTTTTCACAAAGTTCTAAAACTTTAAGGGCATTTTTTGCTCCCATCCTTGCAGGCACGTTGCCACTGCACACCGTGATACCTACTACATCCAGTTCTTCTGACTTTAATGCCAGCATCAGTGCTAATGCATCATCAATTCCTGGATCACAATCAATAATTACCTTTCTTCTTTCCATAACTTTCTTCCTCCTTAAGTTTATTAAATAGTTTAAGGAGAACCACATAAAAATTTTGAGTATTCTAAATCAAATAAGCCCCTTTAATGATAAATGTTTCATCAAAAGGGGCTCAATTACTCTCAATATTCTTATGCTAAGGGTCTAACAATATACTGCCACTATATGTTTACCTTAGTTTTTTATACTGGGAGGTTCTCGAACCAGTCCTAGAGATTTATTCTAGATTTACCTTGCTATAGTAGCATGTTTAAAACTATATTTCAACTTTCTCTTAAAAAGCTCTTTCTAAAAATAAATTGTTTCTACGTAAAAAAATCCTGTCTAACTAGATTTAAGTCTCTAACTAAACAGGATTTCTATTAATTAACAATTCCAGTTAATCTTGGCTGGATTTTTTTCGTCTTTTGCGGCAATCTCACATAGAGCTGCTTCCATTTTAGCACATTCATTTGCTGCAAGCTGATCATAAGTGTCTGCTGACTCATTTATTCCAACTTCATTATAGGCAATAGCTGCCGAACCATAAAATGCAACCGCTAATGAATGAGTTGGTGTATAAATAATCCCTGCTGCTGCACCAACAGCTCTAGCGGCCGCTTGAGATGCTGGACTTGCTTCTGCTTCTTTTGCCGCAACTTGCACTTCTTTGATTATTTTCTTAGCAATATGTAATTTGATCTTGCCATCAAGATAGTCCTGAGCCGCATTCAATGCATTTGCTAGGCGATTATCATTAGGATAATCCTTTTTATAAATAGGAAGTATATGGGCCTTGGCATAGTCCATTCCCCAAGTTGCAAGGGTTACTGTACTTTGTGTTTCAATTAATCTCATAAGAGATACTATATAGGGTGAATCCGCACTTCCAAGCATTTTTCTTAGTTTTGCCATCTCAATACGCCCTCTCTCTTGTATTTATAACTTTTCTTAGCTATCTCCTTACTTCTTAAATAGTGTTTACCCTACTCAAGAGGCTTTAAATTCTCTGTTCCATCTAAACTTAAAATCATTTGTACTAATAATTCAATCTCTGTTTCAATATCTTTTAGACTTGCAACTTCACATGGTGCATGCATATATCTAAGTGGAAGTGATACAAGTGCCACCGGCACACCTTTTCCAGTTAATCTAATACGGTCTGCATCAGTACCTGTTGAGCCTGGAGTAAGCTCATATTGAATAGGTAGTTCATTGACTTTAGCTACTTTTTCAAGTAACCCATTAATCTTCTTACTAATTGGTGCACCTTTTGAAAGAATAGGCCCTTTGCCAAGTGCTATCTCGCCACTCTCTTTAGGACTCATATCTGGATGATCTGTTGCAAATGATACATCACAAGCAATCGCCATCGTTGGATTGATATGGCTTGCTGCAAAGTACGCACCACCCATATTGGTTTCTTCATTAACTGTACTTACCGCATAAACAGCAACTTTAGGATCTTTATCTGCAATTCTCCTTAAAACTTCCGCTACAATAAAAGCACCTGTTCTATTATCTAAACCACGTCCTACAATCTTGTCATTTAATAAATACTCATAGTTTGTATCGTAAATAACATAATCACCAATCATTACAAACTTTTCTACTTCTTCTTTCGTATTGGCACCACAATCTATGTATAAGTCACTTACCTCAATCTTATCTTTAGGTCCACCTTTATGTTGAGGCTTCACCCCTACGATTCCTTTAAGTGTCCCCTCATGCCCTAATACTTTTACAGTCATCCCTAATGCTACTTTAGGATTAATGCCACCTGCTTTAGTTACATAAATATAACCATTTGAATCAATATAACTTACCATAAAGGCAATCTCGTCACAGTGACCAGCTAACATTATCTTAAAAGGGTTATCTGGATTTACAGATGCCATCACATTACCTATCATATCTGTTTCTATTTGATGTGCAAAACCTTTTACATAGTCCATCCATACTCTTTGAACGGCTACTTCATCTCCTGATGGAGAAGGTGTTGTAATTAATTGTTCTAAAAATGCTTTTGATGTTGCTTCCATATTATGCCCCCTGCTATCTCTTATTTAAATTTATATATTTTGCTATGCTTTAAACTTACTACGCTTTCTTCTATATCGTTTTATCCATTCTATGAACAGCTGTATGCTTATTTACACCCATTACTACAAGTGGAATAAATACGAGTTGAATGAGAATACCTGGTATACCTGTTACAACAGCGCCTTTTATGAAAAGGAAAGGACTAGGTAATCCAACCATAAAGAATGTGGCAAGAATCCATACCATCATTCCTGATGCTATACGGCCACAAATCATTGCACCTATTAAAGAAACATATACATTTAACTTATACTTTCTAGAGAGTAAACTTGTAACCACTCCATATATTGCAAGCTCCACTAGCATATAAGGTAATACCGGAAACATAGGTGGCATACCTGTGAGTAGTGCACTTAATATAGGCGTTACAATTCCTACGAGTAAAGCATAGGGAGCACTTAGAAAGAACCCTGCCATAATAACTGGTATATGCATAGGTAAGAATACCGGTCCTGCTCCTCCCATCCCATGAAACACCATAGGCAATATAAGACCAATCGCTACAAATATTCCTGATGTCACTAATTGTTTTGTTGAATTTTTCATTTGTATATTACTCCTTATCATACTCTACACTTTTATCTAACTCATTACTTCCACTAAGTTAAATTCTAATGTGTGTATTTTTTACTTAAGTATATATTATCATGAAAAATATAATAGCAAAACCTAAATAAAATAGGACTAGCATATTTACACTAGTCCACTCTTATCTTTCTATTCTCCTACTTTTACAACAGCAGGCACTTCTTCACCATTTGTATCTACAGTAATACTTTCAATCACTACTGGTTCCACTGGTTTATCATTTGAATCTGTTTGTACTTTTTCTAATGCTTCAATCACTTCAATTCCTGAAGTTACTTCTCCAAATGCTGCATATTGCCCATCTAAACCTGCATTGTCAGCTGACATAATAAAGAACTGGCTCCCTGCTGAATCAGGTTGCATACTTCTTGCCATAGAAATAACACCCTTTGTATGTTGAAGATCATTTCCCTCATGTCCATTTCCTGAGAATTCTCCCGGAATACTATATCCTGGTCCACCTGTTCCTACACCTTGTGGATCTCCACCTTGAATCATAAACCCTTCAATAATACGGTGGAAAGTAAGTCCATCATAAAAGCCGCTGTTTGCTAAAGTTACAAAGTTGTTAACTGTATTAGGTGCTTTTTCTGGATAGAGTTCTAATGTTACCGTACCATAATCTTTAACTGTCATTGTAACAATAGGGTTACTTTTCATTGCTTGCACCTGTCCTGTTGGTGCTTTGCTTGATGCAGGGCTTCCACACCCTACAAGTAATGTACTCATACATAAAATCATCGTTGTAAGTAGTTTTCTTTTGTGTCTCATCATTTTCCTCTTCTTTCTTCTTTGGCTCCCCATTATTATGTTCATTATATCCTATTTTTATATAATTTAAAATATCTGCCTCTGTTTCTCTATAATTCAAAATAATCATACTTCAATATTTATTTAAAACTTTTATTTTTATTAACTTCTAACAGAGGCTATGCAAGGTCTTCATCCCTCACAGCCTCTGTTAGAAATTTCTATTCAGTTATCAATCAAAGAACTACTTATACGGCACTTGTTTCAGTCTTCTTTTACTTCGCTAATGTATCTACAATGTAAGCATAGAGATCATTACGTTCATATACTTGTTGATGTTCCTCTTCTCCCATATTCTCAATAATTTGGTTTATTGTATCACGAAGTACATCTTTACTTTCTTCTCCTAATACATTGATAATACATATTGCCTGTTGATCTCCAATTTGAACAGTGACAGTAGTAATACCTGCCTTATTTGCTACAACATGTCCATCTTGTGTAACACTTGCAATTTGTGTATCTCCACTTTCCCAAATTGCTATCATTTTTGCTTTTTCCACTATTTGATAGCTAAGCTCATGTGATGCACCTACCTCAAGTGTAATAATACTATCGGTAAAGCTTAGTTTACGTGAGCCTTCTAGTAATTGGTCTATAGCTTGTTGTAACTTTGCCTTAGCAGTATCTACTTCTTGTTGAGTAGCTGTTTCCTTATCCATTATAATTGTTGCTTCTTCCTTGGCTAATTCTAAGACTAACCAAGATTGTTCAGTATACACTAAAGGATTGAGTCCATTTGCTTGTTCTAATAATGTCTGAAGCTCTGTTTTATCTACTACTTCAGCTTTAGGATTAATCGTACATGTAGCAGTCTTCACAGTACCTTGGAAGTCTGTAATTGTTGCAGTAATAGTAACAGGGTCTGTAATCTCTTCTTTTATCACTACTTCTGACACAAATCCACTCGTCTTTTTAACACTTACCACTTCTGGATGACTACTAGTCCATTTCAAGTATTCACTACCATCAAAGCCTTGTCCTTCTGGTGTTGTTATAGCTGTAAGTTTAGCTTTTTCTCCTACTTCCATCTCTAAGGATGTTTTATCTAGAGCAAGGTTTAAAATTTTAGGTTTTACTTTTACATAACATGTACTTGACTTACCATCTGCTGTAAGTGTAATCCCTACACTATCACGTACATTTTGAAGTACACGAATCTTACCTGTATCATCAACACTGACTACATCAGGCTTTTTACTTGTAAAGGTTACAGAGTTTGGTACTGCACCTGCTGGACTAATACTATACTCCAGTTGTACTTCATCCCCTTCAAATACATTATCTATTGGTGCTTTGATACTTACACTACCTACTACTGGCATAATGGTTATATATGTACTATCTTTAAATCCATCTACCTCTAGGTTAATTTTTATACGCATAGGCTTTGATGGATTTGCCGTTACCCTCACGAGACCTGTACTTGAAATATCAATATAGTTCCCTGCACTTGAAGACCATGCGAGTGCACCATGTTGTACTCCTTCTGGTAAGATATCATAGGTAAGTTGATAAGTTTGTTGAGAATATAATCCACGGTCTGGTGTATGAAGTCTTATCCCTTGCATGCCTTCTGGTTGTGTTTCTGGTACAGTGATAGTGATAGTTTGTTCATCAAACACACGTAATCCATTGGGAGTATAATATCTAATTTTAGCCCATACTTCATATTCTTCACCCGGTTCAACATTAGCGATTTCTAAGAAGTAGCTATCATCCACTGCTGGCTTATCATATACCATTTCTGTCCATTTTTCTGCACCTTTTTTGCGATACTTAACATTATTCCAAGTAGCCCCTTCTTCTCTTACAATCCAATACCCATCTTCACTAATATGAATAGGTACTGTAAGTTTCTTATTTGCCTCAGTATAAATAGCCTGTTCTGAAACATTTACTGTACAGTATTGTCTACCAAGATCTTTTAAATCTATATACTTTTTAACTGTTTTTGTACTTCCATCTACTGTAAGTTCTACATAAATATAACCATCTGAATCTGTATCAGTCACAGTAAAATCATGAACAACTGAATATCCGGTTTTACTATCATAATCATATTTTGTTGTTGAAATTTCTCTAGCATCAGACATATCTTCTTTATTAGCAACTTTAATATGAATTTGAGATTCTTTAAGTCCATCAATTCCTAACACTCTAGTAGAAATGCCTAAGCTATATGAAGTAGGTCCTCCGTTGATTTTCCTACTTCTTACTTCTCTAATTTCCACTGTCTCTGTCGTTGCTTTTTCTGTTGCTTCTACAACTTCGCTTATCATAGTAGGTGTTGTAGCCAGAACAGGTTGTGCCCCTATTGCCGTACTTAATACCACTGTTGCCATTAAGAGCTTAGCAGATTCTTTTTTTAGACGTTTCATTAGTTTCATATATTTACTCCATCCTCTCATTTATTCCTTGCACTATTTCATATAACTTCTCAACCTCTTGTAACTTCCTCTTATAATAGTCTTTCATCACTTCATACTCTGATTGATTATAACGCTCTAATACTATGCTATATAAATCTTGTAGTGCCTGACTTTCTTGCTGTGCCTCCAAACGCAACCCACTTGATGTCGTTACATTTATAAATCTGTAACTATATTCAGGCATTGCCTCTAAAATGCCATTTTCTATAGCATTATCTATTTGCTCCATCTGCTCTATTGTCAGTTCATCAAAACACTCTTTATTTTTTTTAACCAACCATTCTGTCTCTTTTTCAAAATCAATCCCTAATCTTTCTATCATTTGGTTAGCACTTGTTGTAACACTTACTACTTGATGATTTGCTACATTTTGCAAATTTCCTAATGCACCTTCTTGAGCATCTATAACGTTATTTTGATACATACTTATTAAATGGTTTTGATTTTTTAAGGTTTGCTCATTAATAATCTTTTTTGACTCTTCCACAAACCTTATTTTCCAATCTCCTAAGCCTGCTTGTACACTCATTTGTATCCCTAGTATAAGTACTCCTCCACCTATTACACATACTTTCCATCTACTCTTCAACATAAAGACGCTCTCTTTCCTCTGCAGAGTCTTCTTCAATAAATAGGGCTGATGATGTAGTTGTCGTTATTTGATCTTTCATGGTCTCTTGTTTTTGTTCTGCTTTTTCTCTATAGAGTAGTAACTGTTCTGCTTTTTTACGCTCTAATTCAGCTTGCAAAGCGCTTTGACTTTCTTCCATGTAGGCCTCTAATTCCTCCATAGAAACTTCTATTTCTTGACGTATCTGTGTAATCAACTCTAGCTGATACTGAGTTGTTTCTGTTTCAACTATGTCTTGCCATGTCTTAGTGGCATTTTCAAGCTGCTTTTCATACCATGTGTATAACGTATAAGGCACTATAGCTTGCCCCCATACTGCTGTTATACATCCTGTAATAGTAAGGAAAATTACCATCAGTATTATTCCCTTATTCCACTCATGCCTTCTCATAAAGATTCCCTCTACTAATTATCCCCTACTGCAAAAGCATTTTGAATAAGTTGGTCAATATCCCCTACTACTTCTTCCTGTTTAGTATTTGCTATATTTTCAATTTCTTGTTTGGCTATTTCTTCTTTGCTTGCAATATGTTCCTTAACGTCTGTTACTGCCTTTTCAAATTCATCTACTAAATATTGATTAATGGCTGTCTGTGCCGTTTCTTGTTCCTCATTCATACTTATTAAAAGATTTGATTTAGAAGTATCAATTGTACCTTGTAACTCTTGTGATACTACGTCTTTATGTTGATCAATTGTACTTTCAACTTCACCCATAAGTTCACCTTGTTTACTATCTAATTGTTGATCTGCTAAAGCTTTATTTCCTTCACCTAAGATTTTTACAACTTCATCAATACTAAGTTGATTGTCATCAATAATCTTATTAAAAGTTGCATTCATATTCGCTAGCTCTTCACTTGTTGCTGTAGTCAACTGTGATTTATAGCGTTCCACTAAATCAGATAGTGTACGAATAACTTCTTGCTTCTTTTCTGTCGCTTTAGTATCTATCTTACCAGCTACTTCTTGCTTTGATTTTTCAGCCTCTCCTGTTAATTTAGCTGTTTCAATAACTGCATCATCTTTGTATCCCTCTTTAATTACTTGTTCTCGTGCAGTAATTCCAGATGCTACCCAATCTTTTAGTTGTTGTCCCATATCCGTATCTGCCAAAACCATTCCTGAAGTAAATAATACTCCTGCTGTTAAAACAATAGCTGTTGCTTTTTTCTTAGCATTCCTCATAACAATACCCTCCCAAAAAATGTATTTATTAAGATGTTTCTCACTATTCTATTATCCATTTTTTTCCATTTTATTTCTATTTATAATCTTGTCCTTTTTTTATATTATGTTTACTAATTTTTATATTATTTCACACTTACACTTTTAAGAGTTCTCCCTTTAGTAGTTTACTTAGAACAATAGATTTGTTTTAAAATTTCTATTGTATTTTTTCAAAATAAAAAGAGTGCTTTTCAGCACTCTTTTCCTTAGCTTCTATTCTTATAATTTATAACCATGACCTTCTCTTGGTTAATATCCAATTCCCCATTAAAATAAAATCCAAGTTTTTGATATAAAGCAATGGCACCTTTATTGGTATCGTAAACACTTAAATAAATTACATCATATTCATACTTTTTATAGAGATGATGTAATAATAATTTTATACTTGCTTCCCCATATCCTCTTCTTTGGTAATCGCCTGAGATTAAAAATCTATCTAGCCATACTCTGCCCCGTTTGCCTTCTTGCAAAAATAATCCATACATTGCAAACCCAATAGGCACATCTCCATCATATATCCCAACTGGTTCCCATCTAGAATCTTCACTTGCTTCTTTAAGACATTCCTTGGTTGTTTCAATAAAACTTTCTTGTCCTTTTGCTACTCTTAACTCTAAAATTTCTTTGTAGTTACTACTGTCAACTTTTCTAATTGCTAGACTCATAGTTCTCACTCCTTATCACAAGGATAAACCCTTGAGTCACTCCAACGTCAAGTTATTTTGCAAAAGATTCAAAGATAATCTCATCTGGCTTAATCGCACAAGATGCATTTTGTTTCCAGTGCATCTGAGCTTTTACCTTAATCATACCTGGGGTTGTAGTTGAACGTACAAATACCCCAGCAATTCCCCCTTCTGGGCGAATAGGATTTGCACCAATTGTTTCATCTCCTACAATTTCACCTTCTCCTTCTACAGTGAAACGGATAGGATACTGGTCCGCTGTCATTGGCACTACATTGCCTGAATCATCTACTACTTTACAATATACCATAACAAGGTCAGAACCATCTGCAAGAAGTGGAATATCCATAAAATCCGCTTCTAATTGCAATTTTCTTTGAACCCCTGGAGATTTTCTTGTGGCAGTTGCTACAACTTCTTCACCAACTAATGCTTCAACACGGATTGTAGAACGTCCACGTTGTTTATAGCGATTTCTCACATTTTTAAAAGTAAATGGTGGATGTTTTACTGCTACTTCATCTGGACCAATTTCTTCTACTAATTCATCATTATGGTATAAGCGTACACGTTCAGCATTAGAGTATACTGTTACATCGTTAGAGCTAATCTCTGACCAATAATTTGCAATAAAGAGTACTACACCAACTTCTTCAATATCTTGTTGACTTTGGTAGAAGTAATAGGTGAATTTTGGTACACGATATAAATCAAGTGTTCCACCCCAGCAAGGTGTAACTTGGTAGCCACGATTATGCTCTATACCTGGCCACACACCATATCCACAAATTTTATCATCATTGACCATATTCACGTAGTTTTGTCTACGACATTGAGGATCTAGCCCTATAGAACGATCAACCGCTCTTAGCATGCCTTCTTCTCCCCATCCTCTTGGTGTACGCCATGCACAACTTTGATTATCCCAATCATCTGGTCTATCATTATACTCTCTTACCCATACTGGTACATGTTCCTTATTGCTTAACTCATATTCATCCCCTTCAGGATCTAACATATTTTCATCAAACTCTTTGTATTGAATATCTGTTGGACCATTATCAGATGCTGTATAACAATCCTCATATGGATATTCTTCATGCACAATATGTTGAAGTGCCTGCTTAAAGTCTTCTGACATAAAACTTTCATTCAACATTGGCTCCCAAATAATAATACATGGATTATTACGTTGCCATCTAATCATATCCCGCACATTGGCTTGTGCACGTTGTGCAAAGATTCCTTCTTTGAACCATTGCCACCCTGGTGCACTTACAATAAGTGTGAGACCATATTCATTACATGCATCAACAAATGCTGGTGTCAAAGGATAATGTGAACGAATATTTTTAAATCCAGCTTGACGTAACTTTAAAGCATCACGTCGAAGTACACTCTCTGGCAGTGCATTTCCAATATAAACATGTGTATGATGATAGTTAGCTCCTGAGATTCTCCTTGAAACTCCATTAAAAATAATACCTTGATCATATGTAAATTTAAATGTTCTAATCCCAATCTTAGTAGTTATTTCATCATATACTACACCCTCACAACGTACTGTAGTTACAAGCTCATATAAATAGGGTGTCTCTGGGCTCCAAAGCTCGGGATGTTCTACTTTTAATTCTTGTTCAAAGTGCTGTGCTTTATCATTTTTTAAAGTCACACAAGATTTAGTACTAGAAATGCATGTACCTCTTATATCAATAATCTGTTGCTCTATTTCAAAGTTTTTTTCTTCTTGTGTTTCATTCTGTACATGTGTTTTTACATTTACAAGAGCACTTTCATGTGTTACATCTTTGTAAGATACAAAGATTCCACCCCCTGCCACTTCATTTGCAAGTAATGCATGAGTAATGTGTAATGGCTCTACAAAGTAAAGTCTTGCTTCTCTATATAATCCACCATCATAAGTAAAATCTAATGTACCTTGTGGTCTACCTGGTGGTACATCTTCGTTATCTGAATTATCCAGTTCAACTTTGATTTCGTTGATTTCTCCCCACTTAATATATGCTGTAATATTTTGAACAAGTGGTGTATAACCACAGTAATGTGTTTTAACAAGTTCTCCATTAATATAGAGTTTACTTACACCCATTGCCCCATCAAATTCAATAATCACTTTTTTATACTGAAGCTCAAGTGGCATCATCATTTCTTTATAGTAAGTACATAAACCTTGATAATTAATACAACCGCTTGAAATAGCAGGTGTAAGTTCTACTGTATGAGGTAAATGCACTTTTTTTGTTTGTCTCTCTTCACTCCCAAGTTGGAATGACCAATCATTATTTAAGTTTTGAATTATTCTTGTCATGTTTTTATACTCCTATTTTTTTACTTCTCTCTCCCTTATCTTAATCTATCTCTTACTAGGAGCACATTTCTTTTTGTAGCCTTCCTATATACATTTGTATTATTTTGTAGAATCCTTTATCATACTATTAATAGATTGATTAAGGACGGACATAAAATGAGTACCAATAAAATAGACTTTTTAAATAAAAAACGTTATAACATTGATTTAAATCTTTATACCTGTGGCCATGAAAAATGTCCACCTTCTATGCGCATTGGTCCTATACCACGCTATCACTATATTATCCACTATGTCGTTAGTGGAAAAGGCACTTTTGAGATTAACAATCAAATCTATTGTGTAGGCCCTGGTCAAGGTTTTCTCATAGAACCTGATATTCTTACTACTTATGAATCAGATTCCGAAGAACCTTGGGAATATATGTGGATTGGTTTTGTAGGGAGTAAGGCTAAGGAATATCTAGACCGTGCAAATCTTTCTTCTCATTCACCTATTTTTACTTATCATAAAGGAGATGCGCTAGAACGTTGTCTTAGTCAAACAGTCAAAAATCTAACTCTTGGACGTAATAATGACATCCTTCTTAACTCTAACCTTTATGAATTTATGTACTTATTAGTTGATAATAATGACACTACACCGCCTATACCTACCCTAGGCAAGGCCCAACAAGCATATATCGAACAAGCTATGCTCTTTTGTGAGAATAACTTCCATACTGCTATAACTGTTCAGGATGTCGCAGATCATATTAAAATCAATCGTACTTACCTTAATAAACTTTTTCACGAATATATCGGGAAATCCCCGAAGCAATTTCTTATGGAATTACGTATGAATAAAGCCTGTAAGCTGTTACTTGAAACAGGGCTAGATGTCTATACTATTGCCACTGAAGTAGGCTATCACAACCAATTTCAATTCTCTAAAATCTTTAAAAAATATAAAAGCGTCTCTCCTTCTGAGTATAGACGCCAAGTACCTACGGAATGGTTTTTGATTGATCCTTCTGAACGTTAGTAAGGGCAGTTAGTGCTACAAATAAATATTTGTTTAAGTGAGGGGGTGCTTATATTTAGTCTACTTACGTGAGTTGGCTAGGTGGATTCTCCTCCACCTGCTACACTCCGCTTTCAGAGAAATGTAATTCATTCAAAAATAATAACGGTGTGGACTCGCTACGCTCAAACAGCACACCTAAAATCATTATTTTTTTATTTCGAATATTTCTTATCTGAAAGCTACGTAGGCAGGTTCCGAAGAACGCACCTATCCAGCTCACTGAATCAAGTTTACGAATATGCCTCCCTCACTTTGTGGACTGCGCCGACGGAGAGATTACTAAACTGCATGTAGCTTATATTCTAAGTCCATCCTCGAAAAAAACTCCATGGAGGTCACCCACGCATCACCGCCCTCTTCTACTCAGTTAGGTAAGTTTTCACTTCTAGTGACATGCCCTGGAGAGGAAAGAAGAGAAAATATCTCTTCTTTGGAAAGAAAACTTCCAAGTATTTGATAAGGTTTCTTTCTAGTTTGTTTCTGAGCTCAACCTATCCTAAAAGGTGAGCGTTAGCAAAGCTACTGTGAAGCCTTGCATGTCTCAATGTCTTTTGTTACTGAGTTAAGTAAGATACACTTTGTAGAATTAATAGTACTTTTGATCTAAACTCGGAAATGATTAGGCACTTTCACATGAAGGATGTTTAGAAAATGGATCATGTAGTTTAGCTGTCTCTCTACCGGAAGGTTCTATAATGTGATGGGCTGTAAGGTCAGTTATTGTATGGAAACTTTCTCCGCAGACTTTTTAGAGAGGCTTAGTGAGTAGAATCAAACTGGTTTTAGGGAAATGTTTGAAGAAAAGTGCACTTCTTTTCTGAGTTTTGACCGTTAGTTTGATGAAATGAACTTAGCCTCTCTTAAAAGGCGAGGACTAGAAGTTGGAATACAATAAGCTTGCCTACATGCCCTCACACCTAACCAAATATTTATTTCGCTAATACGACTTGTGCAATATTAATAGCATGGTCTGAAATACGTTCCATATTGCTAATGGTATCTATAAATACAATACCTGCTGTAGGATCACATGTATTCTGAACTAAGCGTTTGATATGGGTAGAACGCATAGTTTTTTCCATATCATCTACTTGATCTTCTAATCCTAATGCTTTTTCAGCTAAACCAGAATCTCCTGATGCATATGCTTTGATAGCAGATTCTAAACACTTCAATCCTGTCTGGGTAATCATGATAAGTTCTTTTTTTGCATCTTCTGTAAACGTAGAATCACTATCTATTAAATCTTGAGCAAGCTCTGCAATATTATCTGCATGATCTCCCACTCTTTCAATATCGCTTATAATATGAAAAAGATTTGTAACACTTAAAGATTCCTCTTCTGAAAGAGAAACGTTACTTAGTTTAACTAAGTATTGATTAATTCCTTTTTGTAATTCATTAATTTCTCTTTCTTTAGCAAAAACTTGTTCCATCTTATCAGCATTTTTTTCAAATAAGGCTTGAATAGCTATTTTCACATTGTGTTGTGCAAGTTCACCCATATGCACAACTTCCTTAATGGCATTTTCTAAGGCAAATGTAGGAGTTTCAAACATACGTTCATCTAAATGTTGTAATTCTCCTGGCTTAGCTTCTCCTTTTCCTTTAACAAGATGTTCTGCAAGATATACAAGTGTACCTGCAAATGGGAAAAGTACAATAGTATTTACTACGTTAAAGATAGTATGAACAACACTGATTTCTGTTACCGTAATAATACGGTTCCCAAGACCTGGAACAACAAATTTAAATAGTACAACAGCAATAATACCAAAGATAACAGAGCCTAAAAAATTGAAAATAAAATGGATAGCTGCTGCTCTTTTTGCATTTAAGGTTGCACCTATACTAGATAAAATAGCTGTAATACATGTTCCTATATTTTGACCAAGTATAATATAAATAGCTGAACTCCAAGGTACAAGACCTGCTAAAGCCAAAGCCTGTAAAATACCTACTGAAGCTGATGAACTTTGAATAATTGCTGTAACACCAGCACCTACTAAAATACCTAAAATAGGGTTATGTCCAATGACAACAAACATATTCTTGACTTCTTCTAGCTCACGAAGTGGTTTAGCCGCAGCACTCATAGAATCTAAACCTAAAAACAGTGCCCCAAAACCAAATAGTATTTCTCCTATATGTTTAATTTTATCTTCTCTTGCAAACATCAGAAGCCCTACACCTATAGCAATGCATAGTGGTGCAATTACCGATGGTTTTAAGAACTTTGTCCATTCTCCTAATGAAACGATCCATGCTGTAATTGTTGTTCCTATATTCGCTCCCATAATAACGCCTACAGCTTGTTTTAGAGACATAAGACCTGCATTAACAAATCCAACAACCATAACTGTTGTAGCTGATGAACTTTGAATTAGTGCTGTTACTCCAGCGCCTACTAATACGCCTAAGAAGCGGTTACTTGTTAAAATACTTAATAACTTTTTCATTTTAGGCCCAGCAGCTTTTTGTAACCCCTCTCCCATATACTCCATACCAAAGAGAAATAGGCCCAAACCGCCTATAAAGGTCAATCCCACATCTAGCCAATCAACTTGATTCATACATTTTACTCCTTACCTTTATCATATGTTACAATCAATTTCTACTTAATATGTCCACATTCAAGGTAAAATATCTCATTTTTTCTCTAAAACAAAAAAATCGTAGTTATCTCTCTGATAACCACGATTTTTCTCCATCTATGCTATTTGTGAAACTACTACTTAGCTCATAACAGTTAGGATATATCCAGCTAATACAAGTACACCATTCCATAAAATAATACCTAATGTTGAATAGCATACAAACGCTGCAAAGTTAACTCTAAATGTACCCGCCATTAATGAAATAACAGTTCTTGCACCTGGAATAACCCTCCCTATGCAGCATGCTCTATTTCCATATTGAGAGACTAATACATTGGCTTTATCCAATGACTTCCTAAGTCCCTTAAATTTTTTATAAAGTACATCATATATCTTAGGCCCAATCATAATTACCACTAAATAATATGTAATGTTTCCTAGAATACTTCCTAGAATAGTAATGAACAATATACTTATAAGCTTTATATTTCCTTCTGCTGCCATAATTCCTACCGTAGGGAGTATAACTATTGCCGGAATCCCTGTTAAATTTAATCCTTCTAAAATCATAATAAAGAAAATTATCATCTGAATAGTCATCTTACGAACCTCTTCTACCATTCTTTATGAATTTAGCATACCATTGCCCACGTAATATTTCCAACATTTTTTCACATCCTCACTTTAATCTACATGACTAAACAAATAAATCTCGGTTGATAAACTGCTCAACCAAGATTTATTTAAAAGGGATATGAATGCTTATACCTATATAATTTTTCTTACATCTTCAAGCTTACATGGCTTAATATAACGATCTTTGCTACTTGTAATCACTAATTCTAAAACATCATTTTTAATCCTATACACTTTACCTTTTAATTTTGTACCTATCACATTTACAGGTGTCCCCAGTTTCACTTGTTTAATGTCATTGGCTTCACATGTGCAAGCATTTTCTTCATGAAAAACTTTTCTACATACGTTACAAAAATACACTTTCCTCATTTTCTTTTCCCCCTAGAATGTTTTTTTAAGGCTTGTATAAAAAATCTAGTTATTCTATTTATAATAAGGAAATTGAAAATGTATGCCTATTTTTTTATTCCCATAAATGTGATGGAATAAAACCAAATAATACTGGAGCAGCAGACCCATTGGGAAGCATATAAGTCCATTCAACAGATTTATTAGCTTTAGCCTTGCCAATTAATGCTGCTACTTTTTTACTATTTAATACCTCTTCATTGGGTACATCAAAAATAGTCTCTGTATTCCACTTAATACTTCCTAAATACCCCCCACCTCTTGCATTTAGGATAATCCCCATATCCTCTGACGAGGTTAACTGAATTTTAATTGGTAAGCCATAATTTCCACGATTAAGGGTCGTTTCTCCTGTTAAGGCATCGTATCCTGCTAGCCACTCATCAGCTTGTCCTCCTAGAACAATTTTTCCATAGGTATCTAGGTCTTTTATATTTACAGTATAATTTCTCTCAATTACATCAAAAGTACCTCTAATATGGCCATCTCGTTCTAATGGTTTTAGCATAGAAACATATTCTATAGGTGTTGCTACATCTACAGTATATACTGTCCAGACCACTTCCTCATCACTCTCAAAGTCAAAGGTTCCGGATATAACCTCATCCTTTTCCCAACCTTTAATGGTGGAGCTATTATAAATACAAGTTAGTTCTCCTGGCTTAACTGTATAAACTTCTTCTTTGTTCCCTACAAAGAATTGTTTCACTGCTTCTTGTCCCATCTTCAATATATTTTTATGAGGTTGTTGAATAGCGTAGTCTTTCACTTTTACTTCAACAGGTTGATCCCCATTTGTTGTTGCAACTACGATTAACTTTTTAGTTACAGATGTATTATTTAAGTGGTGAACCACTAAACGTCCTATTCCTTTACTTACATCTTGATAAAGGATACCACTACTAGATATAACTTCAGGAGAATTGCTTACAATTAAAGTGCCTGGCACATCTTGAATTTCTATATTTTCTAATGGATCAAAGGTACTATAGTCTTTATCTATATAATCTTCGATTAAATCTCCTGGCTTTCCTCTATTAAAGAGGTAACTTCCATTTCTCTTAATCATTTCATTACTTACTTCTACTGTACAAGTGGCCTTATTTGACCAATTGCCCCATTCATCTTGTATTTCTAAACTTACCTCATAAGTTCCTGCCTTATTAAAATATCTAGGCTTACTCATTACAAGGCTTCCACCTGTTGTTAAGTTTTTATAGCGCCATCTTTGGCTTTTAATGGTTAAGTCATTAGGATTACTTAGATCAAATACAAAGTTTAACTTTTCTCCAATATCGTAAAGGGTTTGTTCCAGTTTAAAATCCGTTATTTCTAATACTTGTGTTTTTTTAACTTCAATTTTTCGACTTATCCATTCACTCCAAGTTCCTTCAGCATCCTTTACTCTAAGAAAGACTTCTATGGTTCCTGGTTGAACATTCTTTAATAATGTTGAAATATTACTTGCTTTTTTATATTCTCCATCTACAATCCGTTTCCACTCTTTTTGTGTAATCTTCAGCCCTTTTGGACTATAGCTCCCTTCTTTTACTTTAATCGGTTCATCAACTTGATATGATTCTTTTTCAAAGCTAAATAATGCCACTGGTTTCTCTTCATTTGCATATAAAGCTATCGGTAGCATCAAGCATACAAGTACTACCACAATCATTGTCTTTAGTTTATTCATTAAGACCCCCTACTCTCTTATTTCTTTTATTATATCCAACTCTTACCATAAAATAAATAACCTAATCTCTTTATCCAACATAAGTTGACATTTTAAGAGATTAGGTTAATCTTATAACAACCAAATTATTAAGCTATAATATTATATTGACCCTTTTTAATGCTTTTTATTTGTATATTATAGCAATTTTAAAAGAAAAATAATTTTAGTAATCCTAAAATTACAGATACTGTAACAAGATATTTAGCTATTTTAGCTTTTTGTGGGTTTTTTACTTTTACAATAATCCCAGCAACTGCTAAAATTCCAAAGCCCCAACTAACAATAATCTCTCCAATATAATTACTTGGTAGGCTAGTTGCACTTAGAAAAGCAATAAACATGCCTAATACTGCTGCAATGTAGAAAAAGATATTTTGTACTTGTGGCTTTTTAGAAAGAAATAAAAAAGTAATAGATAGCCCTGACATAACAGCCAGTACTGTAAACATAATAAGTAATAATTCCATGATAATCGCTCCTAATCTTTATTAATGATAGATTCATTATAGGAAAAACTTCTGTATTTTTCCCCTATCTAATTCTGAAGAATTCTGAAGATTACAGGTGTAATGCTATGGTTATTTCATAAATACCCTCTTCTTCTAGAATATTGACTGTTCCCTCATATTTCTTAGCCAATTGCTCTATACTTTTAATTCCTATTCCATGACTTTCTACAGTGCTATTCGCTTCCATACGCATGGTATTTCTCTCTACAAGTTCCAAAACATCATTGTTTCTTGTCACGACTAATACTACTGGCTGTATTGGCTCAGCGTATTTTATAATATTAGAACTTAAATTATCAAATATCCGCACCATATCTTGTGGATGAAGCCTAGTCTTAAACTCACCTAATAGATTAAGTGAAACTTCTACTTTGAATCCCTCATCTTCTAAAATATCTTCATATTCTTGTAGAAGTTGTTCTACTAATAGATAACCATCAAAAACTTCTTCTGTAGTTAATACACTTGTAGACTTATCCGTATCAAATAGCAACTCTGTCAATTCCTTTATTTGAAACGCCTTACTTTGAATAATCCCTATATAATCTTCTAGTTTTTCTATGCTATCGTACCTTTTATTTTGAATAAAATCCGAATATGAAATAATTGCAGTAAGTGGCGTTCTTATATCATGAGATAGTGACTGTATCAACTCTATCCTTTCCTTTTTAAGTTCTTCCTCCTTTTTCATATAGACTTCTAATGTATATGCTAAATGATTAAGACTATCAGCAAGATCTGATATCTCATCCTCTCCAGTTACATCTATTCTATATGATAAATCTCCACCTTCTAATTTCTGTATAGCTGTATTAATTTCTAAAATATACGCAAATCTTTGTCCTATTAAAAAAAGGAAAATACCAAGAAATACTATAATTGCGCCTATCAAGCTTACACCATCTATGACGCTCAAAATATTATCATTAATCCCAATATGCTCCCCATAGAATCCATACATCTCTATCTTTATAACAAGTGAATAGGACATAGTGTGTAAAAATCCAAAAGAGAAAAAAGCAATGATTAAAGATAAAATCAAATGGCCTATAAACATTAACGAAAGCTTTGGTATTCTATAATTCTTAATCAATATAATACCCCTTTCCCCATGCTGTTTTAATATATCTTGGATTTCTATTATCCTTTTCTATCTTCTTTCTTAAGTTTTTAATATGAACCATCACAGCATTATCTCCTACTGCATCTTCCCCCCATACACTTGCAAAAATATTATCTATCGAGAAGATTTTTTTACGATGGGTAATAAGTAGTTCTAGAATTTTATATTCTGTATGGGTCAGTATAACAGGTTGTCCACTTATTAAAATAGATTCTGTATCCAGATTAACTTCTAACTCCTCTATTTGAATATGAGAATGATTCCTTTCAACTTGTGGTTGGTAAACATTATAGCGTCTAAGTAATGCCTTTACTCTTAAGAGTAGCTCTGAATTAGAAAATGGCTTTGTAATATAATCATCACCGCCTGCTGAAAACCCCATTGTTTTATCTGATTCTTGGGAGTGGGCTGTTAAGAATAAGATAGGTGCAAACGTCTTTTTACGTATTTCTGAAGCCGCAATAAATCCTGATTTACGTGGCATACTTACATCTAAAATAATGAGATTAATATTTTCATCTGCCTTTTCCACTACCTCTATGCCATCACATGCTACGATGACATCGAATCCCTCACCCGTTAATAGTATATTAAGAATTTCTCTAATTTCCTGATCATCATCTGCTACTAGTATAGTATTATTCTTGTTCATATATTTTCCTTTCTACACAAGAGTTCTACTTCTTCTCTTAATCTGAGTATACACATCCTTTGTTTTCTTAGCAACATTCACCAGCCTACTCATACTTAGATATTATAGCAGCATCAACCTTCTATAATATAAGGAAGTCATATGAGCAAATATACCAGCAAAGTATTTACTCATATGACTTTCTTACTTTTCTTTACTTAAATATACTTAGAAGCTTAATTTTTAGCTTCTTCCACACTTCTAGATTTATTTTCCTTTATTGCCTAGTACTTGTATTTTTAACTTATTTCCTACTACTTCTTCAACTATCTTATATATAATTTTCTCTTTAGTATCTCGACTTTGTATGTAAATACTCCATGCACTTCCTAAATCTTTGAGTTGCTGTTTATTAAACTTTAAACTTTGCAAGTACTCAATTGCTTCTTCATAAGAATCCATTATCTTTAGTTTTTGCTCGTAAGATTTATACATTTCTTGCCAAATAATTTCTTTTTTATTTTCTTTTTTTACCTTTTTAGCTGATAAGCTCGGTTGTAATGTAAGTATATACTCTCCTGCTAACCACCTTTTGAACGTAGTCTCATCTAAGCCCTCTATAAATTCAAGTGTCATTCGACACCCTTGTAGTGTCTCTTGATGACTTATTGACATGATAGATCCCCCATACGTTCAATTACTTCGTTAACTAAATCCTTAAACTCATCAGCAAGTTTCTTCTCTACAGGCATTGTTTTTTCTCTTACAATAACAGGAATTTTACTTTCTTGCCCCATAACCGTTTGGTTAAAACGTATACGTGTCTTAAAATACTTTAATCCTTGTTCCTTAATACTTTTTTCATACTGTCTATTCACAGTAATTAACTCATCCCCATTACTTTGTACCATTGTTGCTACCGTCCCCATCAACAGGGTCTTAACTGGATGATATGGTAAATTAAAGTAAGCAATATTCTCATTGGACTCTTTCATTAATTCTTCTATATGCCCTTTTAATGTAAGTCCTCCCAAACTAGACAAATGATCTAGCCTAGTTGGTACTAAATAATAATCACTTGCCACAATAGCACTTTGAGTAATAATTCCAAAACTAGGCTGACAGTCAATAAGAATAATATCAAATTCTTTCTTCAGTGATTCCAACCCATCATCTAGCAAATATAATGTTGCAAGCTTATTACCAGCTTCTTTCCTTCTATTTCTACCTAACAGCCCTTGTGCTAGTTCAATTTCTACCTTAAATAAATCTGTATGTGAAGAAACTATCGTTACCGGTACTTTTAAGTACTTATTTACTTCCAAATCTCTTATAAAAAGATTTTTAAAAGACATATATTTGCTATTCAAATAATTATCATACCAATTCTTAATTGTACGCTGTTCCTTATACTTATTAGCCCATTCTGATACAGAAACAAAGGAAAATGTAAGGCTAGCTTGTGGATCCAAATCTATTACTAACACCCTATAGCCTTTCATAGCTAATCCTACAGTAAGATTAGCTACAACACTTGTTTTTCCCACACCACCTTTATAATTAACAACTGAAATAACTTCCAATAACATTCCCCCTTTAATTTGCCTCTCTTCTTCTATATATATGGCTACATAAAAGGGAAATATGTGTAATCTTTAAGTTCTATAAAATTGTTGGTGATTATAGTCTTTCATAAGTTCTGTGTATTCGCCTAATATCTTTTGATATTTCATATAATCTTTTTCTTTTAGATTACCTTTTTTATAATGTTCTTCTATCAGGCTAATTGCCTCTTTTCTTGCTTCAATGGCTAAATCTTTATAATTATTTTCTAAGTAAAGCTTTAAATCTCTTATTTGTGTTTCTATCTGAATTTTAATTTGTCTTTTTATTTTATTTCCAAACATATTCTTCCTCCTCTTTTTATTACATTCACCTATAGTATAAATAAAATAACTTCTCTCTTATATCCAAGTACCTTCTCAAAATATTTTACTATAATTTTAGTGTATTTTTAATGAATTTATCAATGTTTTCTTATATACTAAATAAGTACTTACTTTATTACATAATTCAAGGAGATTTTTATGAACTATAATATTATTCCTGAACTCAAAAAAGTATCACTTACTAATCAGTCTATAACTTTAAACGACTACATACTTACAGACGAACTTAAAACCTTTATTCCTGTCTGTGAAGAAGTGCTTCAAGCAGGTTCTTATACCGGTACAGGTACTAAACCTATTGTCTACAAAATAGTAACTTACGCTCATGAAGAAGGTTATATTTTAACACTTACTGAAGAAAGCATTACAATTGAAGCCTCTTCTTTGGGCGGTGTATTTTATGGTCTAATGACATTATCTGAACTAGATCGTCTAAATCATGGCACACTTACATCCGGAGTGATCGAAGATTATCCAGATATGGATTATCGCTCTCTCTCTGATGATATTTCTCGTGGTCAAGTTTCTACTTTTGAACATTTCAAAACCATTATCAGACGCTTAGCACGTTACAAATATAATGTGTATATGCCATATATTGAAGATGTTTTCAAGCTTAAATGCTGCCCTGACTGGGGTAAATACTCCGACGGCTTAACAGGTGATGAATGGTATGCAATCTCTCAATATGCTAAAAAGTATAATATCAGTGTACGCCCAATTATTAATTTACTTGGTCACTTTGATAAAAATGCTGCCATTGCGTCACTTCAACCGATTACTATTCACAACGAAAAAGGTATGCCAACCAGCGTTATTGATCCATTAAATCCAGATGTTAAACCACTTATTCAAAATATTTTAGACGAAGTCATTGAAGCTTTTGGTCCTGGTGTAATCCACGTAGGTGGTGATGAGCCATGTGCTATTACTGAAGTTTATGGCAAAGAAAGAGGTGGACAACTTTTCATTGACCACTTTACATGGATTCATGATGAGCTTAAAAAGCGTGGCTGCTCTATGATGATGTATGCTGACTTCTTTGCGCCACCATGGGGTGACTATGCAGTAGGGCTTGATCGTGCTCTTGAACTTCCAAAAGGGATTAACTTTGTATTCTGGGATTATGCACCACGTACAAGCTACCCTTATGTAGAAAAATTACATGAAATTGGTCTTACAGTAAGTGTGTCTCCTGGTACTTGGTCATGGAATCGCTTTGCTTGTGATATGAAAGTATGTTGGGACAATACTGCGGGACTTCTTCGTGCCGCTAACGGTAACTCTACACATATGATTATGTCTTGTTGGGGAGATGGTGGAGACTGTTCTCGCGAACTGAACTGGCCAGGATTACTTATTGGTGCAAACTGTTCTTGGGCTACCCAAACGAACTATACTTTTGAACAATTTTATGATATCTATCATGCTGTATTCTTAGGATTAAATCACGAAGAAGCTGCATCTTTATATTCTGTATATCACTATGATCGTGTATTAGGCTTAGAAGATGACTTTATTTTCAAAAATGAAATGTATAAATGTGCTTTACAACCAATTACTTTCCAAGCTCGTGAAAAAGCACATCTTCTTATTCCAGAAATGGAAAAAGCTTTAGCAGCTATTAAAGTTTTCAAAACAAAAGTAGAAGAAAAAACTGTAATAGATGCCTTATACTTAAGTGCAAAACGTATTCTCTTTACAGCAAAAAAAATCACTATGCTTCCTTGGCAACAACCTAAAAATCGTGAAGAAGCAAAAGCTTATATCACAGATATCTTAGAACTTGCTGCAGAACTTGAAACAGTACGTCAATATCATGAAAAAGTTTGGTTTGATACAAATCGCTTGTCTGACTGGAACTATGTAGATATGCTTTATCTTGATTTAAAAGATGAGCTTACTCGTCTTGCTAGACATATGGCAAATGATAAAGATTTTAATAAAAACTTAGCCCATCACGTTTTCCAAGGCTAAAATAAAATGTCCTCTAAGCTTTACTTAGAGGACATTTTATTATATATTGTATACTCTACTCCATTTTTATATATACTAATATGAAGTAGAAGTTTCATTTAGAAAGGACAACATGGTAATGACATTAAATTTTGATCTTTACGAAACAATGGCCTTGGTTTCTCTTATATTTTATCTCGGTAAATATCTCCGAAATAAAATTTCTATTTTAACAAAGTATTGTATTCCCCCTTCAGTTGTAGGTGGTTTTATTTTTGCCTTGTTAATTCTTTTCTTTAATCTTACAGGTATTGCTACAATTAATCTTGATACAACACTTCAAAATATTTTTATGACTGCTTTCTTTACAAGTATAGGATTCACTGCTAGCTTGAAAATACTTAAACAAGGTGGAATAAAGGTTGCAACTTTATTAATCCTTGCTACCTCTCTTGTTATTCTCCAAAATATCGTCGGGGTTACACTCGCTACCCTCTTTAGACTTACCCCTCTCCTTGGTCTTTGTACTGGCTCTATTCCAATGGTTGGTGGCCACGGTACAGCAGGCTCCTTTGGACCAATTTTAGAAGATATGGGTATTTCTGGTGCCACTACAATTTCTGTAGCTTCTGCTACTTTTGGGCTTATTATGGGCAGTATTATTGGAGGCCTTGTTGCACGTAATCTCATTTTAGGCCATAAGCTTAAGACACCCCATGATGAAAACTCTACTATCCCCCCAGAAGAAGTTGGGGATTATAATGAAGAAAACCACAATATCCTTTCCTTTAAACGCCTCATGTCAGGGGCATGCCTTTTATTTATTGCAATGGGAATTGGTTCTGTAGTTTCTAAACTTATTCAAAATCTTGGCTTAGCTTTTCCTTCTTATATAGGTGCTATGCTTGTTGCAGCTGTTATTAGAAATATTTATGATTTTACTCATAAAGAGTTAGTAGAAAAAGAGATTGAGACATTAGGTGGCTTAAGTCTATCATTTTTCTTAACAATGGCCTTAATGGGATTAAAACTTTGGGAACTTTTTGATTTGGCATTACCACTTATTATTATGCTTATTGCTCAAGTACTTCTAGTTGGACTTTTTGCTTATATAATCACCTATCGTGTAATGGGCAAAAATTATGAAGCTGCTGTATTTGCGTCTGCAATGTGTGGTTTTGGTATGGGTGCTACCCCAAATGCTATTGCCAATATGGACGAGCTCACTAATCGCTACGGTTTTGTTCCTACACCTTACTTCGTTGTTCCTATTGTAGGTTGTCTCTTTATAGATTTTGTTAACTCTGCTGTGATCACTATTTTCATTAACATCATCGCTTAATAAGTCCTTTTTGTTGTGTAATCCTAAGCTTAGAAATGATGAGGTAGATTTTAGATTATCAATCCATGTAGTCTAGCTCTCTTTCTCTCCACTGAAAAGGTCTATAATGTGATGGGCTGTAAGGTGAGTTATTGTATGGAAACTTTCTCCACAGACTTTTTAGAGAGGCTTAGTGAGTAGAATCAAACTGGTTTTAGGAAAATGTTTGAAGAAAAGTGAACTTCTTTTCTGAGTTTTGACCGTTAGTTTGATGAAGTGAACTTAGCCTCTCTTAAAAGACGAGGACTAGAAGTTGGAATACAATAAGCTTGCCTACATGCCCTCACACCTAAACAAATATTTATTCTTTAAACAACAAAAACCATGTAAGAACTAGCCCCTGACGTCAGTTCTTACATGGTTTTCTCTATTTATTTACCTCTTACAGCCTGAGCCATTTCTAATCCAGTCATATAATCTAACTGTCTTGGCTCATACTCTTCATTTTCTTTTTGCCTTGTCATACCTGTATAGTCCCAAGTTGGCTCAGTTGCATCTTCTCTCCAACTTCTATTTTCCCAGTAATAGCCACGGAATGGGTCTCGTGAACGATTCATCTCATCTAATAATGCATTATGTAGTTTATTACGAATTTCTTTGTATGCTTCATCTTCTATTAAGTTGTTTATTTCACTAGGATCTTTTTCTAAATCATATAGCTCATCTGATGTAAGTAAGTTAAGCACTAACTTATGGCGTCCATCAAAAATTGCTCGAATAAGTTGCATACCTCCAAAGCCATCATGATCCACTTCATATCTACCAAATTCCATGAAAACATAATCTTTCACACGTTTTTTAGTAAGAATTTGATCCTTAATACTTGATCCCATAAACATTTTCGGAATAGGTACACCCATAAATTCAAAGATAGTAGGTGCTAAATCAATATGTGAGACAGGATTGTTGTCCACAATACCCTTTTCTTCCCACTGCTTACAGCTCATAATCAATGGAATATTTGTAATCTCATCATACATTGCTGGCCCTTTACACCAAAGTCCGTGTTCTCCAAAGAATATACCATGATCGCTTGTATAGATAATTAAAGCATCTGGCGCATGTTTTTTGACTGCATCAACAACTCTGCCAATTTGAGCATCTGCAAAACTATTACATCCAAAGTAAATAGGATCTCTTCCTAGTTTACCACTTTTTGTCTGATTAGTTATTGCTTCTTCACTACGCCTTGCTTGATCTTTTTTCAAACCTGCCCATACTTTATGATGTTGTGGCTTATTTTCTAAAGTATCATAGTGTCCTTCGGTAATAGGTATAAAGTAATCATTATAGCTCTCCGCATAATGTGTTGGTGCTAAAAATGGTTGATGTGGCTCATCATAAGAAACAACTAAGAAGAAATCTTCGTCATGATGTTTTTCTAAAAAGTCAACAGCTCTATTACTACATCTATGTCCATAAGTAAATGCCTCTTCTACACCTTGTTTAAAAATAATGTTTTGGTCTCTTGATAAAACCCTTTCTTCTGGGGTAAGCTCTTCTAAATAATTTCTCATATCATACCAGTATTCTTTATCCCAGCCTTCTGGGCATCTGCCCATCCCGAAGTAATCTCCCCCATCTAAATGCCACTTTCCAATAAAAGCTGTATGTATGCCATGATCATTTAATCTTTGTCCAATATGTTGCACATCTTGCCCGATCCCCATTGAATTTGTCCATCCACCTGTAGAACGTGGATATTGACCTGTAAATAACCCTGCCCTTGCTGGCTGACAAACAGGTTGTGCTGTATAAGCCTTTTCAAATCGGATCCCCTCTTCTGCTAGCCTATCAATATTAGGGGTACGCATATGAGGATTACCATAGCATCCTACCATATCTTTGCGTTGACTATCTGTCATTATAAATACAACTTTTCTAATATTACCTTCCATTTTCCACCTCTATTTACTATATAAAATAACCTTCTTCTCTTGATGTATTTAATTATATTCACAGATTATTATCTCATAAATTTATAATATAGTAAATGTTTGTTAACTTTTTAGTAAATTTTTATTTTTTCTTAGATAAATCTAATGAAGCACCATTCATGCTTTGAGGTTTAAGCTGCCCACGTAATTGTTTTGCACTTGCTAAATAGTAGTGTCTAGCATTGGCACTAGTCTGTATCCTTGCAAGTACAACAAGTCCCTGTGCTTTAAGTTCTTTGGCAATTTCAACTTCTTCTCCAGCAGCTAGTAAAATATCACAAAGCTCTACTGCCCATTGTTCCTCTTCTTGTTTCAATGCCTCTTCAATTTCTTCTATTACCTTTTTTGCTCCACCCATTAATTTTAATGTTTTTTGTGCCTTTTTCATTTTTTGCATAGAACCTAAATGAGTTGGATTCCCATCAAACCATCCCAAATAGCCTGTAAAGATGCTTCTTACTGTCCACTCTACTGTGCCATAGTATTCTTGCAAATATGGAAGTTTTTCAAGTTCCTGCGGTAATTTGATCTGTTCAACTAATTCATCAATCGTCATACCTTCATTCATTCCTTTTAGTGTTTCTACTAATACATACTCGATTGCATCACGATAATTTGTTAGGCTCTGTTTAATCTTCTCTTTCCCTACAACAGCTCTTGTATGTCCTGGTAATAAATATTCTGCTTCATAGCTAATCATATGAGTTAAAGCATCTACCCAGCTACTTACATCACGATATTGTCCTCCTCTTATGGCATAAAGATTTGGCCATGATTCATAATAATTATCCCCACAGCATATAACTTTTTCTTGTGGTAACCATACAAAAATCTGATCATCTGTTTCTCCAGGGGCTGCAACTAACTCTAACTCAATACCATCTATAGTTAATACTAACTTTTCTTCACTAAAAAGTTTATTAGGTGATAAATTACTTTTTTCTCCGTTATTATCATTAATTGGTGCAATGCCTAATGATAATATTTCTTCATTTGAAAGACCCGTACCAAATTGCATAGCTGTACGTTTTGCAAAAATATCCTTTAACAAATGACTCTTTCCATACTGAGGATAGGCAGGTATACGTCCTATAATTTCACAATCTTCATCTGCAAAAACACCTGCTCCACATGTATGGTCAAAATGATGATAATGTGTATAGATAATAGTTTTAATCGGCTTATTAGTTATCTTCTTAAACGCTTCTAATACTTCCTTCGCCACTGTAGTTCCATTTAAAGTATCAATGAGTATACATGTACTTTCACCTTCGATTAAAGTTGCTGTACTTGCACCATATCCCAATGCAAAATAAACACGTTCCGTAATTTTTGTAATACCTTTAGGAAATCCTATCTGTGCTTGCTTAATAAGTTTTTCTTCCCCTATGAATCTTGTCATTGTATACCTCTTTCTTCATTTTAATAAAATACTTGGATACCAAATCATTCTCTTTCATTATACTTTGATATCCAAGCAACTGCAACCCCTGCCTCAATGCATTATTTTTTATTTATTTTCTCGTTTAAAAAGTTTGAACCAATATAGGTAGTATATTATAGATACATCTTATAACTGAAAATATTACTTTACTTTCTATAACTTATATGTAAAAAAGGAGTGCTATTACGCACTCCCTTACTTATTTATCTATTTTGTAATAATATGTTCTCGCTTGATCTCTACCCGTACAAATCTGTAAAGTTAAATCATCTAAATTATAAACACATGACCATTGTGTATCTGATGGTATCGTTTCATTTAGCCCCTCAATCACACGTGTGCCTTGTGATGGAACGCTAAGTAATAATTCCATAGCTTCCTCTTCATTCATAATGCCACCTGTTTCTTCTTGCTTCGCTTTAATAACCTCATAACGATCTTGGCCACTTCCTTCGTTCATATCATTATAAAGCACAAAGTTTGTTGCAGCTGTATAGCCTTCTTCTTTGGTTAGCACATGCATTTCATCATCTATGTATTCAATAATTGCAGTATCTCCTGTTGCATCAGCAATTTGGAAATGGTATCCTGTATCCCCACTTGAGTTCATATCATATTGTTCAAGTAAAGCTATAGCTTCCTTTACTGTTGCTGCTTTGTCTAAGATCATACGAATAGCTGACGTTGTTGTAATAGGTACTTTGCCTGTTGATTGATGAACAATCCCTTTATTAATAACAAGTACACCTATCGCTAGTCCTTTTTCATTAATCCCATCTAATGGTGCATAAGGTGCTGCTAAAGTAATCACACGATTTAAAAGATTTTTATCTGGCATATTCTCTGCACTTAATCCTAAATGATTTAAGTTAACAACAGATATAGACTCATAATCATCTTTAGGTGTCGTACGTACAATCATTCCTATAGAAGGTACATAATCAAAGTTTCTACCAAATAAATTGTCCCCTTCTGGTGATGTTGCTATAAATGTACTGCATGCACCATCTGGATTGACTTCAAACGGTATGCCTTTTAATATTTTTTGAGTCACAAAGCCTACAAGCTCATCATCTGTTGCTGCACCCTTTTCTAAAAATTCATCTAGTCCATAATCTGCATGGTAAGTCATTTCATAAAATGGATGTCCATTTAATTCTTTAAAGCTAAGTAATGTACGAATTTCTCCAAAGAATAAAGTTCCTACTCCTATTACCACTAGAAGAAGTACACTGACAATACTTATGCCCGTAATTTTTAATGCTTTTTTCATAACTGATCTCCCTGTATTTATTATTTATGAACTTATTATAAAACAGATTATCTTGATAATCAAATTATTTTTATTTCAAACTATTTCAACTTAAAACTATTTCACCATCAAACTATCTCTTTATAATTTTACTTATTTAATAATCAATAAGTTTTTGTATATTCTACACTTAAATTCAAATATACTTGAATAACACAGAATTACATGTTAAATTTACTTGTATATCAGTAATTTTTCACTACCATTTTTACCTTTTAACTCATTATTTATAGCTTTTATCATCAACTTATATCCTAAAGGAGTTTACTTATGCTACATCAAATAATAGAAATTGATTCAAGAGAATGTGAAAAGGCACAACTCTATACTTATTTTTTAGATAACTATCAAGAAATTGATCTTGCAAGAAAAAGGCCTGTTGTCATCATCTGCCCTGGTGGCGCCTATGGATATACTTCTGAACGTGAAGCTGAGGCTATTGCTATTCAATATAATGCCCGTGGCCTTCACGCTTGTGTACTTAAATATCATTGTGCACCAGCAGAGTACCCAACTGCCTTACTAGAACTTGCAAAGACTGTGTCACATCTGCGTCAAAATGCAGAACAATATCACATTGACCCAGATAAAATTATTATTTCCGGTTTTTCTGCAGGCGGGCACTTAGCTGGAAGCCTTGGTGTATTTTGGCATCAAGATTGGTTGCAAACTTTAATGCAGGAACCTATGTCAAACTATAAGCCTAATGGCCTACTCTTATGCTATCCTGTTCTCACATCAGGTGAAAAAGGGCATCAAGGAAGCTTTACAAACCTCCTTGGTTCTTCTTATACCGAAGAACTTAAAGCCATGCTTAGCTTAGAAACTCAAGTAACTGAGTATGTTCCTCCTACTTTCATTTGGCATACCCAAACAGATAATGCCGTACCTGTAGAAGGAACACTAATGTTTGCGACTGCCTTACAAAAAGTAAATGTTTCATACGAACTCCATATCTATCCAGTTGGAGGGCATGGTCTAGCTTTAGCCTCCCAAGAAACAATGGCTAACGGATATCCTGGTAGCATTCAAAAAGAATGTCAAAATTGGATTAGGCTCGCTTGTACTTGGGCTCATAATCTCTAAATAACATCTTTCTAAAATATAATAAAAGCAGGTATTACATTATTTCTATGTAATACCTGCTTTTATTATATTTATAAAGTCTTCTTTGCACACCAATAGTACTGATGGCTCTATCAAATTACTCCATACTTAAAGCTTTTTTCAATGCCTCTTTATTAAGATGTAATAATTCTTTAACTACAAACTCTCCATCTTTTCTAATGAGCACACCATCAAACCAAATCTCCCCTCCACCATCTTGTGGTTTATGAGATTGAATAAGGTCCCAGTGAATTGCCGAATTATGTCCTGGTGTAAAATGCATTGTACCAATCATTTTCTCATCAAAAAGTGTATTATAAATGGGTTGTTCCATAAATGGATTTGTTCCAAGAGAGAATTCACAAATATAGCGTGCTCCCTCATCTGTATCTAAAATAGCATTAAGCTTTTCTGTTTCATTAGCTGTTGCCTCAACAATCTTACCATCTTTAAACTTAAATTTAACATCTGTAAAAATAGTTCCTTGATAGTTAGATGGTACGTTATAAGCAATAGTTCCATTTACTGAATCCGTTACAACACCGGCCATCCCTACTTCTCCATCTGGAATATTCCATCTTCCACTACATATACTTGTCCAACAATCTTTAATAGAAAATGTTAAATCTGTTCCAGGCGCTATAATATGCACCTTATCTGTTTTATCCATAAGATCATGTAAAGGTTTCATAAGTTCATGGAACTTGGCATAGTCTAATGCACATACATTGAAGTAATAATCTTCAAAAGCCTGTGTACTCATATGCGCTGTTTGTGCAAAGCTATTGGTTGGATAACCTAAGATACACCATTTAGTATTTTGACAGCGTTCCTTAGCATGAAGTGGCCCACTATACTCTGTATAAATCTTCATCTTATCTGATGGGACATCTGACATTTGATAGAGATTATCTACTTTTCTTACTCCTATATAGGCATCCATATCTTTCATACGCTCTAAATCGTATTTAAGTTGATACTCATATTGCTCTTTTGTCGCTCCCAAAAGAAGTGCTTTACGAATCACTTCTGATTCAAGGTTAACAAAAGGAATACCTCCTACACGATAGGCTTCTTCTACAAGTGCTGTAGCAATTTCTTCTCCTCCATTAGGAAGGTCGATTAAAAGTTTTTCCCCCGCTTGTAACTGTACGGAATACTGAATTAAGTTTTGTGCAAGTTTAGTTATTCTTGGATCTCTCATTGCTGCCTCCTAGTTTGTTCGTCTCTCTTACTATAACATATCATATTTATTATTATAAGTTGCAATTATGTACTTCTTTACAGATTTTATCAAATATAATATAATCTCCTGAAAACTTATTATTCCATAGTTTTTGCGCTAATACTTGAATACCTTCTTTAGCTCTATCATAGATATCTTCTTCTGAAACAGGTACATTTATCATATCATTCCAAATAGAAAAAGCACCTCCTAATAGCTGAGGATGTCCTGCCGGGATTGTATATGCCTCTCTGAACATATTTGGCTCCCATGTATTAAATAAATTTTCTTTATCTAAGTGTTGTCTATAGTAATTTGCATGAGGTACAATATATAACCTGGTATCATCAGAATTAATAATCTGATAGCCCGCTTCAATCATTTCTATAGCATCCACCCAGTCTAAGCTCCATATATTGATTGTAACACCTTCACTTATAATAGGTGTCTGTCCCTTGAAACTACTTAAATTCCCCCATAATCTTGGTGTCTTACCTTTTGCTTTAATCCATTTCAAATAGTAGTCTGTATAAGCTCTAAAATGTTCTAATACTTCATCACTTCCAAAATATTCATCTGCTCCAATATGTACTTCCTTACATCTAAAGACAGGCATATCTCCTTGTAAATATTCATTCCATAGCTTATCTATAAATTCATACGCTTCTTCTTTCATAACATTAAGATGGTCTCTTCCCTTTCCAGTTCCTAATGTTAAATCTTTATTATATTGAGTCAATGCTAAACAATGTGCAGGTGTATCGATCTCTGGCACTATATCTATACCATATTTATCTGCAAAATCTATTAATTCTCCAAATGCGCGCTTTGTATAATGACCATCTTTCGCCGTTAATCCTTGATATGTATCACACTCTAGTCTAAATGCTGAATAAGCCTTCTCCCAGTTTGCTTCATCGATATGAATCTCATTGTCATTTAAGTGAATATGAAAATCATTCATCTTATACCATGCCATAAGCTTTACATATGTTCTTAATGCATCCATAGAGGAAAATCTTCTACCTACATCCAACATAAATCCTCTTTTTTTATATCTAGGATAATCTCTAATCATCCCCTGCTCTAATTTTCCTTTTTGACGTTTTAGCATTTGAAGAAGCGTTCTTGTTCCGTAAAATATTCCTCTTGTATGACAAGCACTTATCTTCACAAAGTTATTAATACATAAATTATATCCTTCATCTCCTATAATTTTATCTTCATTACTTAATACAAGTAATATGTCACCTTCCTTAACTATACCACCTATTACTATTTCTAAATCCAAACCTATTTCTTCATTTAAATCCTGTTTTAATATCTGAGCACTTACTATTAACTTCTCTTTAACATTTTCAGAAATTCTTATGATAGAATTCTTCGTAATTAAGTATTTCCCCTCTAAGCCTATCCATTCTTGTACCTCCGGAATAACATAAGGCTTAGTATTTATAGCTAATGGTGTACCATATTTTCCTGGAACAACTACTTCTAAACCTTTGGTCCACATAACTTCCTGCCCATAAGACACTTTAAAATCTACAATAACCTTCATATCTATAAATGGTGCATAAATATTACCTACATCATCAATAATTTGCTTATAATCTGAACCTAAAAATTCTATCTCAAATCCTTTTGGAACGTAGGGCATTAAAATTTTATGCTGGTTTGGACCAATCATTCTAACTTTTAAATTTTGCACTACTTCTTCAAGTTGTTTTTTTATAGTTATCATATTTTCCCCTTATACAATATATTTCTATATTATTTTAACATATTAAAACTTTATATTTTAATTCTCTATTTACTAAATAATTTTTTAATTTTTATATATTTTCACTAAGCTTTATCATTTCCATTTCTGACATAATAAATATTTGATGGAGTGAAAACTTAGTAGTTGAGATAGACCGGTCAGCACTACGTGTGTGCTCTCCCTTTTCTACTCAGAAAGTTAAGTTTTCACTCCCAGTGACACGCCGTGGAGAGGAAAGAAGAGCAAACATCTCTTCTTTGGAAGGCAAAACCTTGCAGATTTCAATGTCCTTGGCATTCAATTAAGTAAGATACGCTTTGTAAAATTGATAGTACTTTTGATCTAAACTCGGGAATGATTAGGCACTTTCACATGAAGGATGTTTAGAAAATGAGTCATGTAGTTTTGCTATCTTTCTACCGGAAGGGTTATGATGTGATGGGCAGTAGGTGAGGCTAGGAAAGTCCTTTCATATAAGAAGATTTAGGAAATATTTATGCAGTTTAGTAACCTCCCTACGGGTGCAGCTCACAAAGTCAGGGCGTACATATTTAGTAGACTTGACTCAGTGAGCTGGATAGGTGTGTTCTCCGGAACCTGCCTACGTAGCTTTCAGATAAGAAATGTTCGAAATGAGAAAATAGTGATTTTAGGTGTGCTGTCTGAACGAAGTGAGTTCACACCGTTATTATTTTTGAATGAGTTACATTTCTCTGAAAGCCAAGTGAAGCAGGTGAAGGAGAATCCAACTAGCCAGCTCACGTAAGTAGACTAAATATAAGTACCCCCTCACTTAAACAAATATTTATTTAATTAAAATGGGACCTCCACCGAGGTCCCATTCTGTTTTATTGTCCAAATACTTCTACACGTTTTCTCTTACCTAAATAATTAATTGCACGCATTTTACATCTACCCATTTCATTGTGAGCGCAGAAGTTACTAAGATCCATCAATAAAAATAATGTATCTGTCATAAGGTATTTAAGGTCCTTTAAATCATTTTCATGTTCACAATCTACTTGAACTTCTGCTGCATCATTTAATAATTTTTCAATTCCACCTTGAGTATCTTGGAAAATTTCCTGTAAGCTTTGTGCACTCATAGTCTCTTCTGTTTCTATATACTTCTCTAAAAAAGCTTCTAAAGTCTTATTTATATTTTTATATTGGTCATAAACTTGTACTAGTTCCATTTGATTTCCTCTTTTCTTAAGCTCATTGATTATTAACACTTTCACTATAACATGACTTCTTACTCTACAACAATAAGGGACTATTATGAAATCATTATAACTAGATTTCATAATAGTCTCTCTATCTATTCTATACACTCTATTGTCTATTCTTTAACCCCTCCAAGCGCCACGCCTCTTACAATAAATTTAGATAAACATAAATACATAATGACAACTGGCATAATCGCAATGGTAATAAGCATATAAACCTGGCCTAAATCAAATTTCAAGAAATCTGCACTACGTAGTTGAGCAATTAAAATAGGTAACGTCTTTTTGTTACTACTATCAATAATCAAAGCTGGTATAAAGTAATTATTCCAACTGCCTACAAAAGTAAAAATAGCTTGAACTGCCATGGCAGGCTTTAAGATAGGTAATACTATTTTATTAAACGTATAAAATTCTCCTCCACCATCTACACGTGCAGCTTCGATTAACTCTATGGGGAGATTACTTGCCATATACTGCCTCATAAAGAATACAACAACAGGCGCTGCAATAGCCGGTAATATCAATGGCCAGAAAGTATCACGTAGCCCCATATCATTCACCAGCCTTACAAACCCTAGTGCCGATACCTGTGTAGGGATCATCATAATAAGTAATATAAAAGTAAATGCTTTATTACGACCTTTAAATTCATAAGCATGAATACCATATGCTGTCATCGCTGAAAAATAAATACTACATATAGCTGACACTGCCGATACAAACAAACTATTAAATATACCAGATAAAACAGGTAGGTTTTGATTACCTAATACATTTCTTAAGTTTGCCATAAAAGAACCACCTGGCACAAAACTAAAACCTTGTTGAATAGAAGAATTTGACCTTGTTGCATTAATCACTAACATATAAAAGAAGAATAGAGAAAGGAAGGTCAACAGAGCAAGTACTATATAGCAAACCATGCGGTAAAAATGAGTGGACATTTTTTCTTTAGATTGGTCTTTTTGACGGCTCATAGCTTTCCTCCCCCTCCCTTAATTTTTGTTCTTTTAGACTCTCTATTTCCTGTAAAATAAAAAACAATTAAACTAAGTACAGCAGCAATAATGAATAAAATTACAGATAATGCCCCTGCCATACCATAGTTCTTACTATATAGATGGTTATTTAAGAACATGATTAACGTTGTACTTGTATTATTGGGTGCCCCCGTTCCATTGGTTAATATTTGTGGTACATCAAACATTTGTAACCCACCAATAAGAGAAGTTATAATGACATACACTAATATAGGACGTATTAAAGGAAGCGTAATCTTAAAAAATATTTGAGATCCCTTTGCTCCATCCATTTCAGCAGCCTCAAAAGTAGATGTATCAATCCCCATTATAGCGGCCATCAAAAGAATGGTTGTGTTACCAAACCACATCAAAAAGTTCATCAGAGCACTCAGTCCTCTAGTCCCCCAAGTACTTGCTAAAAACCTGATAGGCTCTTTGATGATTCCTGCAGACATAAGGCTACTATTGACAGGACCTATATCTGAAAACAAAGCAAAGAATAACATTGCAAAAGCTGAAGCCATAATCAAGTTAGGCATATAAATTACTGTTTTAAAGAAGCCTGTTCCTCTAAGCTTCAATCTTAAATTGGTAAACCATGCTGCAAGTAGTAATGAAATAACAATTTGAGGGATAAATCCAAGTAGCCACAAAATCATTGTATTCCCCAAATAGGTTATCAAATCTCCTGATGTAAACAAGGTGATATAGTTTTGAAATCCTACAAAATTAGGCCCTATTATTTTCAGCCCACTTCGATA
This sequence comes from Holtiella tumoricola, assembly GCF_027857615.1. Lineage (NCBI taxonomy): Bacteria > Bacillati > Bacillota > Clostridia > Lachnospirales > Cellulosilyticaceae > Holtiella > Holtiella tumoricola. The sequence continues at coordinate 365,357 of NZ_JAQIFT010000016.1, forward strand.
ATTTTCAAAAAAACTATTGTAAAAAGTTGATACTAAAGGAACGAATGAAAAAATAAAAAAAGTAATAAAGAATGGTGCTAGAAAAAAGTATCCCCATTTAGAGTAACTCACACCTTTATTTTTTTTGGTTCTTTTTGTGGTCATTATCTCCCCTCGCTTTGTGATCATTGCTGCCCTACTCTCTCATAAGTGTAGGGCAACAATTTTTATAAACTTTCAACTTTATCTATTATGGCCTCTTAAGTTCAGGATATTTAATAAGTGCATCTTTGTAGAAATTATCAAGCGCTTGGTCTTTTGTTACTGTGCCATTAAAGTAATCCATAAAGGCTTGTTGGAAAGATTCATTTAATCCTTGATCATAAGGAGAAATATTATCCATGCTAATGTTTTTTGCAGAAGCATTAAAGAGCTTAATATGATTTTGACCACCTAAGAATGCAGATTGGAAATCACTTGCTCCAATCTCTTCCATTGCAGCCTTATTATTAGTGTAGTCTTGTGTATCTAATGTAATTTGTTTCATTGTGTCACTATCACAAGTAAGTGTAAGCATAACGTCTTTTATTGTGCCCAAGTTATCTGTACCTTTTGCTGCACAAATCCAAGTTCCACCCCAATAATAAGCTTGTGGTCCTTCACATACTGCATAGTCGCCAAATATCCCATTCCCTACTTCTTCTTTTCCACCTTCTGCTATTGGTGTTTCAAGAGAGTTACCTAACAATGTAAAGTTAATACCCCATGTTGAATAAAAGAATCCAAATACATCACCACTTGGCCCTTGATCTTTTGCCCAACCATCGTTCCATAATGAGGTTTTGTTATTATAGCCCTTATCTGTATAAGTCTTAGTTTGGTCTACCCACTTCATCAAATTATCATCTATATTGATAACATTATCGCTTCCTACCCAAGGTGTTGAAACATTATTTGAGAAAGTACGATAGCTATCATCAAATCCTGATAACATCTTATAACCTTTTGCTGCTGACTTTTCAGCTACAGCATCAAATTTCTCCCAATCAGATAAAGCAGCTTGAACTTCTACTGGATCATCTGTTCCTAATACATCTTTTGCAATGGAACGACGATATACGAAAAGTCCTGGTGTTGCTTGCCAAGATACACCCTTTAATGCACCATTACTATCTGTTGTAATTTTTTGGGTATAGGTATATTGATCTACAAGATCAGCATCTGTTAAGCCAATATCCTTTTTAACATCTAAGGTATACTCTGTATCTACATATTTAAGTGCGTAGTCGGCTTCTACTAAAAAGATATCAATTTTATCATCTTTGGTCGCGGCATCTTGTTTTAATAAATCTTCATCTAACTTATTTTGGTACTGATTATTTTGATTTGGCGTGATAACCCATTTAACATTGATATCTGATGGAAGTTTACTTGCATAGTAATCATTGAAACGACTTTGGAATTCTTCATTCCATGCATAAATAACAAGTGTTTTTCCTTCCTCTGAATCTGTCGTATCTGGTTGTGTTGTCTCTGAAGTTGTAGTCTTAGTATCTCTATTTGTAGATGTTTGCTGATCTAATGTTGAAGGAGTAGATGTTGAAGAATCTGCAGTTTGCCCTGAACAGGCTGTTAAAGTAGATAATAATAATACCTGTGCTAATAATAAAGACATATGTTTTTTCATTAAAATACCCTCCTCAATTTAACTTCCTTTTACTTGCTATAACTTTTTCACTGAGTTACCTAATAGCAACTCCCCTTTTACAATGACTTGTTGTGGGATTGCTGTCTTTGGTTTTTCGATCAGTTCAATTAATCTAAGTGCTGCTAGCCTTCCTAATTCATCTGTATTTTGTTTGAGGGTTGTAAGTGACGGTTCTAATACTCTAGATAAGTAAATGCCATCATACCCTACAATACTTATATCATCTGGTATACGAAGTCCTGCGTCCTTGATCACATTGATACCACCAATGCTAGAAAAATCATCAGGAAAAATAATACAAGTAGGAGGTATCGCAAGTTCTAGAAGTTCTTTTGTCTTTATTGCTGTTGCCTTTGGATCATGATAAATCGCCTCACATATATATTCATCAGGTATCTTCATTTTTAGCTCTTCGCAAGTCTTATAAAAACTTGCTAACCTTTTTTGAGTAACTGAAGTATCTTCTCCATGGATAAATGCAATTTTTCTATGTCCACACTTGTGTATATACTGTACAAGTTGTTTCATACCATCTACATTATCTGAAAGAATAGCGGTTCTATCATTAAAAAGATGATCTATGGTTACAACAGGTATATTCCCTTCTATAAGCTCCATCACCTCTGGCGCCCTAAAGTCAACGCTTGCTATAACAATGCCGTCATAGCCACGGTGCATGCAATGTTGATAATAGCTCATTGGTTTGCCTCCAATGTTTTGGCTAATAAAAGTAATAGCATATCCATGCTTTTCTGCTTCTACTCTAAAACTTTCAAGTACACAAGAGAAGTACTCATGAGTTAATCCTCTTTGTGTTTTGTCGGTAAATAATACACCTAGATTATACGTTCGGTTAGTTTTTAAACTTCTTGCTGCTGCATTAGGCATATATCCCATATCACGCGCTACTTGAATAATCTCTTCTTTCTTTTTCTCACTAATATCTTTGTGCCCATTTAGTGCCTTGCTCACTGAAGATGTGGAAACTCCGCATGCTTTTGCAATATCTTTAAGTGATACCATACGCCTCCTCTCCTTGCTCCTTTCCTTAATCGTTTGAGTAACTTTCTATACTCATAATTTATGCAGTATGCTTTTTTATAATGACAATTTTATGAACTTTAAATAATTTTTTATCTCTAATTTAATATTTTTAGGTACTCATACACAGTTCTTCTTAATATATATACAAATATAATACGTTTGATTTTACTCAATCGTTTTCGTAAAATTTATTATCGAATGGAGTGATCGTTATGAAATTTGGCTTTTTTGATGATGTCCGTAAAGAATATGTAATCACTACTCCCTATACCCCACTTCCTTGGATCAACTACTTAGGTAATGATGGATTCTTTAGCTTAATCTCTAATACTTGTGGTGGCTATAGTTTCTATAAAGATGCCAAGCTACGCCGTATTACAAGATACCGCTATAATAATGTACCAAAAGATACCGATGGCAGACACTACTATATTAAAGAAAACGATGTGGTTTGGAGTCCTAGCTTTCTCCCTGCAAAGACACCTCTAGACGCCTATAGCTGTCGTCATGGGCTTGGATACACAATCATAAGTGGGACAAAAAATGATCTCTTAGCTGAACTAACTTGTTTCGTACCTTTAGGCAAGACTTGCGAAATTAATCAACTCAAATTAATGAATCAAAGTGACACCCCTAAAACTTTCAAGCTCTTTAGTGGGATTGAGTGGTGCCTTTGGAATACTATTGATGATGCTCAAAACTTCCAACGTAACTTGAATACTGGAGAGCTTGAAGTAGATGGCAGTACTATTTATCATAAAACAGAGTACAGAGAACGTAGAAATCACTATGCCTTTTATACTGTGAATAGCCCTATTACTGGTTTTGATACTAATCGTGACTGTTTCTTAGGTTCTTTTAATAGTTGGGATACACCTGTAGCTCTTAATCAAGGATGTAGCAATAGCTTAGGAATAGGTTGGTCTCCTATGGCAAGTCATCAGATTGAAATAACTTTATCTCCTTATGAAAGTAAAAGCTTTATCTTTATGTTAGGTTATATTGAAAACGAAGAATTAAATAAATGGGAAAGTGATGGTATCATTAACAAAGTACCTGCAAAAGCTCTTATGAGCGCCTTCGAAACAGATGCTCAAGTAGATACTGCACTGCAAGAACTTGCCACTTACTGGGAAAATCTTCTTGCTAACTTCTCTATTCATAGCAGTGATGAAAAACTTAATCGTATGGTTAATATCTGGAACCAATATCAATGCATGGTTACTTTTAATATGAGTCGTAGTGCAAGCTATTTTGAAAGTGGTACCGGGCGTGGTATGGGTTTTAGAGATAGTTGCCAAGACTTGTTAGGTTTCGTTCATCTTATCCCTTCTCGCGCAAGGAAAAGAATACTGGATATTGCTTCTATTCAATTTGAAGATGGCAGTACCTATCATCAATATCAACCCCTTACTAAGCGTGGGAATAGTGATGTAGGAAGTGGTTTCAATGATGATCCCCTCTGGCTTGTTGCTTGTACCAGTGCCTATATCAAAGAAACAGGAGACCAAACTATCTTAGATGAGCTGCTCCCTTTTAATAATGTTCCAGGTAGCGAACAAACGTTATTTACTCACCTTGAAAAAAGCATTTCCTATACCCTTACCCACTTAGGCCCACATGGACTTCCTCTCATTGGCAGAGCAGATTGGAATGACTGTCTTAACTTAAACTGTTTTTCTGAAGAACCTGGAGAAAGCTTCCAAACTTGCTCCAACTTTGAAAGTGGTAAGGCAGAAAGTATCTTTATTGGAGCCATGTTCGTAAAATACGGCAAAGAATATGCTGAACTTTGTAAACGCTTTGGCAAACCTAATGATGTAGCCTATGTTCTTGATAGTGTGAGTCAAATGGAGCAAGCACTCTTAACCTATGGCTGGGATGGTGAGTGGTACTTAAGAGCATATGATGCTTTCCTTAATCCTGTTGGCAGTAACAGCTGTGATGAAGGCAAAATTTTCATTGAACCACAAGGTTTCTGTGTAATGGCAGGTGTAGGTTTAGAAAATGGCTATGCAAAAAAGGCCCTCGAAAGTGTAGAAAAACATTTAGCTACGCCATATGGTATCGTACTCCTTACACCTTGCTACTCAAAGTATTACAAAGAACTTGGGGAAATCTCAAGCTATCCACCAGGATACAAAGAAAACGGTTCTATCTTCTGCCATAACAATCCTTGGGTAAGTATCGCCCATACTTTAGTTGGTAATAATGAAGAAGCCTTTGATGCTTACAAGAGAATATGTCCCGCTTACCTAGAAGAAATAAGTGACATCCATGCTACAGAACCTTATGTGTATAGCCAAACCATAGCGGGTATAGCTTCTTACGATTTAGGGCAGGCAAAAAATAGCTGGCTCACTGGTACTGCTGCTTGGACCTTTGTCAATGTCAGCCAATATATCCTTGGTATACGCCCAACCTTTGATGGCCTTCAAATTGCTCCTTGCCTCCCTCAATGTCTCAAAGGCTATATAGCTACCCGTCATTTCCAAGGTTGCACTTATCAAATAGAAGTTCTTACTTCCCCAGTAGGTGAGTATAGTTTAACTGCTGATGGCAAAAAAATAGAGGGTAATATACTCCCTCTTCCACAAGGCAAAGAACTTTGTCATGTTACTGTTATGGTTTAATCTGATTACTACACATGAAAAGGTAGTAAAGGAGATGGTATTGACTCTAATAGGTGAATTATAATTAACAATGATACAGTCATTTCTCTTACTAACCCAAAATCACAGTGACTAGTACTACCAATTAAATAGCTCAATAATACAAAAACGGAGGTCCCATAAACCTCCATTTTTTAACTTATAACCTCTTTATTACGTTTGTATACTACAATACCAATAATCATGGTCGGAATGACACCTATTACTAAAGCAAGTGATGATTTAAAAGGTGAATCTACTATATAATTATATACTGTTGGAAGAATCGCTAATACACTATAACAGATGATTAAATGAATCACCTTATTAAAAGTATTTTGATTTTGAACATACCACTGTGTTGCAACAAAAGCTATTATCATAGCGATCCCCATAACTCCAAAAGCCATTTTATCTTCCATACCTGCCATAATATCTACTTTTAAAATAAGCGCTAATACAATGCCTGATAAAGAAAAGCCTATGCCTGTTATCATCATTGCTAGACAAGCTGTTTTATACTTATCTGACACGAAACTTTTCTTAGTAGCCTTTTGAGTTCTTGTAACAAAATAAGAAAATAACAAAGTTTGTATGAGAATCTCTGGTGCTCCTTTTAAGTGGAATTCTAGAGGAAGTTGTGTGTAAATGATTCCTTCTATGGAACAAGGCGCAGGTCCAGGTGTATTAATAATACCTACAATAGCAAGGACTGCCCATAATTTTAAAGCACCATATTTCTTCCCTATAAAACTATCTTTGACTAAAAGCAAAACACACCCAAACAAAGCTCCTCTCACTATCTGTACCAAAGGTCCTATAACTGCACCTATCCCATATGCTGGTCGCATAAAGTACTTTGCATTACCTAATTCAAATAACCCTTCATAATTAAATATTGTAGAAAAAAACATTCCACACAAAATGTATGTGATCACATGTATCGCTGTTACTTTTCCAATAAACTTTAAATTTTGCTTCATTCTGATCTCCCCTTAACTTCTATTTAAAATCAATTTATTTATAAGTTAAGTATAAAGAAATCAGCTTTCTTATTTTAGTGTTAAAAGTCACCTTCTTCGTATGACTTTAGTCATATTCTTATATTTACTAGTAATTGATTAATTTTTTCACTAATTCGTCTACGCTCTTCGTATACCCATTTTTCATCAAAATCTAGCTTAAAACTTTTTGAAAAGGAATAATAAAGATTTACTTTCTGATAATAAGTTTCTAAAGAATTAAGGCCTCTTTCGCCCTCTGATGGTTTTGTAAGTGATGTCTCCTTTCTAATAAAATACTCTTCTACAAAATCAAGGAAAGTATCACATAATGCTTCATTGCCCACATCAAAAGGTAATTTCATAAGCCGCCACTGTTTACGTTCACTAAGTTGATATTTTTTGACTAACTCTAATATAATCAAATAATCCCTTACATCCATCTTACCATAAAGATTTGACTTTTCCTCTCTCGTTGCCCATAGTGCTAACTTTTCCTTAAGTGGTAACTCTTCTATTTTAAGCAAAGCCTCACTCGGACCAATAACAGCCTCTCGTATTGGTTCATCTTCGCATTGTATTCTCTCCTTAACAAAAGCATTTCTACCACATGATGCACTGACATAACCTACTTCATAAATGCCTTTTCGCCCTGCTCTTCCTGCTATTTGTTTGACCTCCTGAGAAGTTAAATACCTAACTTCATCACCGTCAAACTTCTTAATATCCATAAATACAATGCGTCTAATAGGTAAATTAACACCCATGCCTATAGCATCTGTTGAAACTAAGAGCTGATTTGTTTTGCTAATAAAGTCTTGATACTGAAGCTTCCTCACTTCTGGTGGCAAATCTCCATAAATGATACTGGTCTTCATTCCACGATCTTTATATCTTTTGGCAAGTTCTAATACACGTTTTTTAGAAAAAGTAATAAGGGCATCTCCTGGCATAACCCCTTGCAAATCAAAATACTGTTCTTCCACTTCAAGGGGTACATTTCTTACATAAGTCTTAATTTCTATATCATCTAGACAATCTTCTAGTATTTTAACAAGGATTGCTTCAGCATTTTTTGCACCACATACATGCAGTTCTTTACATTGTAATCCAAGTAATGCTCTTGTCCATGCTGCACCACGCTGAGCATCTCCTATCATCTGAATCTCATCTATAACAGCTACATCATATCGTTCTTCTATATGCAGCTTTTCAATTGTTGAACTAATATGATTTGCACCTTCAACGTCAATCTCTTCTTCACCAGTAAGCAAATTGCACTTTACCCCCTCATCATTAAGGCGTTCATAAATCTCTAACGCTAATATACGAAGTGGTGCAAGATAAATACCTTTTTTACTTTCCATAAGCCTTTGTAGAGCATGATAAGTTTTACCTGTATTTGTCTCTCCTAAATGAAGATATACTTTTCTCTTAATGGTACGTGTCAGTACATATTCATCCTTTGGATTGGCTGGAAAATGTGTTTCAAAAGCTTTTGCAACTTTTTTAGGAATATGGGTCTTCATCAGAATTGTAATAATGCCTGAATTCAAATACCCTTCCGGATTATCTGCTATGATTTCAGCAAGCTTATAATCTTGCTTATTTTTCACATTATAATCTTGTAGTAATCTTTCTGAAAGATCATCTAAAAGTTCTCTATAACCTTCATAAATATCATCAATTTCTTTTATACCACTGCCCCTCATCTGCCCTAGAACTTTTAATTTTTTACGGACTGCTGCTTCATGGCTCCAAAGCTGAGAAACTCTTGTATATGCCACAATTTCTTTAATTTGACCTAATTGTTGTTTTAGAATTTTAAATTCCTTGTCTGCCTGCTTGTTCTTTTTCATAAAAACAACCCCTGTTCATTGTCCTTATAAAGATTATTTTAAACTTATATATGCTTTTTATTTATAAATAGTTCTATCAATTAAACCCAATATTTAAAAAGTTGCTTGTCTTAAAACATATTCCTTAATTGACGTAGGTATTCCAATAAAAAAAGAGATTACCTAAGTAATCTCCTTTTTTTATTTTCATCTGATTTATTATTTTTGTTTATGTTCTTCAATTAATCTTTCAATCGTTTGTTTACATCTTGCACCATGACAAACACCTGTACCAGCACCTGTTTTTTCACCTACTGCCTCAAAGGTTATAGCACCTTCTTTAATAGCTTTTATAATCGTTTCTTCTGAAACACCTTTACATAAACATACGTTAGCCATTTTAAACCTCCTATTAGTATCTTATTTCTCCTTTATTTTATTACATATTTATTGTATTATACATTAAATATTTATTATTTGCTAATTTTGATAGTATATCTCTTGACTATCTTTTATCTACATGTTATTATATTTCCCACTTTAAATTTGCCTTTACAAGCTATCAGGAGAACTAAATGATAAATAATGATTATATATTAGAAATACTACAAAAAACTATCGATACACTTATGGAAAATAAAAATTCTATTCTTTCTATTTCAGAAACTTTAAAAACTGAATATGAACAAAAAAAACAAGAACTTACTACTCTACAAAAAGAACTCCCCTCCCTATTTCAATATACAAAAAAACTTAGACTTGCAGATCGACAATTACGCAACCAACTCTCTGTACTTTCTTCAGATTTTTCTATTGAAGGTCATAAAAAGTTACATGCTATTTTTCTACAAGCTAGTGAAATTCATGCTCAACTTCTAAAAGCTGAGGAATCCGAGTCCACTTTAGTAAGACGACGTGACTCCTTAGAATTAGATATTAAACGTAATCTCTCAACTATTGAAAATGCCGAAAATGTTGCAAGACAACTAATGGCTTCTCTATCTTATTTACAGACAAGCTTAATCACTATTAATGAAGAAAATAAGACTGATAATCAATATAGTATAGATGGATCTTTTAAGCAATATATCTCCTTTATTACTTGTATCGAAAACGAAAAACTTCGTATTGCAAGAGATTTACATGATGGACCCGCTCAACAAATTGCTAGTGCAAAAATGCACATAGATATATGTGAATCAGTAATAACCAAAGATTTGCACCAAGGCCTAAAATTCCTTTCTAATTTAAAAAGAGATTTATCTCAAACACTTATAGAAGTACGCCAAATTCTTTTTGACTTAAATCCTGCCCCTCTAGAGAAGATGGATTTTAAAGATGCATTAGAAAATATGATTTATTCTATTTTAGATATTGAAACTATGAACATCAGTTTTTTCTATAATATTGACTCCAATATGATTTCACTTAATATGCAAAAAACACTCTATCGCATAATGCAAGAACTGATTAATAATATAAAAAAACACTCCAAAGCTACACAAATCATACTTCGTATTTATACTGCTAATGATTTTATTTATATTAACTTAATGGATAATGGAATTGGTTTTGCTGTCCCAGATAATCTAGATACTTTTCATATTGCCAACAAATCTTATGGACTTAGTAATATCTCTACACGTATTGCAGAACTTGATGGAAAACTTATTATTAATAGTGATTCTACAAATGGTACTTCTTTCAAGATCCAAGTTCCCAATCATACTTTTTAGACATTTTAAAAGGCAAGAAGCGTTTCTAATTAGAAACACATCTTGCCTTTTTATTATGCTCAATATGTATTAACCTTGTACATCAACAAAAATAGGATTACTGTAGAACCATAAATCTGAATAGTTATGGTCGTTGATAGAATCTGCAGATGGTCTTTCTTTTACTTCATCTCTTAATGGATTCCCCATTTCATCAGTTTGGCCTTCTACATTTATGTCTAAATTGGTACCTCTTAATCTGTAATAACGATCTTTATCAGCTTTTACTGTAAATGTAAGCGTATTATATCCTTCTTCATCTGTAGTCCAATCTTCACTTGTAAATGTTTGAATGACTCTTGTAGTTTCATTGGTAGGATTTGTGTAGTCTTTGCTACTTTGACTCACTTTCCCTGTTACTTCACCGGAAATAAGATCAATATGGTCTACAGCCACCTTATTGGTTGTTTCTGTATCTGTTCCAAAAATAGTTTGATAGTTGTTTACCTCTGGACTTTTGAAACGAACTGTAATAGTCACTTCTTCACCTTTTTGAACTTTTAAGGTACTACCCATCTCCACTTTTTCTGTTTTTCCCTTTGCAGTAAAGTCTAAAGTATCAATTAAGTCACCTGTGACTGAAAATGATTTACCTGAACGTAAAGCATCTGCAAGGTCGTTCATTGTATCACCTTCTACCCATGTGTAGTTTCTTGAGTATTCGCCTGGCCAATATCCACTATATGATCCACCTGTAGGATCTTTTCTCACTTTAAAATGGAAATCTGAATTAGCAAAAGTGAAGAATCTTCTTCCTTCTCCAAGTAATGCATCCCACATACCACCTACTTCAGCTAACATACCATCTGCACCACCGTATACTTCTTTACTTTCACCTCTACCATCATTAGACATTTGATTTCCTAAAATACCTTCAAAACCAAATACAATATTTGGCGCAATATCGTTCATTTTACGGATATCCTCTATTTTAAGTTCTGCTTCTCCACCATCTTTACGTGCAGGGTGATTAATAAGTACATAGCTGTTTGGATAGTTATCTTTTAACCATTGTACTGCTCTAAATGTATTTTCTTTTGTATTTTCATTATGGCGCTCACCATATTTTTCTACATCTTCACTTGTAAAATAAGTATCTTTTGTTTCTTTACTAAAGAAATATTCAAAGGCTTTAATCCCCTCTATCATTTCTTCTTCGTTCGCTGCAACAATCCCTACTGCAGCATGATCAAGTCCTAGCATATCCCATTCAAATCCTGTAAAGATTAATTTACCTTCATATTTTCCTGTTGCTTGAAGTTCCTTGATCTTAGCAATCTGTTGCTGTAAACCTTGATAAAATGCAAGATCTTGCGCCCTACCATCTGGATTTCTAAAAGATGGTCTTAAGTGATCTGCAAGTACTAAGTAATCAAAAGCTGCTCCCTCTGCATCTGTTGTTTGTGTTGGAAGTTCCCAAGCTGCTGCCTTGCTCCAACCTTCTGCTTCAAGATCAATCTCCTTAAATGCTGCATCTAGTATATGTTCTGTTAGTGTAACCTTCTCGCCTGCATCTTTGGATTGAGTTGTATGAAGATGATATTCTCCACTCATCCATTGCCCATCTGTACCTTTTGCAAATAGTGACACTGCGCCTTGCATAATCATCATTGTTGCTAGTGACATTGCTACAACAAACTTTCTATTTTTAGTCATATTAATTCCTCCAGTAAATCATTCTAGTCTTATTTTGTCTGGGTGTATAATATGATATCTAAGTTAAGAATTTATAGGAATTAGGTTAAACTTACGTTAAGCACAAGTTAAAGTTTAGTCATCTTCTTCATTACTATCATCACCTTCTTCTTCTTCATTGCCATTATCTTTATCCTTTTCCTCTATCTCATCATCTTCTTTATCTTTGTCTTTTATTACATCTTCCTTGTCATTATCTTCTTTATCTTTATCCTTTTCCTTTATTACATCTTCCTTATCATCATCTTCTTTATCTTTATCCTTGTCCTTTATTTCATCTTCCTTATCATTATCTTCTTTATCTTTATCCTTATCCTTTATTTCATCTTCCTTATCATCATCTTCTTTATCTTTATCCTTGTCCTTTATTTCATCTTCCTTATCATCATCTTCTTTATCTTTATCCTTGTCTTTATTCTGATTATTTATCTTATCTTTTATGTTCGTACTTGCTCCATTACCTAAATGATTAAGATTATTCATTGCATCAACTACATCATTTTTTTCTATATCATCTTCTTCTTCTACATCATGCTCTACATCATCTCTCTCATCATCCCAGTCATCAGTCTGACTCTCCTCATCCATCTCTTCAATGTACTGGATTAGACTTGGTATATCCATATTTCTAAAATCAACATCTTCTGATTTTTCCTCTAACAAAATACCTGCGCTATAGCGCCCTAGACTTATTGAGTCCTTTTGTGAAAGTGTATACACTTGTTTATCACTAGGCAAGTAAACAATATGAGCATTTTTAAAGCTTTCTTCCATATAGACTGAAAGAAGTCCACCTAGATCAAGTGAGTTGCCTTTTAAGTCCGCATAGCTTACAAGAATAAAGTCTTCTACTGATTTAAACCCTTTGCGTTCCAACTCCTCACTTAATGTATTAAGTGCACGCTCTAAAGGCTGTCCCTTTAACCCTTTTAATTCTAACTTCATACTATCTTGATTTTTATCAATGATTTTCTTAACTACTCCTTGTTTATTAATTAAAAGCTCAATACTTGGATTGATATCCAATGATACAACTGCAACTGGAACCTGAATGGTATAAAAAATAGGAAGGAGTACAAGAAGAAAAGCTGCTGCCAATGCGACTAATGTACTTGGCTTACAAATACGCGGAGATGTATAAGTAATAATATCTTCATCTATAAAAAAGATTCCTTGTCCAACCTGCATATCTTCTTTTAATTGAATACGATGGAATTGCCCTCCCTTTTCCATAACAACCGCATAGGATGAGAAAATAGACATAATAACACCTTTTTTTAACATAATACACCTACTTTCTTATCCATAATTTTAGATTACGAAGATTTTTATCAAAAATAATAATCACCGTAATAATAAATTTTTTACTTCCTTTAAGGATTTTCTGAGTAATATTGTATTTAAGAGAAATCCTTGTTATGGGTAGCCGTTTTTTTAGGTACATCAAATCTACAAGAGGTTGATCTTTACTTACTTTTTCGCTAATATCAATAGCATTCGTACGCGTCTTTTCATGCTTAGGCGCTTCTGTACATAATGAAACTAAATCAAACTTAAAATCTTGTAAAACTGTTGTAAGCACCTGCACTTCTTCAGCTACTAGATCTACACCATCTAAAGTTGTCTCTAAATACTCCACTTTTAATTGTTCTATATTAATAGCTTGTTCTGTATCTAGTGAATCCAAAATTGCATGCTTCTTTTCGCTATTTAAGTAATTTAAAAGACGACTTCTAATAACCAATTGAGCAAATGGAAGAAAGTCTCCTTTATGAGCATCATATTTACAAATGGCCTCATAAAAAGAACTTAATCCAATACTAAATTCTTCATCATTTTCTATAGATACATAGCGATGTGTAATTGAGGATATAACCTTAACAATAAAGGGGATATAATCTTCAATCAAATCATCTGCATCAGTATAAATTTTATTATGTACACTAATATTGATCTGCATAAACTTCCTCACTTCTTCAAGAATAAAATATCTCCCTTATACTATAAAATACATTTCGTATTTTGTCATTTGGTACTCTTTTTTCTTAAATATATAAAAAAGCCTGAAATACCCTTCCATGAGTACTTCAGGCCTTTGCTCTATTTGTCTGCTCTTGCTGGCAGACCTTCATATAGGTAGATAACTAAGAAACCATCTGTAAAATAGTATTCTCCAAATTCATCTTCCTCAACTTTTCCTTCTAACCATTCTTGTTCATCTTCTTCAAAAATAGTAATATCTTCACCACCAACCCAATAAGTCTCTTGATCTAACCCAAAGTACCCTTGATCATTTCTGAAAAGCATACCTTCTTTCATTTTGTCACCTCATTTATAGTATAAATAGCTAAAGCTATTATAATACTAGAGTGCCCTTTTGGCTATATCTAAATTTCTTAACTTATATAACAACTTGTCTGAACTATTTTCACCAAGGTTTCTTAGCTTCTTGCCAAAGTCCTTTCACTAACTTCTTTCATTATCTATCTAAAAACAGTATGTTTAGTCTTTTTCATATTTAAACAAAACTGCTTATTCACTTTCAAATAATTATATTTGACAAATCTCTCCTCTATGAATTCCTCTCACTTTTGTATATCTAACTATTAACTTGTATCTTTGCATTATATACTCTATAAATAATTTTTAAATTATTATAGCATAAAAAGCTCTATTATTATTGAAATAGCATGCTATTCTAAATTGAATGTGTAAACGCAAAAAGGGCAGTTGTGAACTAATCTATTGAGTTCGCTACACAACTGTCCTTTTTCTATCTATTTAATATATCCTCTTTCTACTAAGAAATCATGTGCAACCTTTTCTGGTGCCTTTCCTTGTACATCTACCCTATAGTTAAGCTGCATCATATCCTGATCTGTAATTTGACCTGTTAAGGTCTCTAGGACTTTTTCAAGTTCAGGATATTTTATAAGTGTATCCTCTCTCACTAAAGGTACTGCATAATACGGAGCAAAAAAGTTTTTGTCATCTTCTAATACTACTAAATCAAACTCTTCAACTAGCCCATCCGTTTTAAAGACATCTATAACATCACTCTCTCCACTATCAATAGCACTATATCTTAAAGCACCATCTACTGCTTTAACTTCTTTAAAATTTAAATCATAAACTTCTTGAACTCCTATTAAACCATCTATTCTATTTGCAAATTCAATAGTTGTTCCTGCTATTAACTCTTTCTCAATAGCTTTCAAATCTGATATAGTTTTTAAATTATATTTTTCCTTAGTATCTGGTCTAACTGCAAGTGTATAAGTATTATTAAATCCTAACGTTGGTAAAGTTTCTATTCCAAACTTCTCTCTATATTGTTCTTTAACTCTAGTATACATTTCTTCAGGTGTGTTATAAATATTTTCTTCACCTAATACATTAAGTAGCATCGTCCCTGTATAATCTACATAGAGATCTATATCCCCCTTTTTTAGAGCTCCGAATGCTACCTGGGTACCTCCTAAATTTAATTTAGTCTCTACATTCAAATCCGTTTCTTCTTCAATCAGATAAGCTAACATAGAACCAACTATAAGTTGTTCCGTAAAGTTTTTAGAACCTATTACTATTGTATCTTTTCCTGTTGTTTTTACAAAATTTACCTTACCTAGTATTCCTACACTTAATCCTATAATTATTAATATTACTATTACGGTTTTAGGAGTTTTCTTTGAATTTTTAATAATCAACTCTCCATTGCTTCCTTTAATTCCATTAGGTGTTACACTTTTTTCTATTACTCCAATTACATAATCCATAAGTAATGCTAGAATAGCTGCTGGTATAGCTCCTAATAAAATTAAATGATTGTTAACCGTTTGAATTCCTGAAAATACTAAATAACCAAGACCACCTGCACCAACAAATGCCGCAATAGTCATCAGCCCTACAGCTGTAACAGATGCAATTCTAACCCCAGCCATAATAACTGGCATTGCCAAAGGAATTTTTATTTTTATTAAAATTTGTCTAGGTGTCATTCCAATTCCTTTTGCTGCTTCTATAGTATCAGGATTAATATTCATCAATGCAGTATACGTATTTTTTACAATTGGTAAGATAGAGTATAAAATAACCATTATAATAGCTGGCTTTGCACCAATACCCACTATGGGTATTAGAAAACCTAAAATCGCCAATGAAGGTATAGATTGCATCAGATTCGCTACTCCTATAACTATGCTAGCCATTTTTTTATTTTTAGTAATAAAAATCCCTAAACAAACACCTATAAGTACACTCATTATAATTGCAACAGCTGTTAGTTGAATATGCTCTATACATAATAAAAATAGCTCTTCTTTCTTCATAATTAATGTATTTATAAATTCTTGCATCTACTCATCTCCCTTTTCTATAAATTGTGAACCAAGCAGTGACAGCAAACTACTTCTTGTAATAAGTCCTTTCAATCTATCCTCCTCATCAACAATAGCCAAATACCCCAATTGTGTATTACTAAACTGATCTACTACATCTATTAGCGTACCGTTCTCATCTATAGTGGGAACATCACTACTCATTACTTGTTCTATAGTTAATTGCCCATGTTCTATTTTCTTCATTTTACTTAGACCTACATAGCCTAATAGAACTTTATCTTTATCCACCACTAATAATCCATCTATTTTCTTTTCTCTCATAGTTTCCATAGCCTGTAGAACTGTTCTTTTTTTACTAATGGTACCTGGATTTGCAATTGCGGCATCAATAGGTTTTATAAGCGCTGGATTGTTCCATATTTTTCCTTTTCCTATAAATTGCTCAACATATTCTCCATTAGGATGTTTTAATATATTTTCAGGTGTATCATACTGTAGAATCTTCCCATTTCTTAAAATACATATTTTGTCTGCCAACTTAATGGCTTCATCCATGTCATGAGTTACAAATACAATTGTCTTATTAAATTCTTCTTGTATATTTAATAATTGATCTTGTAAATCTGACCTGGTCATAGGGTCTAGGGCAGAAAATGGTTCATCCATTAAAATAATTTCTGGATCCGTAATCAAAGCTCTAGCTACTCCTACTCTTTGTTGCTGGCCTCCCGATAGCTGAGCTGGATATCTATCTATAAATATCTTTGGATCTAATCCTACTAATTCTAATAACGCTTTAGTTTTAGCTTCTAAAAATTCTCCCCTCTTCCCCAACAATTGAGGAATAATCTGTATATTTTCTTTTATAGTCATATGTGGAAATAAACCATGTTGCTGAATTACATATCCTATCTTTCTTCTTAATTCAATTGGATCCCAAGTTCCTATATCTGTCCCATTAACGAGTATTTGTCCTTCAGATAACTTTATTAATCTGTTAATCATCTTAAGAAGTGTTGTTTTTCCTGATCCACTTTCACCAATTAATGCAACAATATTTCCTTTTTCAATTTTTAAATTAAATCCATCAATAACCGTTGTTCCTTTGTACTTTTTACATACATCTATAAATTCTATCATTCATATCCCCCTTCTTACAACTTTATATTTTTGTTAAGTTTTCAGTTTTAACAATTTAATGTTAATCTAAAGTTGTCAGTTTGTCAAATCATTTCCCGCTCTTAGATACGTCACCTATAGTATTCTCCACAAAATATGCTATACTACTTATAAATAAATATATATAATTTAAAAGAGGAATTTTTATGAGTAAACCAAATATACCTAGATATACTAGTATCGCTATTGATATCGCACATAATATCTTGAATGATACTTATGCTGTAGGTGAGAAAATCAAGGGCCGTTCTACCCTGTCTAGCAAATACAGCGTATCTCCTGAAACTATTAGAAAATCTATTTTTCTTTTAAGAGATATGGATGTAGTAGAAGTAAATGAGAAAAGTGGAATTGTTATTAAGTCTAAAGATATGGCTTATATGTTTATTGAAAAGTATGATACACAAATTAATATTAATTTACTTCATCAAAAGATACTCGATCTTCAAAAACAAAAAAATGAGTTAGAATTACAAATTAATTTGCACCTTAATACAATTTTAGAATATACCCTTAAATACGAACGCACCCTCTCTTTAAATGCTCCTGAAGATTTAAGTGATCATATTGATACAATTAAATTAACATTAAGTGAGGAAGATTTTGTAATTGGTAAAAGCATTAGTGAAACTCAATTTTTCAAATATACTCATGCTACTATTGTATCTATTACTAAACAAAATGAACGTATTCTCTCACCAGGTCCATTTCATGTATTCCAACCAAATGATATTCTTAATATCGTCTGTGATGAAACACATATTGAAGTTGCTAAATCTTTTATAAAATTCGGTCCACATACATGTAATTAAAGACAAAAAGAGTAATAGATGCCTTTTATTGCATCTATTACTCTTTTTGTCTTTAATCCTATTCTAACTTAAAATATTTTATGTTCTCTTTTCAATACATTATCCTACAATGAGGCTTACAACTGGTAAACCTACAATAATAGTTACAAGTAATGTAACTATACAAAATACGGTCGCATACTTATAAATATCTTTGGCAGATAGCCACTGGCTATTCCCATGCAAAATTGCACCTACTGGTGAACTTGATGGTGTAATCATTGCAATACACGTGATAAAGAATACAAGAATAGCAATTGGTAAACTTGATGTATTCATTTGCTGTGTAAAGAGATAGAATATTGGTATCATAAGCATACCAATTACCATGTTGTTGCAAAGATTTGTAAGTACAAAGCTTATCACAATCATTAAAATTGTAAAGACTAATATACTCTTGCCTTCAAAAATAGGTTGAGTAATTTGTTCGAGTAATGGAATGATTCCCGTGCCTTCTGCTGTTAATGCATTTCCTATACAAATAGCTGATGCTACAATGAGTATAACTGACCATGCTGCATACTTAGAGATAACCTTTTGAAAATGAATAATGGGTTCTCCCTCTATTTTTAATGCGCACCCAAGTGCTACAAGTAAAATCGCTATACCATTTTGCATATTATTCATGAAGTCACGCACGACACCTTGTGGTAAAATAGATGGCATAAGTACCCATATCATATAGAAAACTAATGCACCAAGAAGAATCATTTGTTTCTTTGTAAGAGGTTGTAGTGGCTCTTTATTAAGTTGCTCATAATTAATATTTTTAATAGCTGAAATATCTGGTCTTAAAATATATTTAATTACAACAACCATGGCTAAAATAGAGACCAACGAAAGAATCACTGCAACTACCATATATGGAAAGTAGTCGATGCTTGTTCCAGTTATATTTGCATAGTTATTGAACATGGCTGGCAAAGCTCCTTTATAAGGAGTTGTTGCAAACCCAAGTGTCCCTGCCATTGCTACACTTATTAATAAAATCTTTACGTACGCATCTTCCTTTTTTAGTTTGAATTGTTCAAACATACTATAAAGAATTGGATACAATAAGAATAATGATGAGGTTACAAGAGTCATTACACTTAAAACATAAGAGGCTACTAAAATCATTGTTGTAAATACCCAAGGTCTTCCATTATTGATTTTACGTGTAAGGAACCACTTTGCAACATAATCACAAAGTCCTGCTTCTGAGATAGCCCCTGTTAAAATCATAATATAAAGAATCATATTTACCAGCGGATTACCTAAAGCTGTAGTAATAGCTTTATCAACTGGCATGTAACCTGATATACCTAGTAAAATAATCCCGATTAAACTAGGCCATATGGTATCAATAAACATCCATGCATAAATAACACTGAACAAAATCCCTAGAATTCTCATCCCCAATGGCGTTACCGGTGCAATAGGTGGCATTAACCAAAATACTAAAAGAATGATTGCGCTGATTATTACATGTAAACCATAAGTACTTTTTATCTTTTGACTGCTCATATTTCTTCCCTTTCCTTGTTTGTTATATTTATAACATTTCTTTGTTATAAATATAACACTCTTACAACAAGAGAAATATAGCATATGCTATACTTTTATAGATTATATTTGATATAATTTATTTATAAAGTCCGATATTTTTCAACTAAGGAGCATACATCATGAGTTCATTATCCAAGGAATGCTTTAAGCAACTTTATTCAAGCGGTACAATTATGGAAATCCCTAAAGGACATTGCTTTACAACAGAAAGCTATGGTACTAATTCTGTTTATTGTCTTCTAGATGGTATCTGTGCACTCATTCGCTATACCAAATGTGGTAAAGAAATTATTTATTATTACTTTCAAGAAGGTGATATTATCGGATGTGTACGTTTTCATGCTGTTGAAAGCAAACAAGACCAACCTATTCACCATACTGTTAATTATCATGTCTATGCTAAAACAGATTGCACTATTTCTAGATTGAGTTTCAATAAAGTTGCTGAGCTTATGGATTCTAATATAGAAATTGCTCGCTATTTTAATTTTTCCTTATCTAATCATTATCTCTCTATCCTCAACCATCTACATTCTTCTAAAGAATGTGATACAACTGAGCGTCTTGCCCATCTTCTCATTGAGTTAGCTATTTATAAAAACGGCGCTTATATCGTCGATAAACACTTTACTTATGTAGAAATGGCTAAATACCTGGGCGTTCATTATGTTACTGTTTCGCGTATTATGGCTAACTTCAAACAACTTGGCCTTATTACAAAATCCGGTCATAATACAATTATTGAAGATATAAAAACATTGACTACTATGGCAAGTCCTGCTAATCAAGGTTCTGAAAATATTATATTATAACTCTAAGACCTCCTGTTATAAAAAAAGCCCCCTATATTTTAATCGAAAATATAGGGGGCTTTCTAATTATTTTATACTCTTAATACGTTACACGATTTCTACCCTTTTGTTTGGATTGATACATTTTTTCATCTGCACTTTTAAATAAATTTTGCGCTTTATCATTAAAACTAATACCTATACTTATGGTTACATTTAATGATTGATCCCATCTGAGGGCTTCTACTTTCTCTCTTAACTCATGCCCTAGTTGTATTATTTTATTGTGATCCACATTTCTACTTAATATACAAAATTCCTCTCCACCATATCTAAAGACTTGTGTTCCAGGTATCAAGTTTTTTTCTAACAGCTGTGCAACTGTCTTTAAGACATGATCGCCATAGGCATGTCCATAGTTATCATTAATCATTTTAAAATAATCAATATCAATAACCAAAATACCTATCAAGCCCTTCTTATCTAACATTTTCTTGTAGGTTTCATCAAATTTACCTCTATTATAAATTTGCGTTAAACTATCTCTTGCATTTTGTCTAGCTAAACGTTTAAGAATAACCCCTATAATACCTGTTGCAACAACCGCTACAATACCTATAATAATATTTTTAAACATGTTAGTACGCAGTCTATCTGCATATTCTAAGTATCTAAAATTATCTTCATATCTACTTAGAATAAACTTTACTGTTTTTTCATTTTTGCTTTTTATAAGTTCATCATATTTTCTAAGCAATATCTTTTCTAGATTATCTAATATTTCTTTTGTCTCTTCTTGATCTTCTTCTACATAAAGCGAGTGAATTTGTTCTATAATATGTGTCATATGATTAATTTGAATATCTGTAGCTCCTTCTTGTTCACAAATTTCAAAAAGCCTATATCCCATATCCAACGCTTCATCTAAATAACCTTCATATAAGTCAACTTTAATTCTCATCCCTAAGTAAGGTATAAGCAAATTGGAAATATCTGTATTCTTTTCTATGTCAAGTTGTATTTCATCTAAGATTCTCTTTGTTTCTTCTACCTTCTCCTGATAAAAAAGTGCTCTTGATGTTACTATTTTTCTTATCAACATTTTCATTTCATATTCATTGTCATTCCTATTTACAAACTCATAGGATTTATTGATACATTCAATAGCTTCATCACTTCTATTAACTTTAGAATAAATATCTGCTAAATTAATATAACCATACTCTTTCACTCTTGCATCTTTAATTGGGTCTGTAATCGGCATTTCTAACGCTTGTACAATAAGATTTTCCGCAAATTCTGTCCCTCCAAGTTCAGCACATACATTGGCTATATCTATAAGACTTTTAGCTATCCTAAACTTATCTTTATTATGCTCTGATACTTTAAGTGATTGCACTGCATATTCTAAGCCTATATTATATTCATAGTCTTGAAAATAAATCAGAGATATTTGATTTAAAAGCCTAGCCTTACTCTCTTCACCTATATAGACTAATTCATTTAGTAAGCCAATTAATCGTTCTCTTTCTTGAACTCTTTCCTCTTTTGTAGCTAGTGACAAATATGCTGTCTCCTTAGCCAAAATCTTCTCATCTTGGAATTGATTTATCCTTATTTTAACTTCAAAAGCGCCTACAATAATTGCTAATATTATAATATTGATACCTATATATTTAAGATATTTTTTATTCATTTATTGTTCTCCCTAGGTGGAATTGCCTATCGTTAATCGCAATAAAAAATTATATACCTTAATGAGTAAATAGTCCATAATAATTATTATCTTTTAAAATAATCTTCTATAAATCCAAAGTCCTATCACTTCATCTCTATATTTATATTATTGTAGTTAAGTAATGTATCTTTCATAGAAAGAAGGTCTATAGAATGGATAAAAATCAAGTAGCTCTAATACTACCTATATAACAAATACATCTTAAATAAAAATGTTATATAAAAAAGTAGCAAGGTCCATCACTTATTTGTGATCCACCTTGCTACTTTTATTTAGATACTCTCTTGTTTTTCTTTTGGAATCAAACAAGCTGCAATTAAGGATACCATTGGTACTGTTAGAATAACACCCAAACTTCCTGTGACTCCTTGTAAGATTTCAATACCTATATCGTACATATTCATTACTTGGTGATACTGCATACTATAGGCATAAATAAAGATCAATGTATTAATAGAGCCACCTGTAAAGGCAAGGATAAGTGTATTAGACATGGTTCCCATCATATCTCTTCCTACACGCATCCCTGATTTAAAAAGTTCTTTCCTATCTAATATAGGATTTTGAATATAAATCTCTTGTATAGTCGAAGCAATAGACATACTTACATCCATAACAGCGCCTAAAGAAGAAATAAGTATACCTGAAAACAATAATCCTGATACCTGTAAATCTGTCACACTACTGATAAACACCAATTCTTCAATATCCCCTACATTATTACCTGAAATATGGGTCAGTGCTCCAAAGAGTGTAGCAAATACGCCTGCTATTACTACACCTCCTATCGTTCCTAATATTGCCGATAAAGTTTTATACGTTGTACCTCCTATTAAGTACAGGCTGACTATTGTGGTTAAAATAACAACGATAACCGCTGACCAAAATGGTGAATAACCTTTATATAACATAGGTATATAAAGAAAAATAATACATATAAAAGTAAAAATTAATCCCATTACAGAGTTCAGCCCTCTGCGTCCTCCAATAATCCAAATACTTCCTATGAATAATACCACAATCAAATACAGCATATTTTCTCTATCATAATTATAGACTGAAGCCACTACTATATCTTGATATACACTTACTTGTGCAATAACACGTAAGCCTACTGTACAGTCTGCGCCATATAAGTAACCTGAAAAACTTGTGGCTTCTACAATATCTCCCTTTTTATCCCCTGTTAGAAGTTTAAGCTTTACAATTTGTTGCCCCATTCTGGAGCCATCTTCTTGTAAATTATCTTTTACAACCTCAACAACCTTTGCCTTTTCAAATGTTCTTCCTGATGTATTAGATAACTCTACCTTTTCAGCTTGATTAAATTGATATAAAAAAAGAGCAAATATAATAATCAATACACCTACAATCCACTGTCTATACTTCATCCTATCTCCTTCGTCCATCCCATAAACAAAGGGAATGTTTCGCAACATCCCCTTCATGTTTTATTTTATGCTTTATTTGCTTACACTTTTCTTTTTATTTACAAAGATTACACCTAATGCACCTATTCCAAGGATAGATACTAAGCTAAGTAATAAATCACTTACTCTATAACCTGTTTGTGGTAATTTTTCATCTTCAGCTTTTTCTACAAATATAACTTCATTACCAGCCGCCGCTGTCTCTGCTACAGTACCACTTACTGTTGATACATTGTTCGCCTTATTGTCTGTTGCTATTGCCTTTTTAGATGCTTGTGTTTTTACAATGGAGAATGTATTATCAATCTTTTCCATTGTATCTGTACGGTAAGTATCAATTGTAAAACGGTCTTTTGTAATATCTACAATAGAGAATGTTGGCACATTTTCTTGCCATCTAGCCGCTACATATGCTTGTTGCTTTTCTACTAATCCATAGTATTTACTACCTGTTGATGAGTTTGCAGTCATATATAAAATTCCCTGTGGATCCACTACTTCTCCACTTGCATTCGTTACATTTACCGCTTTAGCATCTTCAACACTTGCTAAATAGTTAGTGTATTTATCATCAATAGCAACTTCGCCTTCAAAGTATGCATCAAATTCATCTTCTGTAATCATAGTACTTTGATCTAACTTCCCACCTTCTAAAAGGAAAGTTCTTGAATACGTATGGTCATGCCCTGTTAAAACCACATCAATATTATTGGCTTCAAAGATTGGAATTAAGCTATAACGAAGGTTAACGATTTCTGGCTCATTCGAATGTTCGCCAGAACCATAAATATCTTGGTGAAGTGTTACAATACGCCATGATGTATCTGAACTTTCTTTAACAGCTTGTTCAATAAAAGCTTGATGCTCTGCAACATTTAAGTTGTTTGTATTAAGATTAATAAAAAGTGCTTCCCCGTAAGAGAAGTAGTAATCTCCACCTGCATGAGTAAAGCCTAAATCACTTGCATTTGGATTGTTGAAGTGATATGTATAGTTACTGCTTAATGCGTCATGGTTCCCTACAGTTGTTGCTACTGGAAGAGATTTAAGAGCATCTGCACTTAAGTAACCTGCATATTCAATTTCATTTCCTGTGTAAAGAGGATCTTTGTTTTTCTTATCTCTTGTTTGGATTTGATCCCCAGCTGATAGGACAAAACTTGCATTTGGACGAATTGCTAAAGCACTATTAATTGTATTACTCCAGTTGAAGCTATCATTTCTTGTTGCTAAATCTTGACCTTGTTCTTCTTCACTGCCTGTTGCTGCATTTCCACTTGAAGAACCAATTTGTGGATCCCCTACATAGATAAAGCTAAATTGTTGTGGATTTTGAGCTTTATAAGAAATAGCTTCTGTCCATACACCATTTTTTGTATAACTATAGTAGTAAGTTGAATTTGGTTTTAAATCTTTTGCTATTGCTTTATTTGATTCATGCCCTTCAACTGCTGAAGTTGTAGTAACCTTTAACTCTTTTGCATCACTTAAGTCTGCTTTTTGACCTATTTTAATCTTTAGTTGTGCATCCCCAATTTTGCTGTACCAACCAAAGTTAAGTTCTGTTTCATTTTTCCCTGGTGTTAAAGACATTTGCGTCCAATCATTTTTAATATTTTCCCATTCATTACACCATTGTTCCCATGCACCATTTTTAGCTGCTTCTGTTTGTGTTGCTTCTGTCCAAGCATCATTGCTTGCTGCAAATGTATTAACCGCTCCACCTCCAAGCATTGCTGTTACTAAAGCGAACGCGATTAGTCTTTTTCTAGTTTTTAAGTTTCTCATATTGCCTCCCGGTATTTGCACCACTTTATCTGTATAATACGTTTTATCTAAAACCTATTATAATCATCCCAGTGTTTACTTCAAGGCAATTAACGGACCCTTAACTCATTTAACATAATTTTAATATTCAAAAACATATTCTGTATCATAAGGTAACGTCTCTAATAACTTCGCTGTTACTACTATTCGATGAGTTGGATTAAACGCTGGCTCACAACTTGTTAATGTAACACATAGACCTTCTTTACGATAAACAACGCTCCAGTCATTTTCTTCTACCATTTGGGTTGTATCATATATGTATTTATAAATTGTATTCTCATATATAAGATATAGAAGATCCCCTTCCTTCAACTGATCAATATCTAGAAAGCCTCCTCTTTTTTTAATACGATGTGAAGCAATACTTACATTTGCTCCTTCTTCACTTGGCAATTGTGCATATTCATATAAGCATGGACCATTCTTTAATGTATCCTCATCTGTTTTATCATAGACAGGTTCATCTATCTCCAATACAGGAATTTTCAATTGCATCGTTTCTGTTTCATATGCCTGCCTTGTTGGTGTGATAAAAAGTTGATCATAAGGTAACGTAAAAGCTACTAGCTCTTCAGCCTCTAACTCTTGTTCAACAGGCTCCACTACCTCTACTATATTATCTTTTTCTACTTCATTGTCTATAAGTGCTTGTGCAGCTACTTTTTGTTGCCTGGTTTCTAAATTTCTAGAACCACATACCATCAACACTGCAATGCATCCTATCCCTAATAACTTCTTACCTGTATTCATATTCTTTATTTCCTTTACCTATTCCTTACTCTAATTATATCTAATTTTATACTATATCAGAAAACTATACAAAAATACAGAGTATAGCTCTATTCTTACTCTAGACTATACTCCATATCATTTTATCTTATCTTCTACTTTCACTTTGTGTTAAAAGCTGATGACCTAATCTAATCACAAATTCTGCATTGTCTTCTACTAACTTTGTTATCTTTTCATCCTTATAAACTTTATTGTGTATAGATAAATGTTGACCAAGAAGGGCAGAATGAATGATTGTTTCTCGGATAATATGAGTGTTTTCTTCATGCTTTAGGCTTCTAAGTGCTTCTTTTTCTAACTTAGTATTAAGTCTATCTATTTTCTCAACCAGTTCATTGATACCATCTTTCAATTTGAAAGGTTTAACCCTTGCACTAAGTTCAACAATCCCTATTCCTACCAATAAATAGATTAATCTATAAAAGATTAGACTATTTATACCTGTACCGAAAGAGGATAGACACATCGAAATAACTGTTAAGAAGAAAGACATACGATAATAGTCCTTAAATGTGTATACCCCATAAAACCCTAATACAACTAGAAGTGCTGATATCCATTCGATATCAACAATATTAATAATCACTCCAACGATAAGGCAGGCAAGTAAATTACTTTTCACCCTATCCGACTTACGTTGCATAGTATCCTCATAGTAAGGCCTTGTTGTAGACATAATAGGGATAATTGCCCAAATAATTTTATAAAATCCTAATTGATGTGCGAGTAATAACGTAATGGTCAAGATAATAGCAAGTCGTACTGCAAAGTTAACACGCATACTCTTAGGATTAAGTGCATTTTGGAAGTCGTCATAGAGTTGATTTAGACTCGTTCTTTCCCATTCTCCATATACTGTATTTTTCTTTTTATAATCTATTTCATCTAACTCTACAAAGTTCTTATATAAGGCTTCTAAAATTTCCATAACTTCTGCTCCAAAGCCATAATGAATTGGCCCTAGCTCTACAGCATTCTTAAGTACTTGTATAATTTCATCTCTTTTAATCTCATACTTAAAATATCTATTAATAGTTTCTGTAATACTGATTAATGCTAAAAGTTGCCTCTTTCCAAACTCTCCTCTAGCGTACTCTCTATCAATACTTTCTAATAGAACATTAAAATAACTAATATTCATATAAAAATGAAACTGTATTTTTCCTTGCTGAGTTGTAAAGTAGCGCCTGTAACCTGTTCTATAGATTGTATGGGCAACCTCATTCATTGCCGTTCTACAGGCTACACTTAATGCATGGTCAAAACGTCTTTCTAAAATATTGTGAAGTTGTTCATCAATCATCTCCCATCCCTTACCAATATTAGAATCTAAAAGAGCCTTATTACGCAATTGGTAAACAAGGCTACTTATAAGTACACATCCCATTGCGAAAACAACTAAAAAAAGTCGACCAGGAAGTTCGCTTAAAGTAATATAACTATATTGGCAAAAGACATAAAGCATCATAAAAGTTTTATAAGAAATTTGATCATATGGTGATACTAAACTAAAGATAATGATAAATATAGCTATTAGGTTAAGTGGAATACCCCACCACATATTTTGGCTTGCTATAAAGGCCATACATACAATAATTACATCTCGTACAAGCAGACGCAAAATCTTTTGTACGGTCTTAACACGTAAGTTTTCTTTTTCATAGATGTTAGCACCTAGTACAATGACGAAAGCAATCATCATATTTTCTTTTCCAAACAAAAGACCTGCTATAAAAGTAATGATTAGACCCACAGTGCCTTTTCTAAAAACATCTCTATAATTAATCTTTTCTTTTACTTTCCACTGTTGTAACATCTTGTTCCTTCCCACTTTTTGTATTTTACTCCTTAGTGTGGTTTGAAAACATATAGCTTATTCGTTATAAAAAACTTTTTAATCTATCATTAAACCTCTAGTTTAAAAACCCCCATACCTAGTTTTTCTAGCTATGAGGGTTTATTAGTTACTTATTCTAATGTTCTATTACACCTGATTTTCCTAATTGTTTAGAGAATCGCTGTAAGAAAGCGTTGGCTTTTTTCTTTAATAATGCACCCATAAATAAGGATAAAACAAAGAAAAATGCAAGTACAATCATATCTGCTACAAGTGTAGGGGAGTAAACGCCTGCAACAGCTTCCCTCATCCCACTAATACCATACGTAAATGGTAAGAGGTCATGAATTCTTTGGAAGAATTCTGGTGTAACTTGGATAGGGAATGTACCTCCAGATCCTGCAATCTGTAATACTAATAAAATAACGCCTATTGCTTTACCAACATTTCCAAAGAGAGACACAAGTGTATACACAATAGCTGTAAACACCATACTATAGAACATAGCCAAGCATACAAATAATACTGGATGCTGTGCCTCTACCCCTAGTACCACTATATCACCAAGACCTGCAATAAAGCCTTGTAGTATGGCTAATGTAGTGAATAAGAGATATTTCCCAAAGTATTCTTGTACCGGTGTATATTCAAAATCTGCATTTTTCGCTTTTGTACTTAATAGTGCACAAAGTAATAATGCACCTACCCATAGGCAAAGTGTTGTATAGAATGGTGTCATACTTGCACCATAGTTTGCCATTGGATAAAGCTTATGTGTATTAAGAATAACAGGCGCTGCTAAGAAATCACTCTTATTACTGTTATCTCCTGTAAGTTCATTGATTAATTCTCTAATATCTACCTTTTCATCAAGTTCTTTTAACTTATCTACTATTTTATTAATGCTATCTTCAACATTTGGTATATGTCCCTTAACTTCATTAATATCATCAACAAATACTTCACTCTTATCTTGTAAACGGGTACCAAAGTCTCTTAAGTAATCTAATTCATTTCTAACATTATCAAGTAATACAGTCACATCTCCTACAAATCCAGAGACACTGTTTATTTGCTCTTTAAGCTTAGCAATTAAATCTGAATCTAATAAGTCAATAGTGTGTTCTAAGGAAGCTTGAATATTATAAGTAAGCTGAGAAATATTTTGTAACATTTCTTCTAATACCACTTTATCTTCTATAACATTTCCTAGTTCACCAAGTCGTCGTTCTAACTCAGCTAAGTTCTTACTTGTAGTTCCTAACTTATCTTGAATCTTTTCAGACTCTTTATGAGAAGCTTTTGTCATTTTCTTTGAAATTTCTTCTACTTTATCTTGTACCTTGTCAATATTTACAAGCATTTTATCTATTTTAACTTGAGCACCTTCAGATACACTGACTACAATATTTTTGATGCCATTTGTACCCGCTCCTACTTCACGCATAAGTTGTTCTGCTGCTGTTAACTTACCTGTAATATTGTCAGTTAACATATTTAACTGCACGCGAAGATTCCCTATTGTATTACTTAAATTTCTACTTTCAGCTCTTAGATTATTTAGGTTTTCTTCTACTCGATCTGGGTTATTGGGAGCTGCATTTATTGCATTTAGGCTTCTTTCCATATCATCTAAAGCATATCTCGTATCACCTAAAAATTCTTCATTATTACTTATATCTTCTTTAGCTTCACGTACTAAAGCTAAACTTTCATTGACACCATCTACCAAATCGCCACTTACATTGTTATCACTATCTGTATTGCTATCTCCTACAGTATTACTGTCTTCTCCAGTATTACTGCCTCCTCCGGTATTACTGTCT
>NZ_JAQIFT010000017.1:0-36277 GCF_027857615.1 Holtiella tumoricola
ACAATAACTTTGTCAGCGG
This sequence comes from Holtiella tumoricola, assembly GCF_027857615.1. Taxonomy (NCBI): domain Bacteria; kingdom Bacillati; phylum Bacillota; class Clostridia; order Lachnospirales; family Cellulosilyticaceae; genus Holtiella; species Holtiella tumoricola. The sequence goes on from NZ_JAQIFT010000017.1 coordinate 20, forward strand.
TCTGAATAAGTCTCTTTATTAAATAAAGAGACTTATCACTAACGATATAAGATATTACCAAGCTCAATATGAGAACTACTTAATGTTTCTCCATTATAAACTAACTCAATCCCATCTATCCATGGATAGTTAGATTTTCTTTGGAGCAGACTTTCTTCTAAAATTGTTAACGTTACTCCAGCTCCTGTTGATCCTTGAAAATAATTACTCATCCAATTTAATTCTTCTTCATTATCTTTAAGATTTATTGTTGCAATTTCTTTATTTCCAATTGTCTTAATTTCTTCTACCTTTATTTCAAGATTTTCGAAACATGTCTTTGAAATTTCATTCGCTATCTGCTGAAGTTTCTCTTTTATAGTTTCATCTTTTGATAAACTTATTGTTTCTAACTCTACAATCTCCCAAGAATCTACATCTCTAGTATAAAGAGTATACTGGTCTTCATCTAAAACTTGTATCTCCTCTTGTAATTTTGTATTTTGCTCCATTAATTCATCAATTTGCTTTGTTAAGCTTTCAACTTGTTTTGCTAAATTTTCATTCTCTTTTTGTAACGTAGTAACTTGTTCTTCTAAAGGATTCACTTGATCTAATTGTTGTGTACATCCAGATAGGCCTATTGCACTTAAGGCTAATAAGATGACTGCTATTTTTTTCTTCATGCTAAAGTCCTCCCTTTGTTTGCTTATCTTTAGATTATCATATTTATATTACAATCTAATTAAAAATACTCAACATGTTTATTACACTTCTAATATAAATTTTTCAATAACGTATGCTACACCATCTTCATCATTTGATTTAGTAACAAAGTCAGCAATTGCTTTTACCTCTTCAAAAGCATTCTCCATAGCCACACCAAGACCTGCATAACGAATCATATGTTCATCATTTCCAGCATCACCCATACAAATAACTTCTTCTTGCTTAATATTTAAACATTTCGCTAAAGCTTCTACTCCTGCACCTTTATTTACACGTTTATCTAAAAACTCTAAGAAAAATGGTGCACTTCTTACGACTGTATATTTGTCATAAACTTCTTTAGGTAATTTCTCAATAGCTTTTTGTAAGATTTCTGGTTCATCTATCATCATGATTTTAATAAGTTCTTCATTTTTAGGAACTTCATTAAAATCTACTTCGTGTACCGCAATACCATTGATTTCACCTTCTAAGATTGTATAAGCTGACATTCTTGGTGTAATACATCCATCTTTTGAAAAGGCATGAATATTTACTCCTAATTCTTGTGAAAGTTGATATAAATATTCGAGATCTTGTCCTGTTAATGTAATACGACTAACTACTTCTTTCGTATTTGTATTTTGTACAATAGCCCCATTAAAGCTTACTACATAATCATCTTGATCTAATAATTCAAGTTCTTCTAAGTAACGCTCAATTCCTTCGATTGGGCGCCCCGATGCTAAGACAATTTTAACACCTTTTTCTTTTGCCTTTTTTATTGCTTCCTTTGTATTTTGTGATATTGTTTTATCTTCTCTTAAAAGAGTACCATCCATATCAAGTGCAATTAATTTATACATTTTAGTTCTCCTATTTGTTCTAAACTATTTTATATATTTCAAACCACCTATTTATTATATCAGTAATTACAATGTTCTCATACTTTTTTACATGTAAAAAGGAGATTCTTATTGAATCCCCTCTACTGTTTTTTTAAATATACAGCTACTTTTTTTATTAGTGCTTTTATATCTTCTTCTTTATATTCTTGCTTCTTCCATTTTTCAACTTCTATTACGATGCCTTTATTATTCAATATTTTAATTTGTAAGTCATAATCTAATTTAATTAGTTCTAAGCTTATTTTTTCAACTAGTTGGGCGGTATATCTTACAGTAGGCTGTGGATACCATGCATTTTTTATATTGATAATTTGTTTTTCTATCAAAGTATTTACTGCTTTTTCGTATTCTTGATCTATTTTTTCAACTGTTGGAATATATTCTGGTGGCTTTTTCCCTAAATTTAGATCTTTTATTGATAATCCAAAAGTATATTGAAAATGAGGTGTATCAGAAAAACTAGACCAACTTCCTCCCCATTCTAATCCTATGCTTTGGCCTAACTTTCCTACTCTTTTCAAAATATTACTATCATATTCAGCTCCTTTTATATTTTGATAAATATCAAAAGCTAATCTCCATTGATGATAAGATGACATACTACTTCCTCTAGCATTTGTTACAATATTGCCTGGTCTTGTTCTACCTTGTTCATAAAGATAATCTTGCCTTTCAACTGTTCGATAGGTTTCTCCTATTTTTATATTTAATCCTTCTCTTTTACATAATTCTAATAGTGCTTCTGCTAATTCTTTAACCTTAGGATGTAATTCATTAATATCTCTGCACATTTCTATCACTTAGTCACCCCATATCATATAATATACCTAAACTTATACTTAATTATATTCAAGCTCCTATCTCTAAGTTCATACGAATTTAATAATAAAGAGGCACCTCCATTTAGGAAGTACCTCTTTTAGGTTGGTATTATGAAATTTTACGGGTTGAATAGCATTACATACGCCTATATTATACCATATTTATCCATGATGTCTACATAATTCCTATATAAAAGTCTAAATAATTATGGCTTTACTACATAAGGGGTGCAAAACATCTAATAACTGATCGCATTAATCTCGTATACCATTTTACATTGTGACATTCTTCTAATGTAATAGGCAAACAAACTTCTAATGTTTCTAAAAAATCTTGCTTAATCTCCCCTATCGCTAATGTCTTATACATAAATACTCCACATTCAAAGTGCAAATATAAGCTTCTAAAATCTAAATTAATTGTTCCCACAACTCCTATTTCATCATCTACTACAAAAGTTTTTGAATGTATAAAGCCTGGTGTATATTCATAGATTTTAACTCCGGCTTCTATAAGCTGTTGATAATATGCCCTTGTTAAAAGATGAACGTACCATTTATCTGCAATATGTGGTGTTACTATTCTAATATCTATACCACTTTTAGCTGCTAATGTTAATGCTGTCATAAGCTCATTATCTATAATCAAGTATGGTGTATTTATATATACATATTCCTTCGCTTGATTAATCATATTGATATAAACATTTTCTCCAACAGTCTCTTCATCAAGAGGACTATCTGCATAAGGTTGAACATAGCCTTCATTATTGAACTTATCTGGTATTCTAACTAAATATCGTTTATAATCCTCTCTATTTTTTTCTAACCTATCAAAATTCCAACTTTGTAAAAACATTAATGTTAAACTTGTTACTGCATCTCCTTTTAGTAATATACTGGCATCTTTCCATTGACCATGTTTAACAACAGCATTAATATATTCATCTGCTAGATTTGCCCCTCCTGTAAAACCAACTACTCCATCGATTACTGTTATCTTCTTATGATCTCTATTATTCATCTTTAAAGATAATTTAGGCTGTATCTCATTAAATACAATCACCTGTATTCCTAAACTTTGTAATTTTTCATGATATTTATAAGGTAATGTTTGAATACATCCTGCATCATCATAAAGAACCCGTACCTCTACCCCTTCATTTACTTTCTCAACTAAGATATCAAGTATGCTATCCCACATAACTCCTTCTTCTATAATAAAGTACTCCATAAAGATAAAGTACTTAGCTTTTTTTAATTCGTCTTTTAAGACATTAAAGAAATTTTCACCGGGAGACAAATATTGAGCTTTTGTATTTTTATACATAGGAAAACTAGAATAGTTATAAATATATTTAACTTGTTTTGCAATATTTTTATCCTTTTCTTGCAATTGTTTTATTAATTCTTCATTTTGAATCAAGAAACCTTTTGTATCTTCATAAGTTCTTTTTACAGATTTTTTAAAAGCTTTACTTGTTTTATCTCCTCCAAATACTAAATAAAAAAGACCACCAAATATTGGAAACAATAATATTGGTATCGTCCATGCTAATTTATAAGAAGGATTATCCTTCTTATTCAATATATAAATTACTACTGCTATACTAATTATAGTAAATAGAATATACATATATACGAAGTAATTAGTTAATTTCCAAATTCCAATTCCTAAAATAATCGCTTGTATAAGTATAAGTAGACCGACAATAAATAGACGACTAAATAGTACTTTTAAGATTTGTTTCATAATTTCCCCCTTATACTGACGATAATAACATAGCTCTAATATTATATGCAATTTTCTGTAAAATAAAAATAAGTACTCTATGTTTCCTCGAGTACTTATTTTGTCCTATATTAATTTTACTTATTTATTATCAAAAAAATGGCTTTATTTATCAATCCTATAATTGATTTTTAAGTTCTGTGATAAGAGTTTCTACCTCTTGCTCAAGATCTGAAATATTAATCAATTTTTTAACTGATTTATCTCTTGTCATTAATTCAACTTGTCCATTTTCAAGATTTCTTTCACCTACTACAATACGTACTGGAATACCTAAAAGGTCTGCATCTGCAAATTTCGCACCTGGTCCCATATTACGATCATCCATGATAACTTCCCATTTATTATTTAGACGATTATAAATATCTGTTCCAACTTCATTCATATCTATTTTTTTGCTACCTAATACACAAATGTGTACTTGCCATGGTGCAACTGAAATTGGCCAAATTGGACCATATTCATCATGATGAGATTCAATGATACAAGCAAGTAAACGTCCTACTCCTATGCCATAACAACCCATGATAGGTGTTTTTGCTTTTCCATCTTTATCGGTATATGTCATATGCATACTTTCTGTATATTTTGTGCCTAACTGGAATATATTACCTACTTCAACCCCACGTTTGAATTGAAGCTTTCCATTACAATGAGGGCATGTATGACCTTCATTTACTTGAGCCACATCATGGAAGCTTTCTACATTTATATCTCTTACTATACTTACGCCTGATAAATGATAATCATCTTTATTAGCCCCACAAATTAAATTTGTTTCACCTTCTAATGAACTATCAAATATAATTTGTGCATTTCTTGCATTTAATCCTACAGGCCCAATAAAACCAAAGTTTAAATCAACATTTTCGTAGTTTGTAAGCGGTGTAACATTTGCTTGAACAACTTTACTAAGTTTAGATTCATTTACTTGTAAATCTCCTCTAACAAATACAATAAGAGGTTCTTTTCTACCTTCAACCTCGAATACTGCAGCTTTTAAAAGTCTATGTGTTTCTACGCCAAAGAAATTTGCTAAAGATTCAATATCTTTAATGCCTGGTGTATGATTTTCTTTTATTTCTTCTTCTGCAATCTCATATTTATCAAGTTTAGAAATAGCTACTTCCATATTTGATTGGTAATCACAAGAATCACAGATAATGATTGTATCCTCTCCAATATCAGTAAGTAACATAAATTCATGTGCTACTTTACCACCCATCATACCTGTATCTGATTGAACACATACTACTTCTGGCACACCAGCTTTTCTAAATACATTATGGTATGCTTGTAAACATTGTTCATAGTATTGTTCTAAATCTTCTTGAGAAGTATGGAATGAGTAAGCATCTTTCATTGTAAATTCTCTTACACGGATAAGTCCTCCACGCGCTCTTGGTTCATCTCTAAATTTAGTTTGAATTTGATAAATCATAAATGGATATTGAGCATATGAACGCGCTTCTGTACGTGCTAAATGTACTGCTGCCTCTTCATGTGTCATACCAAGAACCATATCTTTTCCTGAACGATCTTTGAATCTTACAAGCTCATTACCTACACCTTCAAATCTACCTGATTCTTGCCATAAATCTGCTGGAAGTACTACTGGGAACATAACTTCTTGCCCATCAATAGCATCCATTTCTTCACGAATAATATCTTCAATTTTAGTTGCAATACGCTTTGCTGGCATTAAAAGTGAGTAAATACCATTCGATACTTGTCTGATATATCCGCCTCTTAATAAATAAATATGACTAATACTTGTTGCATCACCTGGTTTTTCCTTAATACGTTCACCTAATAATTTGCTAAGTAACATGATCTTCTCTCCCTTAATTTCATCATTTTTAAAATTATAGACAATAAAAAAATCCCTATGCATTGCTGCATAGGGACCAAATCGACATTCGGTGGTACCACCCTGATTATGATAAATTCTAAAGTTATCATCACTCTTTACTCTATATCGGCAGTAAACCGTTACGCTTAATCACGTAATGCTCCGAGCTAGGACAATAAGTCTTTTCTTTAAGAGTCTTTCAGCCGGTGAACTCCTTTTCTGTTAAAGTATTAAACTTATTGATTTCTCTTCATAGCGTTAGTGTATTATAATCATATATTTTAATAAGTATTCTTAAAAAAATCAAGGATTCTTTTTTATTTCATTGTTAAATTTTCTATTTCCTTAAGCAACTCTTCAGGAGTAGTAGTATTTGCTACATGTATACGTTTAATATCTTGGATTTCTGTACTACCTTTATATCTTACTAAATTGGTTACTTGTAAGTTTACTCCTATACTTTCAATCCATCTTTTGGTCTTATAATTATGCTGGAATTGTGGATAAGCAAGTACTTTTACATCTCTTTTCCCTAGATTCTCTTCTATTTTTTCAAATGATAAACTGGCTTCATAGATTACTTCACCATATGGTAATTGATCTAATAAATTATGAGAATAAGTATGACTTTGTATATCAATTAATCCACTTGCTTCCATTTCTTTAGCCTGATCCCAAGTAAAATGAGGCATCATTGTATCTATCCCAACATACTTAGGTGTTATAAAGTATGTTGCTTGCATATCTAATTCTTTTAATATAGGGTAAGCAATCGTATAATTACTTAAATAACCATCATCTGTAGTAAGGATAACGGGTTTCTGTGGCAGTCCCCCTACTCCTTCCAAATAATCTTTTAGATCTTTAAAGTTTATAGTAGTATATCCTGCGTTCTTTAAAGCAATGAGCTGCTCTTTAAACAACTGCGTACCTACTGATATACTCTGCTCACTATCTGATTCACCAACTTCATCTTTAAATTCATGATACATTAAAACAGGTATATATAGATTATCATAACTACTTTTTTCTTCTACTTTATAGTTTTTAGATACACGCCTTTGTCTTTCACCTATACTTTTATTTCTTTTATTCTTTAAATAATATGTTTGTACTATGACGTCTTCTTTATCTCTATATTTAATAATTATTTTTAACCTATTTACGCCATCTACTAATTCATACTCATCAGCCATTAACTTAAAAGGATAACGATACGTCTTTAAAATAGTCTCTTCATTTAATTTATAATCAATTTGTTCAATATTTTCATCATACTCCGGCATAAAACTTACTTTATTTGCTTCATCTGATATAACAATACTTATGTTATCTTTATTCTCTAATGGTTCATGTCTATACTCTTTATTTGAAAGAATCTCATTATAGAATTCTATGATTCGATAATGTGCCGTATTAACATTCCCCTGTTGAAATACTACTGTTATATTAGGTAGTTTCATAATGGTAGAATAATATAGTTGGCTCATTAAATCTAGCTGTTCACTAAGTTCTTCTTGTTCTTCTAATATATAGTCATTAACGATTATTTCAACTTTTTGCTTAAAATGTATAGATAGTTCTTCTAATAAATCCATATCTTCTTTTTGCTTTATATCTATATAAGCATATTTAATTGGTATATCCTTATAGACTTGTACGGCTTTATCTAATGGTATAAGTACTTCTATATTTGTATACTTTCCTTGTATTAATTCTACTTCTTTATATATTTCTTTTAATTCTTTTTTATTTATATCTTTATCTAGTTTCAAACTCACTAGTATTGTTTTACATTCTTTATACTTTTCCCCTATTATTTCTAATTTATTTTTAATATTATCAGTAGGAGTCTCCAATATTTGGATATATGTATAATCATGATTACTACTTAGATTTTCATAGTTAATACTTGTCCATTTAATCCTTTTATTTTTGCTAGAATAAACTTCATTTACTCCAAATTCTATTGGCAATTCTTGAACTTGATGGCTAGAATAGATTTTTAATTGATCTTCACTATTTAAATTATGTTGAATTATAGTAACTGTTCCCCATATTGTCATTACTATTCCTATTACTCCAGCTAAATACTTAATATATTTAAATTTTTCCATTCCCTTCTCCTTTTATAATCTCTTTAAATATATTCTATCATACCTAATACACTTTTAAAAACTATGCTCTCTTTACTTTAAAGAGACTGTATTATTAGTAATATGAATGTTATAAGTTTTTTTCATTGACTTGTATATAAAAATGAATTAATATAAGGATAGATAATAAATAATTATTATAAACTAAATTAATATTTATAAATATGCTAGGGGAGCCCAAAAGGGCTGAGAGTGCATTTTAGCAGACCCTCAGGACCTGTACACAGATAATGCTGCAGCAGGGAAGTGTGTAAAACATTAGATAGTAAATATAGCACAATAAGTGTGTTCTTTATTATCTTTATTTTATATTAAATCCTCCCTTAACATATTTATTAAAAAGGGAGGATTTTTAATGTCAGATTTTTTATCAGGTCTTCAAGAAACCCCATCTATGATTTGGGTATGCTTAAGTATTTTTTTAATTGTGTTGGTACTAAGTATTATTATTAAAACTACAAATAAACAATCCGTAGGGCCTAAACTAACTACTAAAACTTTAGCCTTTGGCGGAATGTGCGTAGCTCTTTCATTTATTCTTTCCTATATAAAATTGTTTGAAATGCCTCAAGGTGGTTCTGTGACTTTAGTAAGTATGCTACCTGTTATGCTTTTTGCATTTGTATGTGGACCTACAGCTGGTATTATTGCTGGTTTAGCATATGGTTTCTTACAATTTTTCCAAGGTGCTTATGCTGCCCACTGGGTTTCTATTTTACTAGATTACCCTCTTGCTTTTGCATGGCTAGGCCTTGTAGGTATTATTCCTAAAACAATCAAATCTCTCCAGATTAGATTTGGCATTGGTGCTTTTATTGCAATAATAGGTCGATTCTGTATGCATTTACTATCAGGTGCAATCTTCTTTGGAGAATATGCTCCTGAAGGTATGAATCCATGGATTTATTCAAGTGTATATAATGCTGGTTATTTATCTGTTGAATTTATTACTACATTAATTATAGGTATTATTATTTTAACAACACCTATTTATAAATATTTAAAAGTTTCTTTTATGCCTTCAACTACTAATACTTTATAAATGTTTCACGTGAAACATTAAAAAATATTCTTATATAAACGCTCAGAGAGAATTTTTTCAATCTCTTTGGGTGTTTTATTTTTTGCATTTATCATTAATACGCCATGCCTTATATCTACATGTTCATTTTGTGCTAAGTTTATTAAGTTATTTTGCACTTCTACAAACTCTTCTTCATTATTCTGTTCATAGATACAAGCATGTACTGGCCCTATATATTGATCAGAATTATATACTTCATATTTCCCTGTATTTTCTAAGTACTGCTTAATATAATAAAGGCTATTATCTACTGTTACAACCATATTTTTCACTTTCTTTCTCTTTTTAACTTATTTTAGCCAACTTATAAAGATTCATACTTTATCTATCAAAAAACATCTCAAATACTTGTAATATTAATAATCTATTAGCTATAATCTGATTTAAATATGGCTAATTTCCAAACTATAACGCTATTATTTAATATGAATGTATTTAATATCTCATTTCTATTCTGTTAGAATCTAAGATTTTTATAATTTCTGCACTATATAATATCTAATTCAAAAAAGATGGCTAATATGATATAATCATACTAGCCATCTTTCTTATTATTTAACTGCTTTATTATTTTCTATAGCTAATCTAATAGCTTCCTTTTCTTCATCTGACAATTGATAAGTTGATGTACCTGATTTGATAGGTTTTGAATAAATATATGAACCATCTCTACTATAAATACCATTTAATACAAGCCCATTATCTTCTGCATCCATCATTGCAATTGCAAAAGATAAATCTGCTCCCACTTTTTCTATAGCATTATATCTTACAACGCCTACTTTCTGTGTACAATACTTAATTTCATTACTTAATTTATCAATTTTATCTAATATCTTTTCTTCATTATCTTTTACTTGACTAACTTTTTTTGCATAATGAATCAGTAAATTTTCCAAATCTACATCATCTTTTATCATAAATCTTTCATACTTACGTTGTATCTTTTTCATTTTTATAAAACTCATGATAAACATAATAAATAGAATAAAACAAAATACTACTAATACCATAACTATGTATAACATATATGGTTCAATTAAAGTTATAACATTTTCCATACAATCTATACTCCCTTAACTTATGACTACTGTATCTTACTAAGAATTCTTTCTAGTTCTTCATGATTATAAAACTCAATTTCTATTTTTCCCTTACGTTTTCCTTGAGTAATATTGACTTTTGTTCCTAAAGATTTTTGAAGATTTTCTTTTACCTCATTAATAAATACATAATTACCTTGCTGTCTTTCAAGTACTTCTTCTTTCTTTTTAAGTTCTTTTCGTTTACTAATTTCTTCTTGATTTATTAATTGTTGAATATATTTTTCAGTATCTCTTACAGTTAAATCATTCTCAATAATATAATTTACTGCTTCTTTTTGTTGGCTAGCATCTTTTAAAGTTAATATAGCTCTTGCTTGTCCATAACTTAATATACTATCCCTAACTTTTTGTTGAATATCTGTAGGTAATTTTAATAGTCTTAATATATTTGCAATTTCTGATCTACTTTTCCCTACTCTTTTAGAAACTTCTTCTTGAGTATAATCAAATCGTTCCATTAATAGACTATATGCACAAGCTAATTCCATACTATTTAAATCAGATCTTTGGATATTCTCTATAAGTGCAACTTCTAATACTTGTTTATCATCAAAATCTTTGATCAAAATAGGAATTTCTCTTACCTTAGCAAGACGTGCTGCTCTATAGCGTCTTTCACCTGCTACTATTTCATATTTATCACCTTTAGTTCTTACAATTAATGGTTGTAAAATACCATGTTCTTGAATAGAAGCCATTAATTCAGTTAATTCTTCTTGATCAAAGTTTTTTCTAGGCTGGTCGTAATTAGGCTCTACCTCATTAATATCTACCATTTTAATGCCTTCATTTTGATGATTTAGTGCTACTTCTTCTGATAATAAAGCATTTAAGCCTTTACCTAAGCCTTTTGGTCTCATTTTTTCTTATTCCTTCCTAAAAATTCTTTTGCAAGTGCACGATATTGTTCTGATCCTTTGCATCTCGAGTCATAACTTATACATGACATTCCATAACTTGGTGCTTCACTTAAACGTACACTTCTATTAATTTTAGTTTCATAAACAAATTTAGCAAAATGGTTATTTACTTCATTAACAACTAATGTTGAAAGATTAGTTCTTGTATCAAACATAGTAAATACAATTCCCTCTAAGGCAAGTCCCTTATTCGTTGATTCTTTTACTAACTTAATTGTTTGCATTAATTGTGATAGTCCCTCTAATGCATAATACTCACATTGCATTGGAATCAGAACAGTATCTGCTGCTGTTAATGCATTAATTGTTAAAATATTTACCGCTGGTGGACAGTCAATAAAAATAAAATCAAATTTATCTGTAACTTTTTCAAGTGCTTTCTTTAATATAAACTCTCGTTCAGCTTTATCAACTATTTCTATCTCTGTACCTGCTAAATTCATATTAGAAGGGATTACTTTAATTTTCTCATTAGGCGAATCATAAATAACCTCTTCTATATCCTTATCTTCTGTAAATACATTATAAATTGTATATGGCATACGATTCTTAACAAGCCCACATCCACTTGTCGTATTACCTTGTGGATCAATGTCTACTACTAAAACCTTTTTCTTTTTTTCTACTAAGGCTGCTGCCAAATTAATTACTGTCGTAGTTTTACCTACGCCCCCTTTTTGATTAACTACTGAAATGATTTTACTCATGTAGGTGTACCTCGATTTCTTAATTTATAACGCATATTTTATAATCAGTATATCATAAAATATTTAGTTATTACATTATTAATATCTTTTTATCATAAAATATCTTATATGAATAATATAATAGCATAAGCAGTTAATAAATTTTAATGTTTCACGTGAAACATTTGTCTTTTGGAGTAGAAAAATGAAAAAAAATAAATTCAGTTTACTATCAAAATTTGTATTTTTAATTACCATTATATATATTACTATTTTTATTAATTATCACTTTTATACACCTGATATAGGAAGTCTTGATATAATAATAGGTGCTGATACAGATAATGTAGAAACTGTACAACTTACTATTAGTCCAACTAAAGATTTAAAACATTATTATATTTTATTATACGAAGATGGTTTACAAGATAATTGGTTATATTTTATTTCCAATACCTATAATAAGGAAGCTCAACATATACTTGATGAAATTTTACCTCAACATACTAGTAAATATGTTTTTGTTGAAGGCTCTCCTAATAAAGATGCATATACTTTTACAATGAAATCTAAATATCCTATTAATCACTTGACAGATCAAAATCATACTTTTCATGCTTATTTAATTGTACCTTATCGCATATACCCCTTTCCTAAATTCTACTATGCTAAGCATCAAGTCTTTTTTATTAATTTTAGTATTTAGGAGGCCTTTATGAAAACAATACTTGTAATTTTATTAATTATTTCTTTAGCACTTGAAGCTTCAAAAAAACAAAATGAAAAGGAATCATTTTTCTTTGTAAAATGTGTTATTTATCTATTTTGTAGTAGTATACATTCTATTATATTAGGTATACCTGCACCAATAGGGGCATGCATTATGTATTTTTTCTCTCTTTTTGATCCTAAAAATCATATTTTTAAAATTAAACTTATACTACTAGGCCTATTTATATTTTTACTATCTGTATTTAACTTTAGTAGCATTACTGCACCACTACAAAAAGCCTATTTAACTACTTGTACATATAATGTATCTAAAATAGAAGTTTATAGTAAATCCAATGATCATTCTAAATACTTATTTTCAATATCTAATAAAGATCAAATCAATAAGTTAACACAGAGTATTCAAGATAGTGAACCTTATGCAAATTGGTATCATAAGACTTTAAATGATGATATGGGATACTTATTAAAACTTTATTCTTCTCAAGGTATTAATGATGTTTATATTAGTTTATATCCTACTGATGATTCTAATATCTATATAGGTAAGTATAATTTAGCCTATAATAATTTAGATATTCTTTCATATGTGGATCAATTATATTCTAGAAATCCAACTATCCTTACATTAAATACAACTCAAAATGTCTCTATTAATATTACAAATTCATCTTTACTTTCAAATTTATGGAGATGTATTATTTGGAATAAACCTATTGATGAAATTAATCGACCTGAAGGAAGTTTTAGTATTCCTGCTTATCTTTTCTTTGAAAACTATCTAGGTTGTAATTTAAATTTTTCATCAGATTTTAATTATGCCCAACTTGTAAATGGTGATATTATTGCTATAGACCCTTTCCTTCAACATATGTTAAGCGAACAACTTATTTTATCAGAATTAGATTTAGTAACCGAATTCCAAACATTTGATAGTGCACATACTTCTAATTATAATTCTACTAATACAAACTTTACTATAGAAAGAGATCCTAATGATCAATATTATGGACTCTATCATTATAATTACAAAAAAGATGAAAAAGTTTTTCTACATACAGTTAACTCTGCTTTTACTAAGTTTTTTATACTCAAATATCCTTATATATTAATATTAGACCATAATAATAAGTCTGAATATTATTTGATGCTTATTAATCAAAATGTACCTGATAAACATCGATACATCTCAAAAAATGAAACAATCCTACCCAAATCACTTTCAATCTGCCCCCAGAATACTAACTTTGCATATATTGCAGAACATGGACAAAACTCTTCACTCTTTTTGGTTACCGATTATTATCATTCACCTAAAGTTATTGCAACTGGTGGTATTATTGACTCATTGTTTCTCTCAGATGATTATATTGTTTTTACACAAAAAATGGATGATTTAAATCTATTATGCGTATATAGTATTGAGCATAATCAATTCATTAAGTATACACCTATTCCTGGAGATATTACTCTCATTAAAGCAGCTGATAATAAAGTTTATTTTTGTGTACAACAAAAAAATAATAATAATCTTTATGAAGGTATTTTTTATATTGATACATTCCTAAAGATCTATAAAATTGATTAAAAATAGCCTATTACAGATTAGATATACTTATCTAATCTGTAATAGGCTATTTCTATTATATATTTATTTTTTTAAATAAAATCTTAATAAATTTTGTTTTGCTTCTATGCTTAGTGGGAACTTTGGTCCTTCCTCCCCATCTACATCAGTAACAAAATTTTTCTCCTCATTATAACATCTTATATTTACTCTATTAGTTACCCAATAATCTATATTGGGATCTGTTAAATGCTCTCCTTGTAATACCTTTAAAAATAACATAGGAATATCATGAATTTCTACTTTTTTTATTCCTATAATATCAAACTCTCCATCCTCAATACTTGCATTTTTAGCCAATCTAGTAAATCCTCCTGCTGCTTTTCCATTGAATACTAGAATAAGTATATAATCTCCTCTAATCTTTATATCTGGTAATTCAATTTCTAAATCCATCGCTTGATAGTTTTGAAGTTCTTCAAATCCCTTTACATAATATGCGAGTTTTCCAAATTTCTTTTTTAACTCTAAATCCACAATATGTGATATACCACTAAACAACCCCATATTACATACATTAATAAAGTATTGATTATTCACTTTACCTATATCTACATATTTAATTTCTCCACATTCAATTAAATTTAAAGCCTCCTCTATATCATTTGGAATATGAGCACTATATGCAAAATCATTTGCTGTTCCTAATGGTAATACTAGTATAGGAATATCTATTTCTTTTTGCATCATACCATTTACTACTTCATTGATAGTTCCATCCCCACCTGAAACAATTATTAAATCTAATTCTTTCTCTTCTAAATGATCCACAATATATTTTCTAATACTTCCTTTACTTTGACTTCTATACAATCTTAATTCATATCCTAGCTCTTGTAGCCTTTCTGCAATATGATCTACTAAATTTATAATTTGTCGATTTCCTGCTTTAGGATTATACATTAAAATAGCTTTTTTCATCTCTAAAATCCTCACTTTACTTCTATTCATCTTATAATTATCAAGCTTATTTATTTATATTATTAGGCTTGTTCTTTTATTTCATTTTATGTTATTTGTAATCTAATTTTTATCTTAATACTTGTGGATAATTTAATATTTTAATTAATCTAATTCATTATTTACAACACTTATAGAATTTTATACTTATTCACAGGGTTGTTGATAAGTTGTTTTTTTATAATTTATTTTTTCATGTGGATAATTCTATTTTAAATTAATAATATTTATTTATTATAAATTACTAATATTTATCCACAATATTTTTTATTTTATTTTTTATAAAGTTTTCCACAATATAAAAACAGGATTAATTACTATAATTAATCCTGTTTTTATATTTTACATCTGTTCTGGCGCTTTAATACCTAGTAAATAAAGTGCATTTTCAAGTACATATTTAATACTCATAACAATTGCTAGTCTTGCTTCTTTTACTTTTTCATCCTCAACCAAAATAGCATTGTCATGGTAAAATTTATTGAATGCTTGTGCTACATCTACAGCATATCTTGCCATATATGATGGTTCATATTTATTTGCTGCCTCTTCTATTGTTGTTTTAAAATTAGCCAACTCTTTAATTACATTAACTGTTGCTTCATCAGTTAAAATACTGTAATCTATAGAACCAAAATCATGCCCTTTTTCAATACCTGCTTTTCTAAGTACGCTACATGCTCTTGCATGAGTATATTGTACATAAGGACCAGTTTCTCCATCAAAGTTTAATACACGCTCCCAAGAGAATTGAATATCCTTGATAATGTTATTATACATATCATCAAAGATAACAGCTCCAATACCTACTTGCATCGCTATTTCCTCTTTATTTGGAAGCTCTGGATTCTTTTCTTCTATGACTTTTCTTGTTTTATCTACAGCTTCTTTAAGGATATCTTCTAACAAAAGAACATTACCTTTACGTGTAGATAATGATCCTGATTCCATACTTACCATACCAAATGGCACATGTACAAGATCTTTAGCCCAATCATACTCCATTTTATCAATTACTTTAAACCACTGAGCAAAGTGTAGATTTTGCTGAAGTGCAGTTACATAAATACATTTTTTGAAATCATAAGTGGCTTTACGGTACTCTGCCGCTGTAATGTCACGTGTTGCATAGAGTGAACTACCATCTTTTTTAGTAATAAGACATGGTGCCATATTTTCATCATCTAAACGTACAATTTTAGCACCTTCACTTACTTCAATAAGGCCTTTTTTCTCTAATTCTTCAATAACAGCAGCCATTTTATCATTGTAAAATGCTTCACCATTGTAACTATCAAATGTTACTCCAAGCATTTTATAAACACGCTCAAATTCTTTTAAGCTAATTTCTTTAAACCAGCTCCACAGCGCTAAAGATTCTTCATCACCTTGTTCCATTTTTGTAAAGTAATCACGTGCTTCTTGTTCAAGCTCTGGATTTTTTTCTGCTTCTTCATGGAATAATACATAAATTCTAAGAAGTTCAGCAATACCTTTTTCTTCAACAGCTTCTTTACTAGAGTAATTTTTATAAGCTACGATAAGCTTACCAAATTGAGTTCCCCAGTCTCCTAAATGATTTACACCTATACAATTGTATCCTAAGGCTTCATAAATACGATATAAGCTATGTCCAATAACGGTTGAACGAAGGTGTCCTACGTGGAATGGTTTTGCAATATTAGGTGAAGAATAATCAATTACTACATTTCCTTTATCCTTAACTGTTTCTAATCCATATTGATTTTTTTCTGCTAAAACACGTTCAAGTACACTTTTTACTAAGTCTTCTTTATTTAAAAAGAAGTTAATATAAGCATTTACATTTTCTACTCTTGATAAGTAACTTACTTCACCAATTTGTCCTACAATATCTTGTGCAATCATTGGTGGTGCTTTTCTTAACTCTTTTGCAAGTTTAAAACAAGGAAATGCATAATCTCCCATATCAGTATTTGTAGGTACTTCTATCATATTGTATATTTCGTCTTGTGTTAAACAAGCAATATGTGAACTTAATAACTTAGCTATTTCTAATTTAAAATCACTCATGTCCGATCTCCTTTTACTAGACTTTTTTGAATAGGTCTTTATACATAATTTCTATTGTACATAATTATACATTAGATAGCAAGGTACTATTCTAAGCATTGTCTAGTTTTAGCGTATTTAAACATTTTAATTGCATATACTAATTTAACTAGTATCATAATAAATTTTTCTATAAATAGGAGTCTCTTATGTCTAAGAAAAAATCTAAATCTATTATATCTAAAACTACAACTAGTGAACCTATTACTCATGTTCCAATCTTAAAAGACTGTAATACAGAGCCTAATGGGCCTTCTCCTATTCGTAATGATGGTATCTTTATCACAAGTACCGATTTTAATGATGGTTTTGCATCTATTAACACCGTTCGCTATGGTGAAGAAGTAGATGTTGATGACTTCTGATTCTAACATCAAAAAAGTAGTATCATATTTATGATACTACTTTTTTGCAATTCCAAAGCTGTCTTATTTATTCATTGGTATTTTAATACGAATTTCATATCCGTCTTCTTCTTGTTTCATTGTATATTTAGCATCAATGCCAGATTGTTGAATCATATCAACTGCCTGCGTAATTGTATTTGTAAATAATCTTATATCTCTTACAAAGGCTCTGAATTTTTGATTGTTTTTCTTTTGTTCTGCCTGTTCTTGAGTTAGCTGTACAAGAATTTGTTCAATCATTTGTTCTGTCTTTTTAACATTTAATTCTTGTTTTCCTACCTTTTCAACAACATCTAATTGAAGTTCTTCTGTTGGTAGTTTAAGGAGTGCCCTTGCATGTCGCTCTGTTAAGTTGTATTCAATAAGTTTCTTCTTTACAGCTGATGAAAGTTTTAAAATTCTAAGCTTATTTGCTACTGTAGATTGATTTTTCCCAAGTGTTTTTGCAAGTTCTTGTTGTGTATATCCATAGTCTTGCATAATTGTTAAAAATGCTTCACTCTCTTCTAAAAAGTTAAGGTTCTCTCTTTGAAGATTTTCAATAAGTGCTAGGACAGCACTATTTTTATTTGTTACTTCTACAATTACCGCTGGTATTTCAGTGAGCCCAGCTAACTTAGATGCTTTTAATCTTCTTTCCCCTGCTATAAGCTCATAGGAGTTACCTATTATACGAACTGTAATAGGCTGCATTAAACCGTGTTCTGCAATTGAATGTGCAAGTTCTTCTAAAGCAGACTGTGAAAAGACTTTTCTAGGTTGATATGGATTAGGTCTTACACGATCCACGGCTATATATTGTATCGTTAATTCTTTTTGCATCTTGGTAATACTCCCCTCTTGAACTATTCATTGTACAATCGTAAATATTAGTATATCATATTATATTACCAAAAACTACAATAAGTAGAGTAATTTTTGTTTTTATACAATGACATTTATTATTATATTGTCTAATAATATCATTATATATCTAACCTGTGCCTATTTGAACACTTATCTCTTTTTTTACATTAAAAAAGCTAACTCTATCTTTTCTCTCTAAATAGATTGATAAGATAAAATTAGCTGTTTCTATAATTATTAAATTAATAAACTATTGTATTTGTCCAAGAGGCGCTTTAGTTGGTTCACCGGCTTTCCTTGGAAACTTTCTAGGCGTTTCTTTAACTTTTTTTATTTTTGCAATACGATGATTAAGATCTGTATAAGGAACTACTACATCAAAAATTTGATCGATTTCTCCACCTAAAATTTTAATTGCTTTTTCACCTTCTACTAACTCTTCATCTAATTTTTGTCCCTTTAAAGCAATTAAATAGCCACCTTTTTTTACAAAAGGTAATGTGTACTCACTTAATACTGCTAAATTAGCAACGGCTCTTGAAGCACATACTTCAAATTTTTCACGGTATAGTTTATTTTTTCCTAAATCTTCTGCTCTTCCATGAACACATTCAATATTTTGCAATCCTAATGTATCTATAACGTGTTGTAAGAATTTAAGTCGTTTATTCAGTGAATCAATAAGCGTAATTTTTACATTAGGAAAAGCTATCTTAAGTACAAGACCTGGAAACCCTGCTCCTGTTCCAACATCTACAAGTGTCTCTACTTTTGTTAGGTCTATACTACTTTGTACCGTTAAGCAATCTAGAAAATGCTTTGTAATAACTTCAAAATCCTCTGTTATAGCTGTTAAGTTCATTTTTTCGTTCCATTCAACAAGAATTTCCTTGTATTGTATAAGTTGTTCTACTTGTTGATCTGTTAATTGAACATTTAAATTTCTTGCACCTTCTATAAGTTGTTCTTTAATATCCATAGATTATCCTCATTAAACTAGTTTCTATTTTTTTGTTGTTCTAAATAGACTAGAAGTACTGAAATATCTGCTGGAGATACCCCTGAAATACGAGATGCTTGTCCTATAGATACTGGACGTACTTCTTTTAATTTCTGTACTGCTTCAAGCCTTAAACTATATACCTCATCATAGTTAATATCTTCTGGAAGAAGTCTCTTTTCTAACTTTTTAAACTGTTCTACTTGTTTAAGCTGTCTAGAAATATACCCTTCATATTTGAGTTCTATCATAGCCTGTTCTATGACTTCTGCTGGAAGTTCTGGTCTTGTCTCATCTACTTCTTTAAAGTCATTATAGCTTAATTCTGGGCGTTTAAGGAGTTCACTTAATGCAATACCTGAACGAAGTGGTGTACTTTCTTTAGCGGCAATAATAGCCTGTACTTTCTCGCTTGTTCCTACATAAGTATTTTTAAGTCTTTCTAGTTCTTCATCAATTGCTTGTCTCTTCGCAACAAATATATTGTAACGTTCTTCTGGTACCAATCCAGCTTTATATCCTTTTTCAGTTAATCTAAGATCTGCATTATCTTGTCTTAATAATAATCGATATTCTGCTCTTGAAGTCATCATACGATATGGTTCTTTCGTACCTTTTGTTACAAGGTCATCAATTAGAACTCCAATATAGCCTTCGGAACGGTCAATAATAAGTGGCTCTCTACCTTCAACTTTAAGTGCTGCATTAATACCTGCAATAAGTCCTTGGCAAGCAGCCTCTTCATATCCCGAACTACCATTCATCTGACCACCACTAAAGAAGCCATCAATATGTTTAAATTCTAATGAATGTTTTAGTTGAAGTGGGTTAACACAGTCATATTCAATTGCATATCCTGTACGCATTACTTCTACCTTCTCCATACCTGGTAAACTACGTAACATTTCAAGTTGCACTTCTTCTGGAAGAGATGAGCTCATTCCTTGTACGTACATCTCTGTAGTGTCTTCACCTTCTGGCTCTAAGAATACCTGATGACGATCTTTATCAGCAAAACGTACTACTTTATCTTCTATAGAAGGGCAGTAACGTGGGCCTGTTCCTTCAATTACACCTGAATAGAGCGGTGAACGATGAAGATTATCTCTAATTATTTGATGTGTTCGTTCATTTGTATATGTTAAATAACAAGGATGTTGATCACGTTTAATCTTTTCCTCTGTATTTTCAAAAGAAAATGGTACGATATTTTGATCACCATGTTGTGGTTCCATCTTACTAAAATCTATTGTACGGGCATCTACACGTGCTGGCGTTCCCGTTTTAAAACGTCTAATTTCAATTCCTAGCTCCTTAAGTTGCTCACTAAGTACTGTAGAAGTTTTAAGTCCATTAGGGCCTGTATATTCAATATTTTCGCCTGTTAAGCAACGTGATTTTAGGTAGGTTCCACTTGCAAGAACAACTGCCTTACAATTATAAATAGCACCTCTATTTGTTATAACACCTATTACTTTATTATCTTCTACTAATACTTCCACTATTTCTTGTTGCTTAATGGCTAGATTTTGTGTATTCTCTAATACTTTTTTCATTTCTTCTGTATACTTTTTCTTATCTGCTTGCGCACGAAGTGAGTGTACAGCTGGACCTTTGGCAGTATTAAGCATACGAGATTGAATATAGGTTTTATCAATGTTTTTTCCCATTTCTCCACCAAGTGCATCAATCTCTCTTACAAGATGTCCTTTAGATGTTCCCCCAACATTTGGGTTACAAGGCATCATCGCTACACTATCTAAACTCATGGTAAACATAATCGTTTTTTTACCCATGCGTGCTGCTGCAAGTGCAGCTTCACATCCAGCATGTCCACCGCCAATTACCGCAATATCAATTGTATCTGCAATATATGTCATGTGAACCTCCTTGATTGTTCAATATTTATTTTTCTATAATTATAAACTATATTAATTGTTCTTTATCAAAAACATTTTCTATTATACACCTTTTTAATCAAGAAGTGTTATAACACATCTTTCCTAAATTGGCTATTTTATTATTTTCCTAAACAAAATCTTGAGAATAGCTCACCTATAATTTCATCTTTAAGCGCTTCTCCTACAATATTTCCAAGATGACCGTATGCATCATGTAAATCAATTGCTATGCAGTCTTCAGGCATACCTATATCTATCGTATCCTCAACTTTATCTAAACTTTCTATAGCCTTAACTAAACTTTGTTTTTGTCTCTGATTAGAAATTGTTGCCTCTTGTCCAATACTTATACCTTGTTTAACAATAAATTGTTTCATCGCTTGTCGTAATGTATCTAATCCATTTTGTTTCATTGCTGAGATTTGAATAATAGGTTGACCTTTTGTATATTGTTCTAAAATTTCCTGGGTAATGACTGAATGTAAGTCTATTTTATTAAGAACAAAAATAACAGTTTTATTAGTAAGTTCATTAATAATATTCAATTCTTCTTCATCTAACGCCCTAGAACTATCTATAAGCATCAATACAAGGTCTGCCTTTTCAATAGACTCCTTAGAACGTTCTACACCTATTTTTTCTACTATATCTTCAGTTTCACGAATGCCTGCTGTATCTAATAATACAAATGGCATACCATCAATATTTAGATATGCTTCTACAACATCACGAGTTGTACCTGGTATATCTGTTACAATGGCTTTATTCTCTTCTAATAAAGCATTTAAGAGTGAAGATTTACCTACATTAGGCTGACCTACTATAGCAGTTTTAATTCCCTCACGGATCATTTTTCCTGTATCAGCAGTTGCAAGTAACTTCTTAAGTTGGTCATTTAATGCTTTAATTTCATCCACAAAGTCATTTGCAAGCGGTTCATCTTCATCATATTCCGGATAATCAATAGATACTTCAATACGCGCTATAATCTGAATTAAAGTATCTTGATACTCTTTAATTTGTTTAGAAAGTTTACCTTCTAATTGATTCACTGCTTGAGATAATGATACCTCTGTTTTTGCTTCAATTATATCCATAATAGCTTCAACTTGAGCTAAATCAATTCGTCCATTTAAAAAGGCTCTCTTAGTAAATTCACCTGAATCTGCTAGTCTTGCCCCTTTTCTAATAACTTCCATTAAAACAGCTTCTAATGGTACAGGACCACCATGGCAATTTATTTCTACTACATCCTCACGTGTAAATGTTTTTGGAGCTTTCATTAACATTACAAGTACTTCATCTATTACTTTACCTTCTTTATTCACAATATGGCCATAGTGAATAGTATGACTAGGTGACTCTTGAAGTGTTTTCTTACTTACACCTTTAAAAACTTCATCTACAATTTGGATAGCATCCATGCCACTTACTCTAATAATACCAATTCCACCTACTCCTGGAGCAGTGGAAATAGCCGCTATTGTATCATTATAAATCATAAAACAAGCTCCTTTCAGCTTAACTCTAAAGATTACTATACTCTATATTCTATACATAGACAAGCAGCAGAGCCTTCCCTAAAGAATGCCCTGCTGCTTTATTAAAACTATTTATAGGATTTATTAACATGTAGTGGTGTAATTACAACTCTTCTAAAAGGTTCTTTACCTTCACTATGTGTTTTTACATGCTTGCTATCTTGTAAGGCAGAATGAATAATTCTTCTGTCATATGGATTCATTGGCTCTAAAATAACTGGACGCTTTGTTTGAGTAGCTTTTTTAGCAAACTTATAGGCTACTTTGCGTAAGGTCTCTTCTCTTCTACTACGATAATCTTCTGTATCTAACATAATCTTAACGTAATCATTATGGCCTTTATTAACTACAATATTTGTTAGATATTGTAAAGCATCTAGTGTATCACCTCTTTTACCAATAACCATTCCCATTTTATTACCTGAAATATTGATATAGACTCTTTCATTTTCAACTTTAGATTCAAATTCTGCTTGGATTCCCATTTCTTTAAGCACAGAACTTAAAAACTCTGTTGCTGATTTAATGGCATCATCTACATTAAGATCAGTTTTCTTATGTTCTACCTTAACTTCTTCTTTTAAATCCTCTTTAATTGTTTCTTTTATTTCAACTAAGACATCTTCTTTAATGGCAGATTGTAGCTTATCTTGGGTACTGGATATTTCTTTAAGTGTTACTCTTACTCTAGCGTATTTAGCACCAAGCCCCAAAAATCCTTTTGAGCCTCTCTCTAAAATCTCAACATCAACTTCTTCTGTTGTTGCACCGAGCTCTATTAAAGCTTCGGTTATAGCATCATCTATTGTTTTGCCAGTTTTTTCTACACTCATCATTATTATCTACCCCCAGATTTATTAATCCTGTTTTGTATTTTCTGATGTCTGATCTTTAACTACTTTTTTCTTTTTCTTCACCGGTTGTCCATCTTCAGTAGCTGGCTTTACTTTCTTAGGACTCTCTTCTTGTGTTCCTTCTTTTGCTTCAACAGGTTGTCCACCCTCAGTTGGTGGTTTTGGTTTTTTCTTCTTTTTCTTTTTAACTCCTGCTTTAGCCATTTCAGCTTCTCTATCTTTTCTGAGTTGCTCTTCTAAAATAGCCTGTTGCTTATCAACATATTTATTAACCCACATTTGTTGAACCATCATGATAATGTTACTTGCAATCCAGTATAATGCTAAACCATTTGCTACTTGATATGAGAATACCCCCATCATAATTGGCATAATGATATTCATTGTCTTAATCATAGAGTTTGCTGGATTATTATCTGTCCCTTGTGTTGGTTGGCTCGCTGCCATTGTAATTTTACTAAAGATAAATGTTGATGCACCTGCTGCAATTGGAATTAAAAATGCCAAGTATTGACCGTTTGCTACAAGCTGAGCTGGTGAATCTACTAAGTTTACTAAGAAATACTCAAATCCATGTTTAGCTTCTAATAATTTTTCTAATAATGCAAAAACCTGAGGTGATACATTTTGATGTAATAATGCCCATTGATCTGTAGTAAAATGACTCAATGTATCCGCAAGTGTTACATTCTCACCTAATCTTTGAATTTCTATCATAGCATTTTGGCTAAGTGGAATTTGCTCTAATATCTTATTGATTACATCACTTACATTTGTCACATTATTAGCTAGTACATCTGCAATTTGAGTATATAACTCACCAAGTTTTGTAATGTATGTGCTTGGCTGTCTCAGTACATTATAAAGAGCAATAATCAGTGGGAATTGAATAAGCATTGGTAAACACCCTGCAAATGGACTGATTTTATACTTTTTATAAAGTCCTTGCATTTCCTGACTATATGCCATCTGAGATTGCTGGTCTTTCTTATTTTCATATTTCTTTTGGATTTTTTGTAATTCTGGTTGAATTTTAGACATGGCACGTGTTGTGCGCATTTGTTTAACTTGTAGCGGTGTAAGTAAAAGTCTTGTTACAATAGTGAATACAATAATGGTAATACCTAATGTACACACCGGTGTAATCATTGCTACACCCTCAAATATAAGATTGAGGATCATGCCAAAAAAGTTGTTTATAATTCCCATTGGGTTCCTCCTAGGTATTTTATTGACTTACTGACATTTTTTCTCTTTAGGTGGTACTGGATCATACATAGGTTTATGAAGTGGATTACATTTTAATATTCTTTTAAGCCCAAGATAGCTTCCTTTAAAAACACCATGCACCGAAATCGCTTCATACGTATAAGCTGAACAGGTTGGTATAAACCTACATTTTGCACCAAAGAGGGGTGAAATATACTTTTGATAACCTCGAATAGCCCTCAAAGCCATTCTTTGCAATATATTCTTCATTATTATACCTCTTAATCTCTCCAAAAACTACCTTTTCTAATTATTACATACAAAATAAAAATATACACCTAATCTTAGAAATGTATATTAAAATGGTAGAATTAATAGGAACTGAAATATCAAACCTTACACTCACTCTATATGTCATATAACTCTATATTATATTACCATATTTTTGTAAGACTGTTATGAATTTTCCTTAAAAACTTTTTGTTGTTTTACTAATTGATTCAATGCATCCGCAATTTCTTGATAACTAGCTTCTTTTGCTGCTGTACGCGCTACAATAACAAAATCCCATCCAGGTTGCGTAATAGTTTCTTCTGATAGTCTGTAACTTTCTCGTATTAATCTTGTTACTCTACTTCTTACAACACTATTACCTACTTTTTTACTTACGGATATGCCTAACCTATTAATCTCTTTTCCATTCTTATACTTATATAGAACAAGAAATCTATTTGCTACAGATTTTCCTCTTCTATAGACATTTCTAAACTCAGGTGTTTTCTTAAGAGATACTGTATATTTCATTATTTATACTCCTAAATTTCCTTAGATATGCAAAAGAAGGCCACCATTGGCGGCCTTAATTCTTATGCTGTTAATTTTTTTCTACCTTTTGCTCTTCTTCTAGCAATTACCGCTCTACCGTTTTTAGTTCTCATTCTTTTACGGAAACCATGTTCTTTAGATCTTTGACGTTTTTTTGGTTGGTATGTCATTTTCATTATGAAGCACCTCCTTATATTAATAATAAAGTCGCCACATAATATGCACATAACTAAACACTAAATAATATAAAATAAAAATTCGCACACACAACTCTATATAGAGTTATTGAACAAATAAGCACTATTCATAGTATAGAAGATTTCTAAAAACTCGTCAAGCATCTATTTCTGGGAATTTTTATGATTTGCTTTATTACTTTTCGTCATGTTTTGTACTTTTTTGTCACTCTTTCATCAAAATATCCCCGAAACTTTTATACACCGACCTGTGGATATTTTTCTAAATCTGTTGCTTTTCAACAGCTATTTTGATATTATTATTTTAGTTGTGTATAAGTTGTTGAAATATTAAAGTTATTCACATTCTGTTGATAAACTTGTGTATAACATATATTTTATTCGTTTTTTCCTTATTTTTTAACAAATTTATACTTATTTTTAAGTGGATAACTTTATCCTTTAACGAGACTTTCATATTTTTTTTGATTACTTACTTAAATTAGTCCCATATTGTTTATAAGAATTGATTAAATTAATCACATGTTGACAATACTAAAATAACTTGTGAATAAATTGTGTATTTGTAGGAGGAGTTTTGTATGATGCACCATTATGATGACCAATGGAACGCTATCCTCAGTATTATTGAGCCCGAAACCTCATCTGTTAGCTTTAACACTTGGTTCAAAGAAACAAAGCTTATAGATATTTTCAATAATACTATGGTAATCAGCGTAAAAAATGACTTTAATAAAGAAATTCTAAGTACTCGTTATCTCGAGCTTATTAAGAATAGTGTGCTTCAGGTTCTCAGTAAAGAATATAACTTTGACTTTGTTGTTGTGTCCGAAGATGGCCAATATGTATCTAAAAAACCTTCTCCAAAGAAAGAAGCCATTATTGAAGACCCTTTAAATATAAGAAGTAACCTAAATCCAAGATACGTATTTAATTCCTTTGTTGTAGGTAATAGTAACCGCATGGCACATGCTGCTGCTCTTGCTGTTGCTGAAGCACCTGCTCGTGCGTATAACCCCCTCTTCCTATATGGAGGTGTTGGTCTAGGTAAAACTCACCTTATGCATTCTATTGCACACTATATCTTAGATCAAAACCCTAGTGCAAAGGTATTATATGCTTCCTCAGAGAAGTTTACTAATGAGCTTATTAACTCTATCCGAGATGACAAAAATGAAGCTTTTCGTAATAAATATAGAAATATCGATGTTTTATTAATTGATGATATTCAATTCATTGCAGGTAAAGAACGTACTCAAGAAGAGTTCTTCCATACATTTAATACGCTACATGAAGCTAATAAGCAAATTATTATCTCGAGTGACCGTCCCCCTAAGGAAATTGAAACCTTAGAAGATCGTTTACGTTCTCGTTTTGAATGGGGGCTTATTGCAGATATTCAAAGCCCTGATCTAGAAACACGTATTGCTATCCTTAGAAAAAAAGCTGAACTTGAAAGTCTTTCTGTTCCTGAAGATGTTTTACTTTTTATTGCTAAAACCGTTATCTCTAATATTCGTGAACTTGAAGGCGCACTTAATCGCATTCTTGCTTTTTCTTCTCTAGCCAATAGGCCTATTACTGTAGAATTAGCTAATGAAGCACTTAAAGATCTTATTTCTAAGGACAAACCTAAGATCATTACAGCTGATTATATTCAAGAAATTGTTGCTGACTACTTCCATCTTAAAGTAGATGAGCTTAAATCAGCTAAACGTACTAGAAATATTGCCTATCCACGCCAAATTGCAATGTATCTATGTCGAAAACTTACAGATCTTTCACTCCCAAAAATCGGTGAGAAATTCGGTGGTCGTGACCATACAACGATTATTCATGGTTTTGAAAAGATCTCTAAAGATTTAACTAAAGATATTGAGCTATCTCAAATTGTTACTGAATTAGAGAATAAAATAACAGGAAAATAATTATTCACACCCTCATGTGAATTCTATCTTGATGAGGTGTGGATATTTATTTTAATTTTTTTTGTTTGTTAATACTGTTGATAACTCACTTTAATACACACCCATAATCCACAGGCCTATATACATGGACTTTTATCCACAAAATATAGGTTTTTAATGGTTATACACATTATCAACAGCCCCTATTACTATCATTGCTAAATTACTTTAATTATTATAAAAGATTTTCGAAGGGAGATTATCCACATGCATATTCGTTGTAAACAAGATCTACTACTCAATAGTATCAATACTGTACTTAAAGCTTGTTCAACAAAAACAACAATGCCTATTTTAGAATGTATATTACTCAAAGCTCATAACAATCAAGTTACATTAGTTGGGTATAACTTAGAACTTGGTATTGAAAGTACTATTGAAGCTGAAGTTTTAGAAGAAGGTTCTATTGCTCTTGAATCAAAAATCTTTTCTGAAATTATCAGAAAAATGCCGAACCAAACGGTAGATATTTCAACTAGCTCAAATCATATGACTAATATTATTTGTGAAAAATCAAAGTTCTCAATAGCAGGACAATTAGGAGATGAGTTCCCTGATTTACCTAAGGTAGAACAAATGAATAAATATACAATTTCACAAGTAGTATTTAAAGATATGATTAGACAAACTATTTTTTCTGTTGCCCAAGAAGAATCAAGACCAATCCTTACTGGTGAGATGATTCAACTTAAAGATAATAGTTTTCGTATGGTTACTGTAGATGGATATCGTATTTCATACAGGAATATACCTATCTCAACTGAGAATCAGGAGTGTGAAGTTGTCGTTCCTGGACGCACACTTAATGAGATTAGTAAGATTCTTTCAAGTGATGAACATGATGAAATGGATATTTATTTTGAAGATAAACATGTTTTATTTGATTTAGGTGAAAGTAAAGTTGTTTCGAACTTATTAGAAGGTGAA
Organism: Holtiella tumoricola; assembly: GCF_027857615.1. Classification (NCBI taxonomy): domain Bacteria; kingdom Bacillati; phylum Bacillota; class Clostridia; order Lachnospirales; family Cellulosilyticaceae; genus Holtiella; species Holtiella tumoricola. The sequence goes on from NZ_JAQIFT010000017.1 coordinate 29,116, forward strand.
TTTTTAAAATATGAACAAGTATTTTCTTCTGATTATGAAACAAAGGTAAAAGTTGATCGTAAAGAATTTTTAATGAGTATTGAACGTGCTGCACTTATTTCAAGAGAAGGTAAGAAGAATCCAATAAAAATTGAAATAGATGGCGATAATATGATTATTACATCAAGAGCAGAATTAGGTACTGCACTTGAAGAAGTAGCTATCGAACTTGAAGGTAATAACTTAAGTATTGCATTTAACCCTAAATACCTTATTGATGCATTAAAATCTATTGATGATGATGAAGTAAGTATTACTTTTATTTCATCACTAACCCCTTGTATCATTCATCCAATAGAGGGTGATCATTATAAATATCTTATTTTACCAATTCGTCTCAATGCGTAGATAAGACATAACAATAATCGCTCTTTGTTTCTTTATCTAGAAACATAGAGCGATTATTGCCTATATGAAAAATAGTTTAAATTAAAGGAGAAATTAATATTATGAAACAAGTTAAAATTACAACAGAATTTATCAAATTAGACCAGCTTATGAAATATGCTGAAATGGTGCAAAGTGGTGGAGAAGCAAAGATGTTAATTGCACAAGGTCTTGTATTAGTTAATGGAGAAATTTGTACTCAAAGAGGTAAAAAGATTAGAGTTGGTGATAAGGTTGAATTTGATGGAAATGACTACGAAATTATATAAGCAGTAGAAGTTATATAGAGGAGGCCTCATGTATATTCAAGAAATCACTTTAAGTAATTTTAGGAATTATAAAGAAGTGCAGTTAAAACTTGATAATGGTATCAATATTTTTAAGGGAGACAATGCACAAGGTAAAACAAATATATTAGAGGCTATTTACTTATGTGCTACAGCTAGGTCGCATAGAACATCTCAAGAAAAAGAAGTCATTATGTGGAATGAACAGGCTGCACATATTACTTTAGATGTACAAAAGAAAACATTTGAGGATAAAATAGATTTTCATCTTACCCAAAAAGGAAAAGCTGTTGCTATTAATAAAATGCCTGTAGCAAAATTAGGTGAACTATTCGGAACATTAACAGTTGTAATGTTTTCACCAGAGGATCTTCAATTGATTAAAAAAAGTCCTAAGGAGAGGCGACGTTTTATAGATATTGAGTTATGCCAATTTAATAAACTATATTACTATGCTCTTAAGCAATATTATAAGGTGCTTAAACAAAGGAATAATGCTCTTAAGCAATTTCATCAGAATCCTAATAATGAGATGCTAGATATATGGGATATGCAATACGTAGAGTACGCAAAGGAAGTCATTAATCGTAGACAAGAGTTTATACAAGAAATTAATAACATTGCAAAAAGAATACATGCAGATATATCTGGTGGAAAAGAAGAACTTGAAGTGGTTTATGAACCTAACGTCTTAAGTGAACATATAGAAACTAAAATAAGTAAATATAGACAAAAGGACATTATGACTCAAAGTAGCTCGGTAGGTCCTCATAGAGATGATTTAAAGTTTTTGATTAATGGTATGGATGTAAAGGTATATGGATCTCAAGGGCAACAGCGTACAGTAGTTTTATCTATGAAGTTAGCAGAACTTTACTTGATGAAAGAGCATCTAGGAGAGTCGCCTATACTCTTATTAGATGACGTATTATCAGAATTGGATGATAATAGGCAAAAATATTTATTTTCATACACAGAAAATATCCAAACACTAATTACATGCACAGGTGTAGAACAAAGTGTATGGAATAGCCAAAAAATTGGTAAACTATATAATGTCAGAAAAGGCACCATATATTGACAAAGTTTGCCTTTGAAAGAGTTTTGAGGTATAATGAAGTTTGGTATATTATGCATATTCGAAAATTTAAAGGAGTGAGATCTTATTATGGCAGCAACGTATAATGAAAATCAAATACAAATATTAGAGGGGCTGCAAGCGGTACGAAAAAGACCAGGTATGTATATTGGTAGTACTTCTTCAAAAGGTCTTCACCACCTAGTTTATGAAATAGTAGATAATGCCGTTGACGAAGCATTAGCTGGAGAGTGTGATACTATTGTTGTTTCTATCCATCCAGATAACTCAATTTCTGTTTTAGATAATGGACGTGGGATTCCAGTTGGTATTCACGCACAAAAGGGAATTCCAGCGGTTGAGGTTGTATTTACTATACTTCATGCAGGAGGCAAGTTTGGTGGAGGAGGCTATAAAGTTTCCGGAGGTCTACATGGTGTAGGTGCTTCAGTTGTTAATGCGTTATCTGAATGGCTTGTGGTAAAAGTATACACTGGAGGAAAAGTTCACGAAGAAAAATTTGAACGTGGGCATGTAGTAAGTCCTCTTACAGTAGTAGATGATACAGATAAAACAGGTACATTTGTACACTTTAAACCTGATTATGAAATCTTTGAAGATACAATATATGATTTCAATGTACTTAAACAACGTTTGCAAGAAACAGCCTTTTTAACAAAAGGATTAAGAATTGAATTAGTAGATCTAAGAGAAGAGCATAAACATAAAGTATTCCACTATGAAGGTGGAATTAAAGAATTTGTTAGCCATCTAAATAAACACAAAACACCTATCTATGAAGAAATTTTTTACGGTGAAGGTGAAAAAGATGGTATCAATGTTGAGGTAGCTTTCCAACATAATGATAGTTATGTTGAAAATGTTTATAGCTTTGTAAATAATATCAATACATCAGAAGGTGGAACACACTTATCTGGTTTTAGGTCAGCAATTACAAAAACTTTAAATGATTATGGAAGAAAAATGAATCTTTTAAAGCAAGCAGATACTAACTTAAGTGGTGAAGATATTAGAGAAGGCTTAACAGCTATTATTAGTGTTAAGATAGGTGAACCTCAATTTGAAGGACAAACCAAAACCAAATTAGGAAATAGTGAAGCACGTGGAGCAGTAGAGAGTGTATTTACTGAACAACTTACTTATTTCTTAGAACAAAATCCAAATGTTGCTAAAATGATTATCCAAAAAGCAACAATGGCAGCACGTGCACGTGATGCAGCAAGGAAAGCAAGAGAACTTACTCGTCGTAAAAGTGTACTTGAAAGTACAGCATTACCAGGAAAATTAGCAGATTGCTCTGAGAAAGATGCAAGTAAATGTGAAATTTATTTAGTCGAAGGGGATTCTGCGGGTGGCTCAGCTAAAAGTGCAAGATCTCGTCAAACACAGGCTATCTTACCACTTAGAGGTAAGATCTTAAATGTAGAGAAGGCTAGAATTGATAGAATGCTAGAAAGTGAAGAAATTCGTAATATGATTACTGCATTTGGTGCAGGAATTAGTGAAGATTTTGATGTAAATAGATTACGTTATCACAAAATTATTATTATGACTGATGCCGATGTTGATGGTGCTCATATTCGTACACTTCTTTTAACATTCTTCTATAGATACTATAAACCACTTATTGATCATGGGTTTATATATATTGCACAACCACCTCTTTATTTAGTAGAGAAAAATAAGAAAAAGCATTATGCTTATGATGATAGAGAATTAGAAAAAATCCTTGAAGAAATCGGTAGAACAGGTATTTCAAGAATGCAACGTTACAAAGGTCTTGGAGAAATGAATCCAGATCAGCTATGGGAGACAACAATGGATCCAGAAACAAGAACACTTGTAAGAGTCGATATTGAAGATGCAGCAGCAGCTGATGAAATATTTACAGCACTTATGGGTGATAAAGTTGAACCTAGACGTGAATTCATTCATGAATATGCACCGAAAGTAACGAACTTAGATATATAGTAGGAGAGGAGGAATAAAATGGACGAATTCAATGAAAGTTATGATAAAATTATATCAGTAGATATTGAGCAAGAAATGAAAAAATCCTATATAGATTATGCTATGAGTGTTATTGTATCTCGTGCACTCCCAGATGTTAGAGATGGTTTAAAACCAGTTCATAGAAGAATCTTATATGCAATGGATGAGTTAAACTTAGGGCCAGATAAGCAATACAGAAAATCAGCACGTATTGTTGGGGATACCATGGGTAAATATCACCCTCATGGTGACTCCTCCATTTACGATGCTATGGTTAGAATGGCACAGGATTTCTCTATACGTTATCCGCTTGTCGATGGACATGGTAACTTTGGTAATATCGATGGAGATAGTGCAGCTGCCATGCGTTATACAGAAGCAAGAATGAGTAAAATTACAATGTCTATGCTTGCTGATATAGAGAAAGAAACAGTTGATTACAGACCAAACTTTGATGAATCTTTAAAAGAACCAGTAGTATTACCAGCAAGATTTCCAAACTTATTAGTTAATGGATCATCAGGTATTGCTGTAGGGATGGCTACTAATATTCCACCACATAACTTAAGTGAAGTTGTAGATGGTGTTGTGAAAATGATTAATAACTATATGGGACTTAATGAAGAAAATGAAGTACGTGAGACAGAAGTTGAAGAACTCATGGAAATCATTAAAGGACCAGACTTCCCAACAGGGGCTACAATTCAAGGAAGATATGGGATTGACCAAGCTTATCGTACAGGTAAAGGTAAAGTTAAAGTTAAGGCTACTGCAGAAATTGAAGAGATGCATGGTGGTAAATCACGTATTCTTATAACAGAAATACCTTATATGGTTAATAAGGCTAAGCTTATTGAGAAAATTGCAGAGCTTGTAAAAATCAAAAAAATAGATGGTATTACAGATCTTCGTGATGAATCTGATAGAAATGGTATGACTATCGTAATTGAACTTAGAAGAGATGTAAATCCAAGTGTTATTCTGAATCAATTATATAAATACACTCAGTTACAAGATACTTTTAGTATCAATATGTTAGCTCTTGTAAATGATAAACCAAAAGTACTTAATCTAAAGCAAATGTTAGAAGAGTATTTAAAACATCAAAAAAATGTTGTAACAAGAAGAACTCAATATGACCTTAAAAAGGCAGAAGATAGAGCACACATTGTAGAAGGCTTAAGAAAAGCGTTAGATAAGATTGATCTAATTACTCAATTGATTCGTTCTTCTAAAACAGTTCAAGAAGCAAAAGAACGTATTATGGAAGAAATTGTGCTTACAGAAATACAAGCACAAGCTATTGTAGATATGCGTCTTAGAGCCTTAACTGGATTAGAGAGAGAAAAGTTAGAGCAAGAATATGAAGATTTACTTGGGAAAATTGCTTACTACAAAGAAATCTTAGGTAATGAATATAGATTATATGAAGTTATCAAAGAAGAAATTGAAGAAATACGTAATAAATATGCAGATGCAAGAAGAACTGATATCACTGCATCTGACGATGATTTTGATATTGAAGACTTAATAGATGAAGAGCAAGTAATTGTAACAATGACTCATTTAGGTTATATCAAACGTATTCCATTAGATACGTATAAGCAACAGAATCGTGGTGGCAAAGGTATTATAGGTGTTAATACTATTGAAAATGATTTCATTGAACAGTTATTTGTAACAAGCAACTTAGATGAAATTATGTTCTTCACAAATAAAGGAAAAGCTTATAAGATTAAAGCTTATAGAATTCCTGAAGCAGGAAGAACAGCACGAGGCATGGCTATTATTAATCTTTTGCAACTCGATAAAGATGAAAAAATAAGTGCGGTATTCCCAGTTCAGAAAAAACAAGATAATGTATTTTTAACAATGATTACTAAAAAAGGACAAATTAAAAAGACAGATCTTGATGCATTTAAAAATATTAGAAAAGGTGGAATCATTGCACTTACATTAGCTGAAGATGATGAACTAATGGGTGTATATGAAACTACTCCAGAAAATACTATTCTAGTATGTACTAAACAAGGAAAAGGTATTATGTTTGAAGGTACAGATGTACGTCCTATGGGTAGAACAGCTAGAGGAGTTAGAGCAATCAATTTAGCTGAAGATGATGAAGTTATAGGAGCAACTGTACCTAAAGATGGTGAACAAATCCTAGTAGCTTCAGAAAATGGTTTAGGTAAAAGAACAAAAGTAGAAGAATTTAGAGCACAAAAACGTGGTGGAAAAGGTCTTAAAGTCTATAATATTACAGATAAATCAGGCTGTGTTGTAGGTATTACTTCTGTAAAAGAAGATGAAGAACTTCTTCTTATTAACTCATTAGGAGTTATTATTCGTATTAATGTTTCTCAAATTTCTTCAGTTGGTCGTTATGCTCAAGGGGTAAAACTTATTAATTTAGATGAAGGTGTACAAGTAGTATGTTTAACTAAAATTAAAGAAGAAGCCCTTAAAGAAATTAATAAAGAAGATGAAGAATAAGGCTTTAAATATATTGTAAATAATCAGTTAAAATGATATGATTGAAGAGGAAATATTAATTTCTTATTTAGGAAATGCTCGATTAACCCATTAGAAATGAAATCTATATAAATAGGTGCAAATAACAACTTTTTTATAGGGGTAAAAGGGTAAATATTTTCAAACTTTTTTATTAATGAACCGATATTCCAACTACAAAAGATAGTACCTCTAGAGAAATCCTAAAGGTGCTATCTTTTTTTATTTGTTTTCAATATAGTTTTAAATTAGGCAAGCATGTAAAAATTAATAGAATAGGGGGGAGCTATAAATTAGAATACATTTATTTTAATCAGTAATAGATAAGAGATGCATTTTTAACATATAAAGAGAAACATTATATTATAAAGAGTAGAATAAGAAATTATAATTAAAATAATTAAAAGATAGAGAAGAGAAGAAGATAGCTTTTATTATAAGAAAAGTTAAAAAAGAAAATAGATTTGTAGAGATAAAAGGCTAACGAAGTAATAAAAAAGAAAAGTTAAAATACCCAAAAGCCTATGAAATACAAGTAAGATCAAGAAGGTTACAAAATAAAAATAGAAAAATAATAAAAAGGGTTGACATATAGCAAATTAATTGGTATCATAAATCTTGCGTTGAGGGAACGAAAGTAAAAACAACGCAACTAAATAACTTATTTATAATTCGGAGAAGTACTCAAGTTGGCCGAAGAGGTGCCCCTGCTAAGGGTATAGGTCGGGTAACCGGCGCGAGGGTTCGAATCCCTCCTTCTCCGCCATTTTAATTCATTAAAATGGACAAGCTTAAAAAGTTATTGACATAAGTAAAGAAATAAGATATAATACTTATTGTTCTTTAG